>JAJDXW010000007.1 GCA_022823045.1 Gammaproteobacteria bacterium
CGCCCGGTCAGGCGAGGGTCTGGCCGCCGTCGATGACGAGGTTCTGGCCGGTCATGTGGCGTGCCGCGTCGGAGACCAGGAAGGCGACCGCGGCGGCGTGGTCCTCGGGGATCGCGAGCCTCCCGAGGGGGATCCCGATCCGGTACTTCTCGAGGCTCCCGCGCAGCATCGCCTCGCGCATCGCGTCGGGGTCGTCGTAGTTCCGGATCATCGGGGTGTCGGTGGAGCCCGGGGTGATGGCGTTGACCCGGATCCCGTGCGGCGCGAGATCGAGGCCGAGGTCCTGGGTCACCCGCACGAGGGCCGCCTTCGACGCCGAGTAGGCGAGGTTCGCCTGCCGCGCGACGACCGCGCTGATGGAGGCGATGTTGACGATGGCCCCCCCGCCCCGCTCGACCATGCTCGGGAGGCAGGCCCGGATGCAAACCACCGGAGCCCGGAGATTGATGCCGAGCATCCGGTCCCAGGCCGCCATGTCGAGGTCGTCGATGGGGGTGAGGTAGAAGACCCCCGCGCAGTTGACGAGCACGTCGATGCCGCCGTGCCGGGAGGCGCTCGTCGCCGCCGCGGTGGTGACCGCCTCGTCGTCGGTGAGGTCGAGGGCGTGGGTCGACACGAACGCGTCCGGGTGGGATTCGCATATCGACGCCCGGCTCGCGTCGAGGGCGCCGCGATCGAGGTCCCAGAGGGCGATCTCGTGGCCGTCGCCGGCGAGCGCAGTCGCGATCGCCCGGCCGATGACCCCGCCGCCGCCGGTCACCACCGCGGTCCGCCGCACTTTCTCTTCGCTCATGGATCCGCTCCTTCAGGGGATTCGAGGGTCGGTATGGTCCGCGCCGGCAGGGGCTCAGACGTGGGCGATCGCGTCGATCTCCATCAGGATGTTGCGGCCGAGGTAGCTCACCGCGGCGGAGGTGCGGGCCGGCTTGTCGCCCGGGAAGTACTCGCCGTAGATCTCCTCGAAGCGCTTCTTGTCGTCGAAGTTGGTGAACAGCACGGTGACCTTGACCACGTTCTCCATGGATGATCCCGCGGCCTCCAGGATCGACTTCATCGTCTCCATGCAGCGCCTCGCCTGGTCGCGGATGTCGCCTTCGACGATCGCGCCCGTCTCCGGGTCCTCGGCCGCGATCCCGCCCGTGAACACGAAGTCGCCCACCTTCCACCCCTGCGCGAACGGGTGCACGTGGTCGTCCATCCGGGTCGGCGCTCCCGCCGTCACGATCTTCTCTTTCTGCATGGTGGTTGCTCCCTTGGCTTGGTCAGTTCCGTCTTCGCACGATTCCCGGCCCGGTCCCGAGGGCATCTCGGGAGCGCGGCCTCCCGTCCCGCGGACGGCCAGGATCCCGCCGCAGTCCATGTGGACTGGAAACCCATGCTCCCGGGAATGCGGTTCGTGGCCGGATTCTCACCCCGACCCCGATGCCCGCGGCTCGTGGCCGTAGACCGCGCGGGCCTTGGCCTCGGAGACGATTCCGTCGTCGAGGTCGCGCTCGACCGCGGCCCGCGACCGCGTGCCCGGGTCGAAGTACCCGCCGCCTCCGGGGGTCCGGAGGTCGACGACGTCCCCCGGGTCGATGAAGACGGTCCGCTTCGGGTGGAGGGGCTCGCGGTCGTTCAGGGTCGCGCGTCCCGCGTGCCCGGCCTGCCCCCCCGCGAACCCGAGGGGCGGATGGCGGATGCGGTCGGCGCGCATCGCGACCCGAAGCGGGGCGTCCCCGAGCAGGCGGAAGCGGAACTGCTGTCCCGGCCCGCCCCGGTAGCGCCCCGCGCCCGCCGAATCGGGAATGAGCTCCTTCGCCTCCACGAGGATCGGCTTCTCGTTCTCGAAGATCTCGACCGCGGTAGTGGGCGGGTGGTCGGGGTAGGACACCACCATGCCGTCCTTGCTCGGCCGCGCCCCGATCCCGCCGTGGACGATGAGGATTTCGACGAAGCGCTCCCCGTGCCGGTTCACCCCGGAGAGCACCGGCACCCAGGTCGGGGCGGCGGAGTCCGCGATGACCCGGTCGGGCAGGATCGGCTCGAGGGCGCGGAAGACGGCGGCCTGCACGTAGTGCGCGACGAGCACCCGGGCCCCGACCGCGGCCGGGTACTCGGCGTTGAGGATGCACCCCGGCGGCGCGCTCACCCGGATCGGGGCGAGGCTTCCCGCGTTGATCGGGGAGTCGGGCCGCAAGGCGCAAAGGAGAGCGTAGACGACGTCGGCGTACGTCCAGTTGAAGGTGACGTTGATGCCGCGCGCGGACTGCGGCGAGGTGCCCGCGAGGTCGACGGAGATGGCGTCGCCCTCGACGTCGACCCGCGCCCGGATGGTGACCGGCTCCTCGTCGCCGTCCGCCTCGACCTCGCCCCGGTACGTCCCGTCCGGAAGCCGGGCGAGAATGGCCCGCATCGCCCGCTCGCTCCGGGTGCGCATCTCGCGGCCGATCTCCTCGAGGTCCGGGAGGCCGGTGTCCTGGAGAAACTCGGCCACGCCCTTCTTCACCACGTTGTTGGACGCGACCTGGGCCATGAGGTCCCCCACCACGATTTCGGGGACGCGCACGTTCGCACGGAGGAAGCGCATGAGCTCCGCGTTCTCCCGCCCGGCCCGGAACAGGAACGTCGGCGGAATGATGAACCCCTCCTCGTGGATGTCGCTCGAGTCGCTCGAGAGGACCCGTCCCCCCACGTCGGGGGAATGGGCGCAGCACGCGGCGAAGCCCACCAGGCGCCGCCGGCGGAAGATCGGCGCGACCATGGTGTAGTCGTTGAGCTGCGACGCCCCGAGCCACGGGTCGTTCGAGAGCAGCACGTCGCCCGGGCGCAGGGTCGAGGGGGGATAGCGCTCGAGGAACGCCTTGACTTCGGTGGACATGACGCCGAGGAACGCGACCTCGCCCTGGCTCGGCTGCGCGATGAGGTTGCCGCTCGCGTCGAAGAGGGCGTTCGAGAAGTCGTCCGCCTCGGTGACGTTGCGCGAGAAGGCGGTGCGCTTGAGGGCGACGGTTCCCTGGTCCACGATGGAGAGGAGCCGGTTCCACCCGATCCCGATCTCGGCGGCGTCGAGGGCGCTCACAGGTCGAGCACCAGGTTGCCGGCCGGGTCGACCGTCCCGCGGGCTCCGGGGGGGATGACGGTCGTGGATCCGTCCTCCTCGATGATCGCGGGACCGGGCAGCCGCGTGCCCGGGGGGAGGTGGGCGCGCCGGTAGAAGGGAGTCTCCACGAACCCCTCCTCGAAGTACGCTGCCCGCCGCCCCGAGGGCTCCGCCGCTCTCGCTCTCCGCCCCGGGCGCCCTGCCGTCCGCGGCGGGGCCTTAAGGGTCGCGGGGGGCGGGGCCGAGACCGAGACCCGCCAGGTCACCGCCTCCGCCGGGACGCCGCGGATCGTCCGCCCGTAGCGTTGCTCGTAGGCGCGATGGAAGGCGGCTTCGACGGCGGGAAGGCCGCCCCGCGCGAGGTCTCCGGACGCGGGAAGAGGGACCGGCACCTCGTAGCGCTGGTTGCGGTACCGCATGTCGACGTGGCGGACGACCTGACGGAGGGCCTGACGGACGACGGGGCGGCTCCTCCCCGTTTCGAACCCGGCATCCACCTCGTCGAGAAGGGCGTGGCCCTCGGCCTCGAGCTCGGCGAGGACGCGGTTCACCCGGGCGAGGTCGAGGTGCTCGAGCTCGCTCTTGTACGAGGCCGCGAGGTCGAAGCGCGGGGGGGCGAGCACCGCCCCGAGGGCGGAGAGCACCCCCGGCTCCGGGGGCACGAAGATGCGGCGGATGCCGAGGGCGCGCGCGACATGCGCGGCGTGGATGGGGCCGGCGCCCCCGAACGCGAGGAGGGCGAACCGTCGGAGGTCCACCCCGTGCTCCGAGGCGTGGACGGCCGCCGCCCGCGCCATCTGCTCGTTCACCTGCCGGGAGACGGTCCACGCCGCCTCGATCGCCGGCATCCCGAGGGGGCCGCCGACGCGCTCGTCGAGGGCCG
>JAJDXW010000123.1 GCA_022823045.1 Gammaproteobacteria bacterium
GTCCGAGGCCGGCCGCCGTCGTCTGGGCGACCGCCTCGTAGGTGAGGGTGCCCGAACGCGACACCACCCCCACCCGGCCCCGGCGGTGGATGTGGCCCGGCATGATGCCGATCTTGCATTCCTCCGGGGTGATCACCCCGGGGCAGTTCGGGCCGATGAGCCGGGTCCCCGACCCTTCGAGCGCACGCTTCACCCGGACCATGTCGAGCACCGGGATCCCTTCGGTGATGCACGCGACGAGGGGCACCCCGGCCGCGATCGCCTCCAGGATCGCGTCCGCCGCGAACGCGGGCGGCACGTAGATGACGCTCGCGTCGGCCGCCGTGCGCTCGACCGCCTCGGCCACCGTGTCGAAGACGGGAAGCCCGAGGTGCTCGCTCCCCCCCTTGCCGGGCGTCACTCCGCCCACCATCCGGGTCCCGTAGGCGATGGCCTGCTCGGAGTGGAAGGTTCCCTGCGCCCCGGTGAACCCCTGGCAGATGACCCGCGTCCCGGCGTCGACGAGCACCGCCATCAGCCCGCTCCTCCCCGCACCGCCTCGACCACCTTCCGGGCCGCGTCCTCGAGCCCGTCTGCGGAGAGGATGGGAAGGCCCGACTCGGCGAGGATCGACTTGCCCTTCTCGACGTTGGTTCCCTCGAGGCGCACCACCAGGGGCACCGCGAGGTCCACCTCGCGCGCCGCCGCGACCACTCCCTCGGCCACGATGTCGCAGCGCATGATCCCCCCGAAGATGTTGACCAGGATCCCCTTCACGTTCGGGTCGGACAGGATGATCTTGAACGCCGCGGTGACCCGTTCGCGGGTCGCGTTCCCGCCCACGTCGAGGAAGTTCGCGGGCTCGCTCCCGTGGAGCTTGATGATGTCCATGGTGGCCATGGCGAGCCCCGCTCCGTTCACCATGCACCCGATCTCGCCGTCGAGGGCGACGTAGCTGAGCTCGTGCCGGCTCGCCTCGACCTCGGTGGGGTCCTCCTCGTCCTCGTCACGAAGCTCCCCGAGCTCCGGGTGCCGGTAGAGGGCGTTGTCGTCGAAGCTCACCTTCGCGTCGAGGGCCACGACCGCGCCCCCGCCGGTGAGGACGAGGGGATTGACCTCGACGATGCTCGCATCGAGCTCGACGAGCGCCCGGTAGAGGTTCGAGAAGAGCTCCGCCCCCGCCCGCGCCGCGTCGCCGGCGAGGCCGAGCCCGAACGCGAGACGGCGCGCGTGGAAGGGCCGGAACCCGGTCGCGGGGTCGATCGCGAGGGTGAGGATCTTCTCCGGGCTCTCCTCCGCGACCTGCTCGATGTCCATCCCGCCCTCGGTCGAAGCCATCGCCATCACCCGGCCCGTCCCCCGGTCCACCAGCATGGCGAGGTAGTGCTCGCGCGCGATGTCGCAGCCTTCCTCGACGTAGAGACGCCGCACGGCCCGCCCGCCGGCCCCGGTCTGCTTCGTGACGAGCACGCCGCCCAGCATCGCCCCCGCATGCGCGCGCACCTCGTCGAGAGACCCGGCGAGCCGGACGCCGCCCCGGCCCTCGGGGTCCCCCTCGAACCGGCCCGCACCCCGCCCGCCGGCATGGATCTGGGCCTTGACCACCCAGGGTCCTTCCCCGCCGATCGCCTCGGCCGCCGCGACCGCCTCGTCCACGCCGAACGCGGGGGCGCCCCGTGGGACCGGCACCCCGAACCCTCGGAGCAGCTCCTTCGCCTGGTACTCGTGGACGTTCATGCAAGCTCTCTTCCGGAGGGGGAAGCCGGCACGGCCGATTGCCCGTGCGGGGAACCCGTCCACCGGGCCGAGCGGCCCTCGAGCCGCGCGGCCACCGTTCGCGGGACTACATCACCGCCTGGATGCCGAACCCGGCGAAGTCGTTGTCCTTGAAGTTCTTCCGGAACATGTCCCGCAGGCGCGCGGCGGCGGCGTCGTAGGCCGACCCGTCGGGCCAGACCGCGCGCGGGTTGAGGGCCTTCGGATCGACCCCCGGACAATGCTTCGGCATCCTCAAGTTGAACACCGGATGGGTCTCGTACTCGGCGCCGTCCTCGTGCAGCCGCCCGGCGAGCGCCGCGTCGAGGAGGGCCCGCGTGACCCGGATCGGCATCCGGTCCGCCTGCCCGACGGCCCCGCCCGACCATCCCGTGTTCAGCAGGATGCAGCGCGCCTGGTGGCGGTCCATCTTCGACCTCAGCAGCTCGGCGTAGACGTTCGGCCGGTGGGTCATGAACGGCGCGCCGAAGCAGGAGCTGAACGTCGCCTCCGGCTCCTCGAGCCCGACCTCGGTTCCCGCCAGCTTCGCCGTGAACCCCTGGACAAAGTGGTACATCACGTCCTCGCCGTCCAGGATCGACACCGGCGGCAGGACCCCGAAGGCGTCCGCGGTGAGCAGCACGATGGTCGCCGGGTGCCCCCCGCGGGAGCCTTCCGCGACGTTCGGGTTGCACGCAAGGGGATAGGAAAAGCGGGTGTTCTCGGTGATGGAGGCGTCGCGGAGGTCGAGGTCCTGGGGGTCCGTATCGTCGAACGCACGCCCCGGCAACGAAGGCACGTTCTCGATGATCGTCCCCGCCATCGACAGGGCGGACGCGATGACCGGCTCCGCCTCCTTGTCGAGGTTGATGAGCTTCGCGTAGCAGCCGTCCTCGAGGTTCGAGAGCCCCTCGTCCGTCCACCCGGTCTCGTCGTCCCCGATAAGGCGGCGGTTCGGATCGGCGGAGAGAGTGGTCTTCCCGGTCCCCGAGAGGCCGAACATGATGGCCGGGTCGTCGCGCGAGCCGATGTTGCTCGAGCAGTGCATGGACAGGTGCCCGGCATCCGGCAGCAGGAAGTTCATCACCGTGAAGATGGACTTCTTGACGATCCCGCAGTAGTCGGCCCGCCCGACGACGAGGCAGATCCGGTTCCGGAAGTCGAGGACGACGGCGCGGTCCGTCCGCGTCCCGTCGCGCTCGGGCTCGCAACGGTAGGACTGGACGTTGAGCATCGTCCAGCGCTTCGCCTCCGGGTTGACGAGACCGGCCACGTGGCGCGGAAACATGTTGCGGGCGAAGAGCGCGTGGGTGGCGTACTCCCCGACGAAGCGATAGGGGATCGCGTAGGCGGGATCGACCCCGACACACCCGTCCTGCACGTACAAGGTCGCGCCGGAGGCGTTGAGGTGCGCCGTGACCCGCTTCAGCAGGGGTTCGAAGTGGTCCGGATCGAAGGCCCGGAGGCTGTCCTTCCACCAGATGCGGCGCTCGACCTCGGGCCATGCCACCGCGAAGGTGTCCTGCACCGGCCGCCCCGTGCAGCTCGGATCCGAGTGGAATACGAGCGGCCCCTGCACTCCCAGGCGTGTCGCGAAGGCCTTGCGCTCGGCATCCCCCCCGCCGGTCCGCACGCGGCCGCGATCGTTCGCGATCGCTTCGTGGAACAACTGGGACGGGGAGAGTTCGTACCGGTAGCGGACCGTCTCGAGGCCGAGCGACGCTTGGAGAGCGTGGCGGACATCCATGGCGAGATTCCGTACAGGTTCGCGGGATTTTCGCACGGCGCCGATCCGGCCCACAACCGGGAATGCGTCTCAATCGTGCCTGCTCCGCCCGGGCCGGCGCGATGCGCTGCACGAGACCCCGTGAAAAATTGAAAATCGGGGTCAGCGCGGGAGAGGAGCGCGGTCGGAGCCGGATTTCGGGCCCGGAAGGCCCGCTCCGCCCCCGTCTCAGAACCCCGAGTTCGCACCCGGTTCCTGCCCCCGAGTTCGAAACCCCGCTCCGCCCCCGCTCCTCCGCGGGAAGCGGGCGCGTCTCGGGGTCAACGGCGCATGGACTCGAAGAACTGCGAGTTCGTCTTGGTCGTCTTGAGACGGTCGACGAGGAACTCCATGGCCCCGATCTCCTCCATCGGCTGCAGGAGCTTTCGCAGGATCCAGATCCGCTGCAGCTCCTCGGGCCGCGTGAGGTACTCCTCGCGGCGCGTCCCCGACCGGTTGAAGTTGATCGCGGGGAAGATCCGCTTCTCCTGGAGCTTTCGCTCGAGGTGGATCTCGTTGTTGCCGGTGCCCTTGAACTCTTCGTAGATGACCTCGTCCATGCGCGATCCGGTATCGATGAGCGCGGTGGACATGATCGTGAGGCTGCCCCCTTCCTCGATGTTGCGGGCGGAGCCGAAGAACCGCTTCGGCCGCTGGAGGGCGTTCGCGTCCACCCCGCCGGTCAGCACCTTGCCGGACGAGGGGACCACCGTGTTGTAGGCCCGCGCGAGACGGGTGATGGAGTCGAGCAGGATGACCACGTCCCGCTTGTGCTCGACGAGCCGCTTCGCCTTCTCGATCACCATCTCGGCCACCTGGACGTGGCGGGAGGCCGGTTCGTCGAACGTGCTCGAGATGACCTCGCCCCGGACCGAGCGCTGCATCTCCGTCACCTCCTCCGGCCGCTCGTCGATGAGGAGGACGATGAGGTACACCTCCGGGTAGTTGCGCGAGATCGACTGGGCGATGTTCTGCAGCAGCATCGTCTTGCCCGCCTTGGGCGGAGACACGATGAGGCCGCGCTGTCCCTTTCCGATCGGCGCCGCGAGGTCGATGATCCGGGCGGTGAGATCCTCGGTGCTGCCGTTGCCCTGCTCCAGGGTGAAGCGCGCTTCGGGGAAGAGCGGTGTCAGGTTCTCGAAGAGGATCTTGTTGCGGGCGTTCTCGGGCTTGTCCAGGTTGAGCTGGTCCACCTTGAGCAGCGCGAAGTACCGCTCTCCGTCCTTTGGTGGTCGGATCTTGCCCGATACCGTGTCCCCGGTACGAAGCCCGAACCGCCGGATCTGACTCGGCGACACGTAGATGTCGTCGGGCCCCGCGAGATAGGAGCTGTCCGCGAATCGAAGGAAGCCGAATCCGTCCTGGAGGATCTCGAGAACTCCGTCGCCCTCGATGTCCTCACCCCGCTTGGCCCGCGCCTTGAGCAGGGAGAAGATGATCTCCTGCTTGCGCATTCGGCCGAGGCCGTCGAGCCCCATCGACTGGCTGAGATCGAGCAGCGAGGGGAGGGGTTTTTTCTTCAGTTCAGTAAGGTTCATATGTCCAGTCAGGAAGGTAGGGAAAGGTGGATGTTCAGGAATGATCGAGCGGTCGCTTCATGTCCCGGCAACGGTGCCGGCCAAATGGCAAGGCGTTTCGAAAGCGGTATTCGCCTCGAGACCGAGGCCGGAGCATGTCTCGGTGAACCGGCGCGAGGGACCCGCGCCTTCTTGCCCTGTCGGAGTGTAATCGCGAAAGCCCGCTGGTGTCGGGGGCGAGGCGACCAACCGGACGGGGCGCCCAACGTGGGAAAACGCTAGCACGCTCCGGCAACCGTGTCCAGCATCCGGCCGGGAGGTTCGCCCCGGTTCATGACGACCTGATGACCGCGGGGAACCGAGCCTCCGCCCCCGGGTTCGGATCTGATACTCG
>JAJDXW010000430.1 GCA_022823045.1 Gammaproteobacteria bacterium
CGTGAGGCTTGACCATATAACACCCAAGCGGTCTCGATTCGAATGCGACCATCCCGCGCCTGACAGACTCTCCGCGACCCGTTTGCCTGGTGGCCATGGCGAGTGAGAACCACCCGACCCCATCCCGAACTCGGAAGTGAAGGCACTCAGCGCCGATGATAGTGCGGGACTTTCCCGTGCGAAAGTAGGACGCTGCCAGGCATTAATGCCGAGCCCCGAGAGCGTCCTTTCGGGGCTCATTTTTGGGATGGTTCGCGTCAGGACACGGCAGCGGCAGGTGAGGTGAGAATGACCGACAACGAACAGAAGGTGCTTGAGAGACTGCTGGAGCACAGTGACGAATTCAGGGGGCTCTACGATCGTCACAACGAGTTGAAGGCCCGGGTCAGGGATGCGGAGCTCGGACATGTGCCGATGGACTCGATGCGGCTCGGCGAACTCAAGCGAGAAAAGCTCCGCACCAAGGATCGGATGGCCATGTTGATCGCCGCGCACGGAGAAGAGCGAGCGGCATCGAGTGTCTGAACTTCTATATCAGGGCGACGGATACCTACGCGAGTGCACGGCGCGCGTGACTGCTGCGAACGAGCACGGGGTCCAGCTCGATCGGACCGTATTCTACGCCGCCGGCGGGGGCCAGCCGGGTGACCGGGGCAGGCTGGTCCTTCCCGATGGGTCGGAGCTCGAAATCGTCGATACCCGCAAGGGAGACGCGACCGGCTCGCTAGTTCATGTTCCCGCAAGCGCGCCCCCGGCAGGCATCGTGGGAACCGAGGTGACGGCGGTCATCGACTGGGAGCGCCGTCATCGCCTCATGCGGATGCACACCTGCATGCACCTGTTGTCCGTGGTGATCCCCGCGGAAGTGACCGGAGGGTCGATCCGGGACGGCAGCGGCCGCCTCGATTTCGATCTTCCCGAGCCCCTCCGGGACAAGGAGCACCTCACCCGAGAGCTCAACCGGCTGGTCGACGAGGACCTGCCGGTCGAGACGATCTGGGTGACGGACGAAGAGCTCGCTGCCCGTCCGGACCTCGTGAAGACGATGTCCGTCAAGCCGCCTTCCGGGCAGGGGCGCGTCCGGCTTCTCGCCATCGGTGACGTCGATCTGCAGGCTTGCGGCGGCACCCACGTCGCGCGAACCGGAGAGATCGGCGAGGTGGTGATCACCAAGGTCGAGAAGAAGGGGCGCCGCAACCGCCGCGTGAACGTCGCGTTCGCGTCTTCCTAACGGAGCAGGACGTCCTTCGCCCGGTTGATCTGGGCCGCCAGATAGCTCGACCCGCCCCGGTCCGGATGCAGCTTCTGGATGAGGCGCCGGTGGGCGTCCACGATCGCTTCGCGCGTGGCACCAGCCTCGAGACCCAGAATCTGGAGCGCCTGCGGCACCGTCATGGGCACCTCCGCGGCTCCCGCCCCCCGCGGGCCTCCGGCCGCACCTTCGTTCGCCTCCCCGCCTCGCCAGTCTCCACCGAGCCTCCGGTCGAGGTACGCTTCGAGGAGTCGCGCCGATTCGGAGTCGTTTTGGCGGCACTCCGCGAGCAGGGCGAGGAGGTCCCCGGGAGCAAGCGAATCGAGGGTCCGGCCCTGGAATGCCCCGTTCAGCACCTCCCCGTCCAGCTTTCCGGTGTCGTGGTCGATCGACATGCGCAGCCATTCGGCCTCGACCCGGGACGTCGAGCCCGGCGTGGGACCGCGCGCGGCCTGTGCACGATTGAACGCCCCCCACAGTCTCGGGAGGAGAGGCGCCAGTCCAAAGAGCAGAATCGACCAGTGAAACCGGGTGCTGAGGTACATGAGCCCGAGGGTTGCGACGCCGATCAGGATCGAGCGCACCGCCGGGTGACGGAGCAGACCCGGGCGGCGGCGCAACACGCTGATCCCGAGGAGGACCGCGATCAGCAGGATCAGTAGCAGGACGGGGTGCACGGCGTCGTCAGGGGCCGCAGTTCGATACGGGACCGCTCGGTACGGGCGAAATCGGGCTCAGTCCGCCCGTCCGACCTGGTGGGTCAACTGCCTGACGAGATCTCCCGCGCCATCGCCATAGCGGGCAAGCGCGGGCCGGCCGCCCACCGCGTAGACCGCGACCGCGCTCAGGAGCTCCCGGAGCTCGCGTGCGCTCCCGCTGTCGAACCGGCAGCTCGCCCCCCCGGAGAGTCGGGCAATCTCGCCAAAGCAGCGCGCCGCGATCGGGTCGTGCCCTTCATGGAACATGAACGCTGGCACACCCTTGATCCCGAGACGGGCGGCGCAATCGCACAGTTCGTCGACGTTCTCCTCCACGCAGTCGCCCACGAACACGAGGGCGTTCACCGACTCCCGACCCGTTTCCTTCAGGGCGTGGTCCAGCACCCGCCGGATCTGGGTCAGTCCCCCCGCACAACGCACCGCCGACATCGCCCGCACCACGTCGTCGGCCCGGTTGTACCAGCGCGACGCCCGACACTCCCGGTATCCACGGTAGTAGCAGAGCTGGAGCCAGAGGTCGCCGACGGCCGCCGCTTCCTCGAACATCTGCCCCTGGATGCCGCACGCGCGGTCCCACGTCGGCTCCCGGCTCGCGGTGGCGTCCATCGCGAAGATGAGCCGTCCTCCTCCCCCGCCGCCGCCCCGCATTGGGGTGGTGGCGACGGTCTCCAGGAACGCATCGACGGCTCGGGTCCGGGAGGTCGGGACGGGGTCTCTCGCCATGGATGGGTGCCTCCGCGGTCGACACGGGCCGCAACCCGCTATCGATTGGCGCGGTTCTCCACCAGGTCGTCCACCACCGCCGGCTCCGCCAGGGTCGTGGTGTCGCCGAGGTCGTCGAGCTCGTTCGCGGCGACCTTGCGCAGGATCCGCCGCATGATCTTGCCCGAGCGGGTCTTGGGGAGGCCGGGGGCCCACTGGATGACGTCCGGGGTGGCGATCGCCCCGATCTCCCCCCGGACGTGCCGGACCAGCTCCCGGCGGAGGCCTTCGTCCGCCTCGACTCCCTTCATGAGCGTCACGTAGGCGTAGATGCCCTGGCCCTTGACGGGGTGAGGGCATCCGACCACGGCCGCTTCGGCCACCGTCTCGTGCAGGACCAGCGCGCTCTCGATCTCGGCCGTGCCGAGCCGGTGCCCGGAAACGTTGATGACGTCGTCCACCCGTCCGGTGATCCAGAAGTAGCCGTCCTCGTCACGCCGGGCGCCGTCCCCGGTGAAGTAGAGGCCGGGGAACCGCGCGAAGTAGGTATCGAAGAACCGTTGGTGGTCTCCGTACACGGTGCGCATCTGCCCGGGCCAGGAACGGGCGAGGCAGAGGTTCCCGGTAACCGCTCCCTCGAGCTTCTCCCCCTCGTCGTCGACGATCCACGGTTCCACGCCGAAGAAGGGCAGGGTGGCCGAACCGGGCTTCAAGGTGGTCGCCCCGGGAAGGGGGGTGATCAGGATGCCGCCCGTCTCGGTCTGCCACCAGGTGTCCACGATGGGGACGCGCGCTCCGCCCACGATTCGGTGATACCACTCCCAGGCCTCGGGGTTGATGGGTTCCCCGACCGTGCCGAGCAGCCGCAGGCTGCCGCGCGACGAGCGGAGCACCGGATCGTCTCCCTGCTGCATCAGCGCCCGGATCGCCGTCGGCGCGGTGTAGAAGATGTTGACCTCGTGCTTGTCGACGACCTGCCAGAACCGTCCGGCGTCGGGATACGTCGGCACCCCCTCGAACACGACGGTGGTCGCCCCGTTCGCAAGGGGGCCGTACACGATGTACGAATGGCCGGTGACCCACCCCACATCCGCCGTGCACCAGTAGACGTCGCCATCGTGATAGTCGAACACGTAGCGATGCGTCATGGCGGTATAGAGGATGTAGCCTCCGGAGGTATGCAGCACGCCCTTCGGCTTGCCGGTGGAGCCGGAGGTGTACAGGATGAACAGCGGGTCTTCGGCGTCCATCTCTTCCGGCGGGCAGTCCCTTGAAGCCGCCTCCACGAGATCGTGGTACCAGACGTCGCGGCCCGATTGCCACCGCACCTCGCCCCCCGAACGGCGAACCACCACGACATGCTCGATGCTCGGAGCGCCTTCGCACGCCGTGTCGCCGTTCGCCTTGAGGGGGACCCTGCCGCCGCCGCGGATTCCCTCGTCGGCCGTGATCAGGACCTTGCAGGACGAATCGTTGATCCGGTCGCGGAGGGACTCGGCCGAGAACCCGCCGAACACCACCGAGTGGATCGCCCCGATCCGGGCGCACGCGAGCATCGCGACGACCGCCTCCGGGATCATGGGCATGTAGATACAGACGCGATCGCCCTTCACCACTCCGAGCGACTTGAGAGCGTTC
>JAJDXW010000227.1 GCA_022823045.1 Gammaproteobacteria bacterium
CTCGACCCGGAAGGACCAGGTGGAGCGGTCCTGGTGGGCGACGTGGTACATCTCGTCCGCGATCGCGGAGGGCTTGGCGAAGAACTCGTCCGGCTCGTCGGGAGCGAGGATCGGGCGGGTGCGCGGGGTGTCGATCGCCGCGTCGATGATGAAGTAGGCGACGTGGATCCCCTGCGGCCCGAACTCGCGGGCGATGGATTCGGCGAGAATCCGTTGCGCCGCCTTGGTTGAGGCGAAAAAGCCCCAGTTGGCCCTCCCCCGGGTGGCCGAGGTGTTGCCGGTCACCAGGATCGCGCCGTCCCCCGCCTCCAGCATCGCCGGAAGGGTCTCGCGCGCGAGGTGCAGGAGCGCCGTCACGTTGACGCGGAAGTTCTTCTCGAGATCGCCCGGGTCCATCTCGAGGATGCTCCCCCGGGTCGAGCGAAGGGCGTTGTGGACCACCACCCGGGGCGCGCCCATCTCCGCCCTGACGCGCGAGACGGTGTCGACCAGGGCTTCGAGGTCCCCGACATCGCACGGGTAGGCGCGGGCGTCCTCGTACTTGTCGGCGAGGGTGGCGAGGTTCTCCGCATTGCGGGCGAGCATCGCGACCCGGTAGCCGCCCTCGCTGAAGCGCCTCGCGATCTCGGCGCCCGTGCCGTGCTCGGGCCCGACGCCGCTCACGAGGCAGACCGGCTTGCTCATGTCCATCCGCCCCCTCAGACCTGGAAGGCCGGGCGCGCCGACACCCGGGCGAACCAGGCGGCGACAGAGGGCCAGGACGCGGCGACGTCCATCCCCAGCATGGTGGCCATGCGCAGCGCGAAGAAGCCGGTGATGTCCGCGACGCTGAGCGTCCGCCCGGCGACGAACTCGCTCCGCTCCATGTGCGGCTCGAGCCGCCCGAGGAAGACCTCCGTCATCTCCTTGCCACGGCTCACCATCTCCGGGAGCTGGGGCAGCTCGGTGCGGGTACCGGGCACCACCCTCCCCGCGAACATCGGCACGTGGTTGCGCACTGCGTGCAGCAGGGGCATGAAGCCGTCGAGCTCGAAGCGGCGTTGCCACATGTCGACGCGGGCACGCTCCTCGGCGGTTGCCCCGAACAGCGCCGGTTCCGGGTGAAGCTCCTCGAGATAGCGGCAGATCGACACCGATTCCGCAATCACCCGGCCGTCGTCGAGCTCCAGGAAGGGCACGCAGTGGAAGGGGTTCATCGAGTTGAAGGGCTCGGCGAACTGGTGGTCCTCGCGCACGTTCAACTGCTCCGTCGGGACTTCGAGCCCCTTCTCGGCCAGGAAGACGCGGACCCGCTGGGCGTTCACCGCCGGGCCGAAATCGTAAAGCTTCATGTAGCTCCCTCTCGCTCTTGTGCTCGTGACGGTCCGGGTTCCAGGTCCGGTTCCGGCACCGCCAGGTTCTTCGCCGATCACCAGCCTCGTTGAAACCTGCGCAGCGTTCTCGCTCGCGTCTTCGCTTTGGTCTTCTGATGCCGGTGCCGATGCGCCTTCGGCCGCCAGCCTTAGTGGAACATGTCCGGGCTGGTCTGCACGAGGTCGTCGTAGACGGACTGGAAGCAGAGCCATCCGACGTATTCGCTCCCGACA
The DNA here is from genome assembly GCA_022823045.1 of Gammaproteobacteria bacterium. Lineage (GTDB taxonomy): Bacteria > Pseudomonadota > Gammaproteobacteria > HK1 > HK1 > JAJDXW01. The sequence continues at coordinate 1,587 of JAJDXW010000227.1, forward strand.
TGCTCCCGGCTGTAGCGTGCCTTCTCCGGGGGGATCTCGATCGGCGCGTGGCCCGACGCGTCGATCATCAACTGCATCTGGCAGCAGCGTTCCAGCCAGTGGAACAGGAAGGCGGCCGAATCGATGCTGTGCCGACTCACCGTGAAGAGGCCGTGATTCTGGTGGATCACCGCCTTCACTCCCTTGAAGGCGTGCGCCATGGTGAAGCCCGCCCCGCGTTCGACCGAGACCTTGCCCGACTCCTGGGCGAGCACCGCATGGTCCTCGAAGAACGCGCACGCGTCCTGGGTGATCGGCGCGAGGGGCCGGCCGAGCGACGCATACGCGCTGCCGTAGACGGTGTGAGCGTGGCACATCGCGAGGATCTCCGGATGCTCGGCGTGGACCGCGGAGTGGATCACGAAGCCCGCCTGGTTGACCGCGTAGTCCCCCTCGGCGACGTGGCCGTCATGGTCGACGAGGATCAGGTTGGAGAGCTTGACCTGCGCGAAGTGCACCGCCATCGGATTGGTCCAGTAGAGCTCCGGGTGCTCGGGATCGCGGATCGTCAGGTGGCCGGCGAAGCCGAAGTCGAGCCCCCACTGGGCGAAGGCCCGGCAGGCGGCGACGAGATGCCGCTTGCGGTGGTCGCGCAGCTCGGCCAGATCGTTCGTCTGGAGCTCCCGGGGAAAGATCAGCCCCTTTTGCTCCGGCTGATAGATGGACGTGCGATCTCCGAGGTCAAGCATGGCCAGCTCCCGCAAGCGGTGGTCGTGCACCGGGGTGCGCAGCGACCCGGAGTGGCCGTGCGCGCTCGTAGCTTTTCCGACAGACCCCGGAAAGTCAACGCGCGGCCGCCGAGCCAAGGATTCGAGCGCGGCGCGCGTCCAATGGACGAAAGCAGCGCCACGGCGGATGATTTGTTCGTATGGGAGCGGGTGAGAGACGGGACGGCACGCTCGCGCGGAGGGCCGCGGCGGGCGACCGGGAGGCGTTCGGCGCGCTTCTAGAGCGTCACTACGACCGCATCTTCCGGGTTGGCGCCCGCGTCCTCGGCGATGCGGACGAGGCGGCGGACCTCGCCCAGGACGTCTGCGTCGCCCTTCCGGACCGGCTCGCTTCCTGGCGCGGGGAGAGCCGGTTCACGACCTGGCTCTACCGGGTGGTGGTGAACGCGGCGCGCGATGCGCTCCGGCGCAAGGACGCGCGGCGGCGAAGCGAGCGGAGCTTCGCCGAGACCGAAGCCCTGACGCGGGTCGAGGACGCCTCGCACGCCTCGCGAACCTGCGAAGCGTCGTGGCTGCGCCGGGCCCTCGGCGAGCTGCCGGAGGACCTGCGGATGACCGTGTTTCTCGTGCTCGAGGAGGAGCTCCGGCACGCGGAAGCGGGGGAGGTCCTCGGCGTATCCGAGTCGACGGTTTCCTGGCGGATGCACGAGGTGCGCAAACGCTTGCGGGCCCTCGCCGCGGGCGGGGAGGAGGGGTCACCGTGACCGACGAACTCGGAAGGCTGGACTCGGCCCTTCGCGCCACCTCGCCGCGGCCGTCGGAGCCGGCCCGCGAGCGGGCCGTCGCGGCCGCGATGGAGGCATTCGACCGCCACCACCAAGGAATTCCCGGCGGGGCGCGTCGGAAAGGGCAGGTGCCGAAACGCGGCACGTCCTGGATGAGGAGACTCGCCATGCCGATTTCACGCCCTTCCCTCGCAATCGCCGGAGTCGCGGGATTCGCCCTCCTCGCCGGCCTCGTGATTCACCTGACTTCGGTGGCTCCCCCGCTGTCCCCGGACCTTGTCCTCGCCCCCGCGAGCGTCGACGAGTCCGAGGCCGGCCCGGGCGCCGCGCCCTTCCTGGAGCGCGAGTTGAGCGAAGCGGGAGCGGCAGGTGCGACGACCGCCCCGGCCGAGGTGGAAGCAGTCCCCTCCATGGCCGGCGACCGCGTCAGGTTGCCGCCGACGTCAACCGGGACCGAGCGCGAACACGCCCTCGCCCGGATGCGAGTCGAACAGGCGGTGGAAGTTCGGGAGCGCGAGGCCGAGGAACGCTTCGCGCCGGGCGGCGGGGCCTTTGGCGGGACCGCGTCAGTGCCCCCGGCGCCTCAATCGACGCGGAAATCGGCAGAAAGGGCGCGCGGTCTCGTCGTGGCGGACAGCGACGTGTACCCGGCTGACGCCTACCGGGAGCAGGGGCGCGACCGGTTTGCGGACTTCGACTCGAACCCGGTCAAGGTGGTCGCCGAGGAGCCGGTGTCGACCTTCTCGATCGACGTCGACACCGCTTCCTACGGGTTCGTCCGCGCTTCGCTCAACAACGCGGTGCTGCCGCAAAAGGACGCAGTACGGGTGGAGGAGCTCGTAAATTACTTCCCCTACGAATACCCCGGACCGGAGAGCCGCGAGACGCCGTTCGCGGCGAACGTATCGCTCATGCCGACTCCGTGGAACGATTTCACGCGGCTGATGCACATCGGCATCCGCGGCTACGCGCTTGACACGGGGGGGACGGCGCCGCGCGCGAACCTTGTGTTCCTCGTCGACACGTCGGGGTCGATGGACGCGCCGGACAAGCTCCCCCTCGTCGTCAACTCCCTCAAGCTCCTCCTCGGCATCCTTGCCCCCGAGGACACGGTCGCGATCGTCGTCTATGCGGGCTCGGCCGGCACCGTCCTCCCACCGACCCCGGTGGCCGAGCGGGGGCGGATCCTCGCCGCCCTCGAACGCCTGGACGCGGGCGGCTCTACCGCCGGCGCCGAGGGGGTCCGGCAGGCGTATCTCCTTGCCGAGCGGAACTTCGTGGAAGGCGGGGTCAACCGGGTGATCCTCGCGACGGACGGCGACTTCAACGTCGGCATCACCGATCTCGACGAGCTCGAGAGCTTCATCGCGCGCAAGCGCGAGAGCGGGGTGTTCCTCTCCGTGCTCGGGTTCGGCATGGGCAACTACAACGATGCGCTCATGCAGCGCCTCGCCCAGAACGGGAACGGCAACGCCGCCTACATCGACAGCCTGAACGAAGCGCGCAAGGCCCTCGTTGACGAGGCCACGTCGATGCTCTTTCCCATCGCGAAGGACGTGAAGATCCAGGTCGAGTTCAACCCGGCCGCGGTGAGCGAGTACCGGCTGATCGGCTACGAGACCCGGATGCTCGCCCGCGAGGACTTTCGCAACGACCGGGTGGACGCGGGCGAGATCGGCTCCGGCCATACCGTTACCGCCATCTACGAGGTGGTGCCGGTGGGCTCGGGGGGCGAGCGGGTCGCGCCGCTTCGCTACCAGCTCGGGGAAGCGGCGGAGACGGACGCCGAGTTCGGCGACGAGCTTGCCTTCCTCAAGATCCGCTACAAGCGGCCTGACGCCGACACCAGCATCCTCATCACCCGCGCGGTAACCGCCGCCGACGCCTTCGAGAGCGTGGGCGCGGCCCCGCGCGAAGCGCGTTTCGCGGCCGCGGTGGCGGGGTTCGGGCAGCTACTTCGGGGCGGACGCTACACCGGAGACTACGGCTACGACGATGTCATCGCCCTCGCGCAGGGCGCACGCGGCGAGGACCCCTTCGGCTACCGGGCGGAGTTCCTCAACCTCGTCCGCCTCGCAAAGTCTGCCGCCGCCATGGAGCCCCTCCGGCAGTGATTCAGACGGAGCGAAATCCTGTTTGACTTGGCTCGCGGGACTCTCGAACATTCGAAGACTGAAATCACCCGGGCGCCGCCATGGAACAAATCGTCAACCTCCACATCGAGAGACTTCCCGAGGGGGTGTACCTCGCCACCTCCGAGGAGGTTCCCGGGTTGGTAGCCCAAGGACGCACCGTGGCCGAGACATTGGAAATCGCGCGCGATGTCGCCCGGAAACTGCTCGAAGCCCGTGCGGAACGGGATGATTCCGCACGGCTCGAGTCGATCGGAGACACCTTTGACTACCCCTTGATTGTCGGCACCTGATGGGTCGCCTCGCCGGATTCAGATATCGGCAGATCGTCCGCAAGCTCAAGAACCTCGGGTTCGAGTTCGATCGCCAAGCGTCCGGCTCTCACGAGATCTGGTTCAGTCAAGCGACCAATCGCTATACCACCGTTCCCAACCATCCGGGCGACATGCCGGAAGGCACCTTGAGAGGCATCCCCAGGCAAGCTGGAGTATCGACCG
>JAJDXW010000039.1 GCA_022823045.1 Gammaproteobacteria bacterium
CGCCCGGGCGGGCGCCGGCCCGGCGGCGTCCGCGACGCGTCCTGCGCGTCGCGCCTCCCCCGCGGTTCGCGTCGCCGCTCCCGTCGCTGCTCCGCGCGCGCCTTGCGAAGCTGCTCGGGAGTGGCGAGGCCCGCCTCAAGCAACTGGTCCTGGAGCGATCCCACGAGTTCGGGACTCCTCATGACTCGGAGTGGACTGCGCCCGGGGCCCGCGCCCACCGCGAGACCCCACCACCGGCGACCGATGACCGAAGACCGGAATCGGCCTCCTGCCCCGACCTCCGGACGACAACCGGCAGTCTAGTTCGGGCGCAGAGGCCTGTCAGCCGAAAAACGGCCGCGTTCTGTAGGAAAAACGCCCGAGCCGCGGTCAGCGGGCCGTCCCCGACGGGCCGCGCCCGCCCTTCGCCAGCCACTGCTCGAATCTCGCGGACAGCTCCCCGTGGTGGGTCGCCCACCATCCGGCATCCGTCTGCAGGGCATTCGCCATGTTCGCGGCCGCGGTCGGGAGCATGGCCCTCGTGTCTTCATCCACCAGGGCCATCGCGGACATCCTCGCCGGGCCGTAGGAGATGTACTTCGTCTGCTCCGCGAGCTGACCGGAGCTCGTGGCGAACGCGATGAAGTCCATCGCCTTGGCGAGGTTCGCGCTCCCCCTGGGGATCCCCCACGAGTCGATGTCCCAGAGCTGTCCGTCCCAGACGATGGCGTAGTCCTTGCCCTCCTCGACCATCGGGCGGTACATGCGCCCGTTCCAGGCCGAGGTCATGACCACTTTGCCGGAATCGAGGAGCCGGACCGGCTCGGAACCGGTCGACCACCAGACGATCCCGTTCCGGATCCGGTCCAGCACCGAGAACGCGCGCTCGATCCCGTCCTCGGTCTCCAGGGTCGCGTAGACCTCGCCCGGGGCGACGCCGTCCGCCATCAACGCCCATTCCATGACCACCCGCGGGTCGCGCCTGAGCCCCCGCTTCCCCGGGTACTTCGAGAGGTCGAAGAAGTCCGCGAGCGCGGACGGCCGGTCGCCCTCGATCTGGCTGCCGTCGTAGGCGACGACCGTCGCCCACACCATCTGCCCGACGCCGCATTCGGTGAGCGCGCCGGGAATGAAGTCGTCCGCCACCGACGTGCCGTCGGCACCCGCCATCAGCTTCCGGTGGTCGATCTTCTCGAGCAGCCCGTCGCGGCATCCGCGGATGAGATCGGACTGCTCGAAGTCCACCACGTCCCAGACGACGTTCTCGGTCTCGACCTGCTCGCGGATCTCCTTGAGGCCACCGCCGTAGGTCTCCATCGATACCCATTCGCCAATCCGGCTCCGGAACGGCTTCACGTAGGCGAGCATCTGGCTCCGGGTGTAGCTGCCGCCCCACGAGACGACGGTGAGGTCCTTTTGCACCGGCGCCTGCGCGACAGCGCCGGTCACCGGCAACAGGGCAATCGCCACGCCGGCGACTCCAAGGCGAAGGAATGAATGCATGGCCTTGATCTCCCCTTTTCGATTCTCGCCGGGTATGGATGCGCGAGCGCGAGGCTGCGGGACCGGACGGCCGCTCACCCCGCGGCCTCCGCCTCGGCCGGACCGCCGGATGCGGGCGCCGCGCTCGAGTCCTCGTTCAGGGACTTCACGATCCCGAACGTCATCAGCACCATGATCACGCTGACGGGAAGCGCGGCCGCGATGGCCGCGGTCTGAAGCGCCTTCAGACCGCCCGCGAGCAGCAGGACCGCCGCCACGAAGCCTTCGCCGAGCCCCCACACGATCCGGAACCGCTGCGGCGGATCGTCGTCGCCCATGCTGAGCATGGTGGTGATGACGAGGGTTCCCGAGTCGGAGGAGGTGATGAACCAGGTGGCGAGCAGGAAGGTGGCGAGCGCGGCCATTGCCCAGTTCAGCCAGTTGACGTCCGTCATCCGCTCGATGGTCCCGTAGAGGGCGGCCGAGAGGTTCCAGTCCCGGACCAACTGGGCGATCCCCGCCGTTCCCACCCCGCTGTCCGCGGTCAGCTCGATGTACATCGCGTTGCCGCCGAAGATGCAGAGCCAGAAGAAGGCGATGGTGGTCGGAACGAACATCACCCCGAGCATGAACTCGCGGATGGTGCGGCCACGGCTGATCCGCGCGATGAACATGCCGACGAAGGGCGCCCAGGAGATCCACCAGCCCCAGTAGAAGATGGTCCAGCCGCCCTGCCACGCGGCCGCCCCCGGCTCGTTGAAGGTCTGGAAGCCCATGGGAATGACGTTCCACAGGTAGTCGCCGACCGTCGTCACGAAGAATCCCATCAGCCACTGGAACGGGCCGCCGAACAGGAAGTAGGCGAGCAGCACGACGCTCAGCCAGATGTTCCACTCCGAGATGATCCGGATGCCGTTGCCGACCCCCGAGACGGCGGAAAACGTCGCCACGATGGAGATGACAACGATGAGAATGACCTGGGTCGTCGTCCCCGGGTCGACTCCGAAGAGGTAGTTGAGGCCGGTCGCCATCTGGCTCACCCCGAGACCGAGGGAGGTGGCGACCCCGAACACTGTCCCGAAGACCGCGAGGAGGTCCACCGCGTGGCCGACGGGGCCGTAGATCCGGTCGCCGATCACGGGGTAGAGCGCCGACCGCAGGGTGAGCGGAAGCTTCTTGCGGAACCCGAAGTAGGCGAGGCAAAGGCCGATCATCACGTAGACCGCCCACCCGTGGAATCCCCAGTGGAAGTAGGTCACGCGCATCGCGTACGCCGCGCGCGTCTCGTTCATCGCGCCGACCTGGGCGAGGTCCGCGAAGGGGTTGTTCGGATAGCCCCATGGCTGGGTGTTGTCGAAGTAGAACATCGGCTCGGCGATGCCGAAGAAGAGCAGCCCGATGCCGACCCCGGCCGAGAACAGCATCGCGAACCACGAGAAGTTGCTGAACTCCGGCTTGCTGTCGTCGTCCCCGAGCTTGACGGCGCCGTGGCGGCTGCACATCAGGTAGATGCACACGAAGAGCATGACCGTGAGGGCGCTGATGTAGTACCAGTTGAGCGCCGACTCGATCCAACCGCGCACCGCCGAATAGACGGAGTTGGCGAACTCGACGTTGAGCGCGGTAAAGACCACGAATGCGGCGATCATGCCCTTCGAGGCGATTCCCATGGCGGGATGGAGTCCCTTCCAGATGCCGGTCGTCGCAACGAGCCCGGGGTGTTTTTCTTGCATTGCCTGCGTCCTCATTCAGTACGTGCGCAACGATACGGCGCGTGCCGCGCACGGGCCGACTCGACCGGCCGGCATGGCGGCCGCGTGACATGGAAATCGCGATGGCCGGCCCGATCCGGGCCGCCGAAGCAGGGTGGACGGAACCGATGGAAAGACGTGGAAGAATCCGCGACGGGCGGGAGAACCGGGGCCGGTTCCGGATCGCCGTTCGATGCTTCGCGCCGCTCGTCGTCCGAACTCAGCCGATATCGTCATCTGCCGACCGATATGCCGTAGTTCAAGCCGAGTCTAGCACGCGAAACCACCGCGACAACCCCGCTCCCGACCCTGGCCGAGGGCGGAGGGGCCGCGGGTCCGCCCGCCCGATCCCCGGGCGCCGGCAGGATGCGGGAGGGCGCGACGCGCGCTATCCTGACCGGCGCCCGCGCCCCCCGGGGAAGCCACCGGACCGGGCCGGGGAAAGGACTCCCGCCGCGTGGCGCGCCGGCCGAAAGACCGGTCGAGACCCGGGGGATCCCTCTCCATTCACGAAGGGCGCCATGAACAGCATCCCCGACACCCCTTCCCCGGACGCCGACCTCGTGTTCGCGCCGGCGCGCGAGCTTGTGCGCCGCATCGCCGCCCGCGAGATCGGTGCCGAGGAGCTCATGCGCCGGTTCCTCGCCCGCATCGACGAGGTGAACCCGGCCGTCAACGCGATCGTCACCCTGGATCCGGAGGCCGCCCTCGAAGGCGCGCGCGCGGCGGATACGGCCCTCGCGCGGGGCGAGGCGCCGGGACCGCTCCAGGGGCTGCCGGTCGCGGTCAAGGACCTCACCCCGACCCGGGGGATGCGGACCACGTTCGGCTCCCCCATCTACCGCGACTTCGTCCCCGACGAGGACGCGCTCTACGTCGAGCGCATGCGGGTGGCGGGCGCGATCATCGTCGGCAAGACCAACACCCCGGAGTTCGGCGCCGGCTCGCAGACCTTCAACCCGGTGTTCGGCGCGACGCGAAACCCCTATGCGCGGGAGCGCACCTGTGGCGGAAGCAGCGGGGGAGCGGCGGTCGCCGTCGCGTGCGGAATGCTCCCGCTCGCGGACGGGACCGACATGGGCGGGTCGCTCCGCAACCCCGCGTCGTGGTCCAACGTGGTCGGCTTTCGCACCTCGCCGGGCCGGGTCCCGGTGTGGCCCCGCACGATGCTCTACAACCCGCTCGGGGTCGCGGGTCCGATTGCCCGGCACGTGGCCGACGCGGCCCTCCTCCTCTCCGCCATGGCGGGCCCGGACCCGCGGGTTCCGTTGTCTATCGAGACGCCGGGGGCCCGGTTCCGCGAGCCGCTCGAACGCGACTTCCGGGGCATGCGCGTCGCCTGGAGCCCGACCCTCGGCGGCTACCCGGTGGAGCCGGCGGTCCTCGAGGTCTGCGGGGCGGCGGCGGCGCGCCTCGAGGAGCTCGGCTGCACCGTCGAGGAGGCGGACCCCGACCTCCGCGACGCGGACGAGATCTTCCAGACCCTGCGCGCGTTCTCCTTCGCGATGGCCCACGAGGCGCACATCCGGGATCACCGCGACCAGCTCAAGGACACCGTCGTGTGGAACGTCGAGAAGGGGCTCGCCCTCGGGGCGATGGACGTCGCCCACGCGGAAGTCAAGCGGGCGGCGCTCCTCGATCGGGTGGTCGGGTTCTTCGGCCGCCACGACTACCTCGTCTGCCCCACCACCCAGGTGCCTCCGTTCCCGGTGGACACGGACTGGGTGCGGGAGATCAACGGGGTGAAGCTCGAGACGTACATCGACTGGATGGCCGCCTGCTACGCGATCACGGTGACCGGCTGCCCCTCGATCTCGGTGCCGGCGGGATTCACGGAGGACGGACTCCCGGTGGGGATCCAGATCGTGGCCCCGCCGAAGTGCGACTTCGAGGCGCTCCAGCTCGCCCATGCCTATGAGGGCGTCGCCGACTTCGCGTCGCGACGGCCGCCCCTCTGAGCGTTCCCCCCGGGGAAATGGAGCGCTCCGCCGCCAAGGAGACGGGGAAACGGAGGGCCGCCCTCGCGTGAGCTACGACCTCCAGACCCTCCGGGGCGATTTCTTCGGCGGCCTCACGTCCACCATCGTGGCGCTCCCGGTGGCGCTCGGCTTCGGGGTGGCGTCGGGGCTCGGGGCGGCGGCGGGCCTCTACGGCGCGATCGCGGTCGGCTTCTTCGCGTCCGTCTTCGGCGGCACGAGATCCCAGATCTCCGGTCCGACCGGTCCCATGACGGTCGCGATGGCGGTCATCGTCACCAGCCACGCGTCGACCCTCATCGAAGCCCTCACCATCGTGGTGTTCGCGGGGCTGCTCCAGGTGCTCCTCGGCCTGTCGAGGGTCGGGCGTTTCGTGGCCTATACCCCGTACGTCGTCATCTCGGGCTTCATGTCCGGGATCGGCATCATCATCTTCCTCATCCAGGCGATGCCGTTCCTCGGCGCGCCGACCGCCCCCGGGGGACCGATGGGCGCGGCGGGGGCGCTGCCCGGGGCGATCGCGGGAATGAACACCGACGCGTTCACGATCGGGGCGGTCACCCTCGCGGTGGCCGCCCTCTGGCCGCGCCGGCTTGCGCGCATCGCGCCGGGGCTTCTCGTCGCCCTCGTCGCCGGCACCCTGCTCGGGGTGCTGTGGCTGGACGATGCGCCGGTCATCGGGGCGGTGCCGACCGGCCTCCCCGCGCTTCAGATCGGGCTGCCGTCCGCCGGCTTCCTGCTCCGCGCGGTGGAGCCGGCCCTCATCCTCGCCCTCCTCGGCTCCGTGGACAGCCTCCTCACCTCCCTCATCGCCGACTCGCTCACCGGGACGCGCCACAACCCGAACCGGGAGCTGGTGGGCCAGGGGCTGGGCAACGTGGTCGCGGGGCTCTTCGGCGCCCTGCCCGGGGCGGGGGCCACCATGGGCACGGTGGCCAACATCCGCGCCGGAGGGCAGACCCCGGTATCCGGAGCGCTCCGCGCGTTCCTCCTCCTCGCGCTGGTGCTCGGCCTCGGGCGCTACGTCGAGCCGATCCCCCTCGCGGCCCTCGCCGGGGTCCTCATGAAGGTGGGCTGGGACATCATCGACTGGCGCCTCCTCTCCCGCGTCCACCGCATCCGGCGCGACCACCTCGTCGTCATGTCGATGACCCTCGCCCTGACCGTGTTCGTGGACCTCATCACGGCGGTCGCGATCGGACTCATCGCGGCCGGGATGTCGCACGCGCGGCGGCTCGAGCGGATGGAGCTCGACAGCGTGGTCTCCGTGCCGATCCTCGACCGGACGTTCTTCGGAGGAGCGGACGGCGGGGCGGACGTTGGAGCGGGTGCGGGGGTTCCCGGCGCGGAGAGCGCGGAAGCGGAAGCGGGGGCGGACGACCCCTACTCGGCGCGGGTCGGCCTGGTCGCGCTCAAGGGGAGCTTCACCGTCGCGTCCTCCCACAAGCTCGTCTCGGTCATCGGCGCCGACATCAAGGACCACGAGGTCACCATCTTCGATTTCTCGGGCGCTACCTACGTCGACGACAGCGCGGCCATGGTGATCGAGCAGCTCATCGAGGTCGCGGGCCGGCAGGAGACCGAGGTCATCGTGATGGGCGCCACGGGCCAGGTCGCGGAGAGCCTGCACACCCTCGACGTCCTCCAGCACATCCCGGACGGCCACGAGGTCGAGACCCTGGACGAGGCGCGGGAGCTCGCAAGGGCGCTGCTGGACGGATGAACCCGGGCGCGCACGACCTCTTCGCGCTTCGCGCGCCCGCGGCCGGCCCGACGAGGCCGGCTGGTCTCCCCCGCCGCCCGTGCCGACGCATCGCGGAAGCGCCAGCGCATACTTCACCGATTTTTGTCGCGAGAGCGTCAAGATGCCCCGGAAATGCGGAAACAACTCGGATGTTTCCGCACGAGTGAACCGAACGGACCGAAAACTCGAATTCGACTCCGATGGCGAAGTGAGAGAACCCGAGCCTGGAGGTTATCGAGAGGTCCAATTCGGAATGGCGACGGTCGAAATCAGGGAAAGATATCGCGTCGCAGGTGAAAAGATAAACGATTCCGCTCGCTACGTCTCGGCCAATCTTCCTTTCTCGGGTCCCGAGAGTGAGCGCTTTTTCAAGGAACTGGCCAGGGAAATAAACGACATGAAGCGCCCTGACGCAAGGACCTCGGTGCTCGTCTACATCCATGGATTCAATAATACGTTCCAGGATTCGATTGAGCGAAGTGCGAAGCTCGCCCACATTTACAGTTCCGGTAGCCACCAGTATGTGCCGTTCGTATTTTCCTGGCCGACAAACCTGAAGTTGAATGAAGAGAACTACTACAAGGGTCGAAGTAACGCGGTTGTTTCCGGAAAAGCTGCGGCAGAGATTTTTGACCGCTTTGTTGACCTTACCACAAGCGGCAGGGTTCACCAACCTCCTTGCGCTGACACGTTTGTTGTCGCCCACAGCATGGGAGTCCATATGCTGCGGAACACGGTGCAGTGCGTCCAGAAGAGAGATATATCGGTATTCAAGGCCGCTATCCTGGTGGCAGCGAATGAGCACTGGAAAGCACTCGGAAGAAAGGACGAACTTCGCCCCCTCGGCAGTCTGGCGGATCAAGTAGTCGTCTATTGTCACAAGGACGACGGAACTCTGAACCTGGGCCATGTCGCCGGCCTCTACAAATTCAAGGAGTGTCTTGGCCATCGAGGGGCTTCACCTGGTACGACAGCGAGGTTTCTGGTGGACTTGTCGACGGTGAAATGCGGCGAGGTTCTTCCGGCCGGAGCGCATGGCTACCACCATACTTCGGCCAAGGTCGTGCACGATATTCGGCAAGTGCTTGCCGGTACTTCGCACAATGCGGTCACAAACCGAAGGCTGGTCACGAGTGGGATGTGGCACGAAGATGATCAAGTCTACCGACTCATGCCTTTCCACATCAATTGATTCGGGCCGCTCCGCACGCCGGGCGGACCACCCGCGGGTGGCTCCATGAACCCGAACATGGGTGGCTCCATCAGGGCGGTCAGCGACAGCGTCCGCAACCTTGAGACCGCAGGCGGCACATGGTCGGCTGCGGGCGGTTCCGCGCCCCCTCCTCGGCCCTCAAGGCCCGTGCGAGCCCGCATCGACCAGTTGAACGCATCCGACCCGCACCAGCGGGGAACGGTCGACCAGCGGCCAGCCGCGGGCGATCGTCGCGCAGATCGGCACGCCATGACCCTCGCTCCACCGTGCAGCCGATGCGACTCCACCTGCGGACGATAGATCGTGTAGCGTGCGGGAAGAATGCCGACCAGGAGCCCCCAACCCATGTTCGTCGTAGTGCGCGTGGCAGCATTCACGACTTCCACCGGCTTGATGCTCCCTGTCGCAATGCCACCCTATGCTGCTACAGCAAGCACATTCGAAGAACGTCCGACAGGTAAGGCTCTGCCAAAGGAAGTATGCAGAGTTCTTCCAACTTCAATGGTGCCTACTTCGAAGAGGCTATCGATCTGCGCGACGCTTCGGTTGAACGTTCGCTGGGAATTCACTGGTCTCGGATTGGATCGGCCGTTAAAATGAGTCGTTTCAAGACATCGAAGGGCCTATTTCTCGAAAATTCCAAGTTTGAAAATGAGCTCGAAATGGTCTCCGGCCGCATCGAGGGCGACTTGCTTGCACAGGAATCGGAATTCGGAGACGTAGATTTGAACGGGATCAAGGTCGAAGGAGTACTTTCGCTGTATGGTACGTCAGTCAACGGAAGGCTCACCATGGATTCGGGTGAAATTGGAGGCGATCTGTTTATGCGCGGAGCGGATTTCGAGGGTCCGATCAATTTTATTTTTCTTAACGTTGGTTCCAATCTCGACGTGAGACGATCCAAACTTTGGCAATTGGACCTTACGGGAGCTTCGATCAAGGGTGAATTACGACTCGGATCATCCAGCATGAAGGATATCGAATGGAAGGACTCTCCAAGGTTGACGTTGCGAAACACCAGCGTCGGCACGCTCCAGGAAACCGTAGCCACATGGCCTGCTCGTCTGGACCGGGAGCTCGAGGGTCTCAAATATGAACGTTTTGGAGGTTTTGGAAAAGGTGAGAAGGAAGGACCATCCGAAAGAGGAAGCAAGTGGTATATCGAATGGCTTGAGAAGGACAAATCGTATTCACCCGGACCTTACCGGCACTTGGCCGGTGTTCTGCGAGTTGCCGGGTACGGGGACATTGCAAACGACATTCTCTACGCAAACCGTGAACGCGAGCGGAACCTTGCCTGGGGCGCGCGGAATTGCGCAACTGTTCGGTCGAAGGCCGCCACGGACGACTGCAGACAGAACCGAGTACAGGATTTTGCGGCAGGAAAATCCGAGTATCAGATGGAGAAGTGTTGGCGATTGTCGTTACTTATGGTCGTGATCGGATACGGGTACGGGCAGGGATACTTCCGCGCGCTGCTCTGGGTGGCGGGATTGGTCGCCCTCGGAACGGTTTTTCTTTGCATCTCGGGGGAGCGCAAGAAACATAAAGTGTTGTACGGCCTGCCAAGCACCGCTTTCTACAGTCTTGACATGCTGCTGCCGATTGTTCGTCTTCGCGAGAAGCACTACACCGACGTCGATTTGACTACTTTCGCCAAGTACTACTTTGCCGTACACATAGTCGCAGAATATGTGCTTGTTTCTTTCGTCGTCGCCGGGCTTTCAGGTCTTACGGAATGAACACGTCCTTATCGGTCGTGCGGAGCATGGCCGATAAGGACCTGTTCATCGTGTCAGGCGCCACCTTGGGTAATGGTTCAGCTTGAAAGCCTCTTCGACCCGCGGTCCTTATTTCTCCGCGAGGTCCGCAAGTGCACTCGCCCACTGCGGCAGGCCGCGCGGAGCAATTTCGGTTCTTCCACCATGTTTCGCAGCCACACGCTGTACGGTCTCGGTGGTGCTGTCCAGCACATCGACCCGATCAAGCACTTCCCAAGTGGCGAGGAGATTCTCGAATGCCCTTGTCCAACGTCTCAATACTTCCCTTTCCGGCACGTGGTGTCCGCCTTCAAGTACGCGCCGGCGTACGCGCGCGATGTTGATTCCGGGATGGGCAGTTCCCAGGAAGATCGCGTATGTCTCGTACCCTCGCGACTTTGCCTCACGCACGATTGCGGGTCTTGACGCGCCTGACCAGGTACTTTCGAACCCGAACGACTCTCCGAGCCGCAACCGTTCGGCGATTTCCCGGTCGACGAGTTGCCGGGCTCTTGCCTGTTGTTCGGGGCTGTTCGCATCGCCCAGTCCCTCGGCGATGGAGTCAGCGTTGTAGAAGGCCGGCGGGAGTCGGATGCGGTGGCGGCGAACCCAGGTCGTCTTGCCCGCTCCGTTCGCCCCGATGACGACGGCGAGCCTGGCGTGACTCACGAATCGGCAGCCGAGTCAACTTCGAGCGGAAGGTGTCGAATCGTTCCGTTCGGTTCGTGCTCCACGATGTACCGGCCATCGCGTGACAGGTAGACGGCCGTCTTGCCCTGCTCATGGCACATTCGCACGCCGCTTCCTGGCTCGGCGCACAACGCACGGATGTCTTGCTCGAGCGCTTCGGCCGTCTCACGGCGGCGGATCGGGTCCGTCCAGTCGGTACGAGCGGTCGTTCCTGGATACTGTGGCATCCGGTCAGTCCTTTCTTCGAGCATTGTCATTGTAGACCTCCCGTCGTCCGACGTGGACTGCTCGATTACGGTCCCAGCGATCCGCGGGGGTGGCGACAGCACCAACGCTGCCGCCGTCTGCGCCAACCGGTCTCGGATGCGCGGAATGCCCAAGGGCCGAAACTTCCCGCGCTGCTTCTTCGGGATGAGGACCTGCCGAACCGCTTCTGGGATGTTTCCGAATGAATGGACCGCGGGCAGGTTGGCGGCCGTAAGTCTGGAAACCCCGAAGAGGTTTCCAGACAAGCGAATCTCACGGAAAAATCCTGGATCTTTCGGTGTATGCGGGAAATCGGTGAAATATGCGCGCCAGGGGCGGAGATGCGCGGGGGAGGACGGAGGAATCGGCGAGGAAGCGACGCGGAAGGGCTGGTGGCGGGCCCGTCACTCGCCGAGCCAGGCGTCGAAGCGGGCCTTGATCCGGTCGTAGAGGCTCGCGTACCACTCGGTGTCCTTGAGGATCGCGGTCCGGAAGTTCACCGGATTGGTGGGCAGGTGCGGGCGCATGTCCACCCCCGTCTCCGCGTGCGTCGAGACGAGCTTCATCGAGGATCGGCGCGCGGGGCCATAGGCGATGTACCGCGCCTGCTCGGCGAGGGGGTGGGTGCCGGTCGCGAACCGGATGAACTCGTGAACCTCATCGCGGCGCCGGGTGCCCCGGGGGATCCCCCAGGTGCCGAGCTCGTAGACCTGTCCGTCCCAGATGATCTCGATGGGATGGCCCTGGATCGCCGCCACCTCGAAGAGCCGCCCGTTGTACTCCGAGGCGAGCACCGCCTCTCCGCTGATGAGCATCTCCACCGGCTGATCCGTGGAGGTCCACCAGACCACGTGGTCGCGGATGCGGTCGAGCCGCTCGAACGCGAGCCGAAGGCCCCGGTCCGTGCTGAGGAGCTGGTAGAGCTCCTCGCGGGGCACCCCGTACGAGCGGAGGGCCCATTCGAGGTTCGCCTCGGGGCTTCGCTGGAGCGCCCTCGTCCCCGGGAATCGGCGAAGGTCGAAGATGTCCGCAATCCGGGCGGGACGCTCGCCCGGGAACGCGTCGCGGTTGTAGGCGGCCACCATGGCGTAGACGATCTGCGCGACTCCACACTCGGTGAGCGCCCCGTCGATGAAGTCGCCGGAGGCCGGGGTGCCGTCGGGGGCGGGGTGAAGCCGGGAGTGGTCGATGGGCTCGAGCAGCCCCTGCCGGCACGCGGCGCGGTTGTCGGCCATGGTCATGTCCACGAGGTCCCAGTCGACGTCGCCGCCGTTCACCTGGCGGCGAAGCTCTTCGAGCCCGCCGTCGTAGCGCTCGATGTCGATGCGGATCCCCGTCGCCTTCGTGAACGGCTCGAAGTAGGCCTTGCGCTGGCTTCGCTCGTACGGGCCGCCCCAGGACACCACCGTGATTGCGCGGTAGGGGTCGGTCGAGGCCGCGGCGGCGGTGGCGACCATCCCGCCCGCGACGGCTGCGGCGGCCGTAGTTCCCGCCACCGGCAGGCCCGTCGCGAGCGCCCACGCGACCGCCATCGCGGTGCCTGCCCGCGGACGTTCAGGCACCCGCGTGCTCCTCGCGCCGAATCTCGTCCATCGCGTCCCGATACGCCTTGACAATGGACGCCTCGGACACCACCCCGACCAAGCGACCCCTACCCTCTTCTTCGAGCACCGGAATGGCCTCCCCGACGAAGTCTCCCATGCGCTCCATCGCAGACCAGACGGAGGTCTTCGGGGTGAGGAGCGGCTCCTCGCGCCTCGCGAGCCGGGATACCGGGGTCCCGGAGGCGAAGCCGCCCTCCTCTCCCGCTCCGTCTCCGTCGCCCTCTCCCTCTCCCTGTCCCTCGGCGGCCGCCAGCAGCTCCGCGAGCTTCACCGTGCCGAGGTACGTCCCGCCGGCATCGACCACGTGACCGGCGTTGCGGCGCGAGGCGAGCAGGTGCGCCTTCGCGTCCTCGAGGGTCAGGTCCGGGTCGAGGGAAGTGTAGTCCTGGCTGACGTGGCCCTCGATGGGCCGGCGCTCGAGGATCACCCTTTCGCGGCCGGCCGAGAGGTCGAAGCCCCGCATCCGGAGCTGCACGTCGAAGAGCGAACGGCCGAAGACCCGGGATGCGACGAGGTTCGAGAAGACCACGCTCACCATCGCCGCGATGGTGAGGTCGTAGTTCCGGGTGAGCTCGAACACGATGAGGATCGTGGTGAGCGGCGCCCCGATGACCGCGCTCGCGACCGCCACCATTCCGCAGATGGCGTAGATCGCGATGTCGGAACGCAGATCGCCCACCAGCAGCTCGGCGCCGTTGCCCGCGAGCGCCCCGAACAGGATGCCGACGAGGAGGGCGGGGCTCAGCACCCCGCCCGCGAATCCGAAGCCGAGGCAGAGCGCGGTCGCGAGGAGCTTGGCGACGAGGAGGAGCGCGAGCTCGCCAGGGGCGAAGGCGTGGTCGATGACCGCGAAGCGAAGCGCCTCCTTGCCGATGCCGAGGATATCGGGCAGGCCGATCGCGGCAAGCCCGAGGACGGCACCGGCGAGCATCGGCTTCAGCCAGTCCGCGACGGGCACGCGCCGGGCGAGGCGGCCCGAGTGGAGGATGGCGCGCATGTAGGCGACGGCGACGAAGGCGCCGCCGACCCCGATAACGATGAAGCCGAGGAACTCGGGCGCGGCGACCGCGCTCATGGCTTCGACGCGAAAGAGGGGCGGGCGTTCGAAGATCACGTTGGCGACGACGTGGCCAGCGGCGGCGGCGACCGTGATCGGGGCGAACGCGCGCAGCGAGTAGTGCCGGAGGATGACCTCGTGGGCGAAGACGAGGCCCGCGAGGGGGGCGTTGAACGCGGTCGAGATCGCGGCCGCGACCCCGCAGCCCACCCATACCGTCGCGCTCCGCTCGGTGTGCCGGTTGAGGCGGGCGAGGAAGGAGCCGAGGGTCCCCCCGAGGTGGGCGAGCGGGCCGTATTGCCCGACCGAAGCCCCCGCTCCGAGCGACACGAGGCTCGTGAGGGCGGAGAGGAAGCCCGAGCGGAGCGGGACCCGGCCGTCGAGGCCCTGGACGGCGCGGATGACGTCGGAAGGGCCGTGGGGGCGCCCCTCCGGGATGCCGTAGCGGTGCACGAGCCCGACGACAAGGCCGCCCGCGGCGGGGACGCAGACGGTGGCGGCGAGGAGCAGGGCTCGGTTCTCCTGCATGAAGCGACTGCGGGGCGAGATGAGCAGCCACTCGTTGAGGAGGAGGACGAGGTCCACGAACCCGATGGCGGCGAGCGAGGCGAGCGCCCCCACCACCATCCCGAGGGCGGCATTCCAGACGATGCGCGCGGACGCGCTCAGCTCGGGCCCCATCGCCGCCTCACCCCGACCCCGACCGATTCTCCGCGCGCGTCGCCGTCCACGAAGAACATCCGGACCATCCATATCGTCCGCGTACAGAATCCCGCTACTCTACCGGAGGGAGGGAGAGGCGATGACCCACGAAACGACCGGCACGAACGCCCACCGCCACCTCGCTCGTCTGATGGAAGCCCATGTGCAGGGGCAGATGAAATTCGGCGTCTACGCCAATCTGAGCGAAGTGGTGCGGGCGGGGGTCCACATGCTGATGGAGCGAGACGGGGCACGCCAGTTCCATGCGCTCAAGGCGGACCTGGAAGCGGCGGTGCGCGATGCGGAAGCCGGCGCTTTCACTGAATTCGACCCCGGCGCATACGAACCGGACGCCTTCCCGCGTTAGCCGCGGCGTCATGACGCTCCGACTGTCCCGCCGGACACAGCGGGACTTCGACGACATCCGACGTTACACGACCGAGACGTGCGGCCACGGAACATCGTGAACAAGCCGCAAGTGATTCGCGACAGGGCCGTCTAGCCCGTAAACCGCCGTTTTGGTTGGATTATTTCAGGGGTGCAGGACTTGCCAAGTCGCGTGTCAACACTATCGCAACACGGCAGCCCGCCGGCCGGCAACCCTCAGGCGACCGCCCCGAGACCGTTCTTCGCCACCAGCGTCAGGAGCTTCAGCGAGGCGCCACGCGGGCGCTTCACGCCCCGCTCCCACTGGCTCACCAGCCCCGTCGTCACGTTGAGGTAGCGCGCGAACACCGCCTGGCTCGCATTCTCGCGCAGCCGGATCTCGCGGATCTCCTCCGGCGCTAAGTCCTCGACCGGGGTGAGGCACATCTCGTCGAACGCCTTCATCGTCCGCTTGGACATCACGCCCGCTTCGACCAGACCGAGCGCCGCCTCGTGCACCGACGCCAGCACCTCGCTCCCATACTGCTTGGTCATCGCATTCCACCTCGACTATCGCGCCAACGGCCTGCGCGGCCACGCCTACCTCGGGGCACATCGCCGCCTCACCCCGACCCCGCTCGGCTCGCCGCGCGCGTCGCCGTCCACGAAGAACATCTGGACCATCCATATCGTCCGCGTACAGAATCCCGCTACTCTACCGGAGGGAGAGGCAATGACCCACGAAACGACCGCCACGAACGCCCGCCGCCGCCTCGCCCGTCTGATGGATCAGGTCACCGAGACACGCGAACCGGTGCTCGTCCGGCGCCGGGGCAAGGAGCCGGTCGCCCTGATCCCGGCGGAGGAGCTCACCGGATGGTTCGAGACCGCCTACCTCTTGCGCTCGCCGAAGAACGCCCGACGACTCCGGGAAGCCATCGCCCGTGCGAGGGACGGAGACGGACGGTCGGCCAGTCTCGCCGAGCTCCGTGCACGGCTCGGACTCGACGGCCCCTGACGAGCAATCGGAGCCGTATCCTTGCCCCGACGCACCGTTGCCACCATGATTCGGAAGATGGAGAACCCCGATTCCATCCAGCGGCTTGTCGAGCGCATTGCGGAGTTGCTCGACCCGCGCTCCGAGGTCCTCGAAGCCTATCTCTTCGGATCGTACGCGCGCGGCGAGGAGCAGCCGCACAGCGACATCGACGTGGCGGTCCATGTCGACGAGGCTCGAGCCGACAACAGCGGTTTCGGATACCGCGCGCACATCACCACCGATCTCATGGCCGGGCTCGGTTTCAACGACGTGGACATCCTCATCCTCAACCGGGCACCGCCCGTCCTCTATCACCGCGTGCTGCGCGACGGCGTGAGGGTGCTCTCGCGCGACCTCGCGGCAACGACGACCCGCGAGGGCCAGGCCCTGTCGCGCTACTGCGACTTCGTGCCGCAGCTCGCGAAGATGGAAGCGGCCCGGCGTTGGGCGGCGAAGCATCGCCGAACATGAGCCCCGGCCGCGCCGATACGCCGGTCGTTCGCCGTCACCTGGCGGCACTCCGCTCGGACCTCTCGACATTGCGACGGCATGCCGGGACCTCACCGCAAGGGCTGCGTTCGGATCCGGACCGGCGATGGAGCGTCGAGCGCGGGCTCCAGCTTTGTGCGCAGAACGCCCTCGACATTGCCACCCACCTAGCCTCCACCCTTGGACTCGACACATCCGACTATGCGTCGGCAATCGACCGTCTCGTAGAAGTTGAGGTACTGCCCTCGGAGTTTGGCACGCGATTCCGCGCGGTAGCAGGATTCCGCAATATCCTGGTGCATGGCTACCTTGAGCTCGATCTCGAAATCGTCGCGGATGCGCTCGGCCGGCACCTTGAAGACTTCGAAGAATTCGCGCGGCACATCGAGGATTGGCTCTCCCGGTAGAGCACACTCCAGGCGCAAATATGGCGAGCAGCGCGAACGACCCAGACACGCGCGAGCGCGTTCTTGGCCGGGGGCGAACGCGCGCTTCGCGAGAACAAGCCTCGACCATCAGGCTGTCCCGCCTGGCGCAACGGGACCTCGACGACCTGATCGCACCGGCACCATAGTCAGGGCGACGCGGGAGTCCACTCGGAACGCTTCGATTCCTTGAAGAGCAGCCTCGTGAGCAGAAGCGAGGCGGCTCGAACGGACGAATCGGTGAAGGACGCGGCCGACGGGCGACGAGTATCGTCGTCAGGAGCCCTTCAGTCCTTGCGCGACGGCCCGGATGTGCTCGACTCCGACTCCGCAGCAGCCGCCGACAATCGCGGCCCCCGCTTCGACCCAGCGTCTCGCATCGGCGAGGTACACCTCCGGCGAGACCTGGTCGACGAAGGTCCAGTTCGGCCGCGTCCAGTATCCGGCGTTGGGATAGGCGCCGACCGGCCCGGACCAGGCCCCGCGCAGGACCTTGACCGCATCCTCGGTCACGTCCCGCACCGAGTGCATCATGAGGACGGACGAGCCGCCGAGGGACATGACCTCCCGCACCGTCTCCGCGAGCGGGCCGAAGGATTGCGCCGCGTCGGCGGCTTCGCCGCTTTCCTCGATGCCAAGCATGACGGCGCCGGTGTCGCGGTCGCGAAGGCAGCTCAAGGCCACCCACACCGGCACCCCGAGGTCCTTCGTTGCGCTCACCATCGCCTTGACGGTGCGTGCGATGGACCCCAGGCTCTCGAGGATGAGGAGGTCGACCCCTTCCTCGACCAGAATCGCCCCCTGGGCGCGAAATTGGTCGAGCAACGGCTCCCACTCGAGCGCGTCGAACCACCCGTAGCTGCTGACCGAGCCCGCGACGGCGACGGAGCCCGAACGCGGAGCTCGGTCGCGCTCCTCGAGGGCGATCCGCGCCGCGCGCCGGTTCCAGTCCTCGAAGTGGGCGGCGAGGCCATGGCGCTGCATCGCTTCACGGGTGGCGGAGTAGCTGTTGGCGGTGATGACGTCCGCGCCGGCATCGAGGTAGCGCCGGTGGACCTCGTGGACCAGG
>JAJDXW010000191.1 GCA_022823045.1 Gammaproteobacteria bacterium
GGCCCGGCGCGCGCCTGCGCCGCCGGGTCGTCACCCCGCCCCCGAACGCCGAACGCGTGGAAGTCCCCAACCCCTCGGGCGGCCCCCCGGGCGCGCCGGACCCGGCCGGCGCTGGCGCCGCCGCCGTAGCCGCCACCCCCACCGTCGTCGATCGCGTGTCCCGCCGGCTCGGCGAGGCGGCCTGCTGGCTGTTCCTCGTCGCCGCGGCCATCTCGGTCTACGAGGTGTTCATGGACTCGGTGTTCCGCGCCCCGTCCGTCTGGGTCCACGATTCCACCATCATGCTCTGCGCGACCGCCTTCATGCTGGGCGGCGCCTACGCCATGCAGCGGCGCGAGCACGTGCGGATCACGGTGGTCTACGACCTCCTGAGCCGCCGCGCCCAGCGCTGGTGCGACCTCGTCACCCTGAGCCTCGCCCTCATCTACGTCTGGACCCTCGCGTGGTTCACCGGGCTCCAGGCGTCGGAGTCCATCGCGATCGTCGAGCGGAGCGGGCGCGCCTGGGACTTCCCGATGCCGATGGTGATCCGCACCGCCTTCTTCGCGGGCGCCATCCTCCTCGCCATCCAGACGGTGGCGAACCTCTACACCCGCGCCCGCGAGCGCTGAGCCGGACCGGACCCCGCGCCCGCCGGCCCCGCCCCCGAACCCAACCCGAACCAGGACCCGGACCCCGACGCCGTGGGCATCGAACTCATCACCGTCCTCATGGTGGGCTCGATCGCCCTCCTGCTCATCATCGGGATGCCGATGGCCTTCGCCCTCGGGCTCGTCGCGGTCACCTTCACCTTCGGCTTCTTCGGCTGGGACGCGCTCCAGCTCATCACGAGCCGGATCTACGGCTTCGTCAACGTCTACGTGCTCGTCGCGGTGCCGATGTTCCTCATGATGGCGACGATCATGGACCGATCCGGGGTAGCCCGCGACCTCTACCAGGCGATGAGCGTGTGGGCGGGGCGGATGCCGGGCGGGGTCGCGATCATGACCCTCATCGCGGCCGTCTTCATGGCCGCGACGACCGGGATCATTGGCGGTGAGATCATCCTGCTCGGCCTCGTGGCGCTGCCCCAGATGCTGCGCCTCGGCTACGACCGGAACCTCGCCATCGGGACAATCTGCGCGGGCGGCTCCCTCGGGAGCATGATTCCGCCGAGCATCGTCCTCATCTTCTTCGGCTTGACCGCGAACGTCTCGATCGGCGACCTCTTCGTCGCCGTCATCATCCCGGGGCTCCTCCTCGCCGGGATCTACACCGTCTACATCTTCGCGCGCTGCATCCGGAACCCGGCCCTTGCGCCGCCCCTCCCGGAGGTCGAGCGCAACATGCCGATGGCGGAGAAGGTGAAGCTCCTCAAGGGCCTCATCCTGCCGCTCGCGGTCGCCTTCGGCGTGCTCGGGAGCATCTACGCGGGGATCGCGGCGGTGAGCGAGGCGGCCGCGGTCGGGGTCGCGGGGACCATCCTCGCGGCCTGGGTCCGGGGGAAGCTGAGCTGGGGGATGCTCCGGGACGCGCTCCGCCAGACGATGTCCGCCTGCGGGCTCCTCCTCTGGCTCACCTTCGGGGCGACCGCCCTCATCGGGGTCTACAACCTCCTCGGCGGGATCCGCTTCATCAACGAGGTGATGACCGGGCTCCCCTTCGACCCGCTCGTCATCGTGGTGCTGATGATGCTGGTCCTCATCGTCCTCGGCTTCTTCATGGACTGGGTCGGCATCCTCCTCCTCACCATGCCCATCTTCGTCCCGATCATCACCAACCTCGGGTTCAACCCGGTGTGGTTCGGGATCCTCTTCTGCATGAACATGCAGATCTCGTACCTCTCGCCCCCGTTCGGGCCGGCCGCCTTCTACCTGAAAGGCGTGGCCCCACCCGAGATCGGTCTGCACCACATCTACCGGGCGCTCTGGCCGTTCATGATCATGCAGCTCATCGCGATGCTGCTGGTCCTGTTCTTCCCCCAGATCGCCCTCTGGCTCCCGGGCGTGCTCCTCGGGGGCGGCTGAGGCGAGGAAGCGAGTCGGCAGCGACGGGGCTGGCTGGCCGGGTGGGGGCTTGGCCGCCCGGGAGCGCGGGCTTCCAGCCCGCGGCGCGTCTCCGGTTGCCGGGGCCGCACCAGGGAGGGAACGAAACGCCGGCGGACGGGTGGGCGCCGCGAACGGAAACGTGCTTCAATCTCCGGGAACTACGGGAATTCAATCATGCCCATCGAGACTTCAGCAGAGACTTCGGTCGAGACCTCGGCGAGCGCGCCGGTATCCCCCGGCTTGGCGCCGGTCGAGCCGGAAGCGGAATCGCTCGGCGCGCGCTACGAGCGCGACGGGTACCTCGCGCCCTTTCGGGTGCTTGAGGCCGACGAGGCGGAGGGCCATTGGCAGCGCATGCAGGCGTTGCGGGAAGAGCGGCCCGAGGACGCGGCGGCCGCGTTCTCGTTCAACCCGCACTACCTCCTGCCCTGGCTCTACGACCTCGCGCGGCACCCGAAGATCCTGGACAAGGTGGAGCGGGTGCTCGGGCCGGACATCCTCGTCTGGTCCACCGGGTTCTTCAGCAAGAAGCCGCACGACCCCTCGTACGTGAGCTGGCACCAGGACTCGACCTACTGGGGGCTCGAGCCGCCCGACATCGTCTCCGCGTGGGTCGCGTTCACCCCGAGCCGGCGCGCGAACGGCTGCATGCGGGTGGTGCCGGGGACGCATGCCCTCGGGCAGATCGAGCACGTCGACGGCTTCGCGGACGGGAACCTCCTCAGCCGCGGCCAGGAGGTGCAGGTGGACGTGGACGAGGCGGACGCGGTGGATCTGGAGCTCGAGCCCGGCGAGTTCTCGCTCCACCACGTGCGGATCGTGCACGGGTCGAACCCCAACCCGACCGACGTGCCGCGGATCGGCTTCGTGGTCCGCTACATCGCGACCCACTGCCGGCAGATCGGGGGGCGGACGCCGGCGGCCTTGGTGCGGGGCGAGGACCGCTACGGGCACTTCGACCCGCTCCCGTGCCCGCGAGAGGAGTTCGACCCCGAGGCGCGCGCCGTCTACGACGCGGCGACCCCGGTGCTTCGCTCGATCCTCTTCCGGGGAGCGGCGCAAGGGCCGCGGAAGCCGTCGTAGGGCGGGCGGGCCGCCGGCGGACAAGGAGAAGGGGACGAGAGGAAGAGGAGCAGGAGGGGTCGCAGCATGAGCCTTGAGGGCGCGACGGTCATCGTGACCGGCTCGTCGAGCGGGATCGGGGCGGCCTGCGTCCGCCTCCTCGCCTCCAAGGGCTGCAACGTCGTCGTCAACTACTCGCGCTCCGCCGACGCGGCGGCGGCGGTGGCGGAGGAATGCCGGGAGAGCCGGGCGGGGGCGATCGCGGTGCGGGCGGACGTCGCGGACGACGCCGACTGCCGCCGCCTGGTCGCGGCGGCGATGGACGAATTCGGGCGTCTCGACGGGCTCGTCAACAACGCGGGGGCCACGAAGTTCTGCGACCACGCGGACCTCGATGGCCTCACCGCCGAGGACTTCCACGCGATCTACGGCGTGAATGTGGTCGGCGCCTACCAGATGAGCCGGGCCGCGGCGGCGGTCATGGAGCGGGGGTCGATCGTCAACATCGCCTCGATGGCGGGGGTCATCGGGACCGGGAGTTCCATCGCCTACGCCGCGTCCAAGGGCGCGCTCAACACCATGACCCTGTCGCTCGCCCGAGTGCTGGGGCCCGGGGTCCGGGTCAACGCCGTCTGCCCCGGCTTCGTGCAGGGGGCGTGGATGCGCGCGGGGCTCGGCGCGGAGCGGTACGACGCGACCCTGGAGCGCCTCACGGAATCCAACCCCCTCGGCGCGCCCACGACCCACGACGAGATCGCCGAGGTCGCGGTCTGGTTCCTGGAGGGCGCGAGCAAGGTGACGGGCGAGGTCATGATGGTGGACTCCGGCTTCCACCTGAGCGGAGTGGCCCCGCTCAAGGCCCGGTGAGCATTCCCGGACGGACGCGGCGGATCGAACCGGGGCGCAGGTCCGGACCGAGGAGGTAGCACCGATGCACGACGAGGACCTCTGTTTCCGCTCCGCGGTCGATCTGGCGGCGGACATCCGGAGCCGCCGGCTCTCGCCGGTCGAGCTCGCGCGGGCGGTGACGGCGCGGATCGATGCGCTCAACCCCGCCCTCAACTGCTTCTGCACCGCGACGCCGGACATCGCCCTGGAGCAGGCGAAGGAGGCGGAGGACGCGGTCATGCGGGGGCGGGCGCTCGGCCCCCTCCACGGGATCCCGTACTCGATCAAGGACCTTCAGCCGACGAAGGGGATCCGCACCATGCGGGGGTCGAAGATCTTCGAGCACAACATCCCCGAGGACGATACCCCGCTCGAGCGGCGGCTCCGGGACGCGGGCGGGCTCTTCCTCGGCAAGACGACCACCCCCGAGTTCGGATGGAAGGGGGCGACGGACAGCCCGCTTACCGGGATCACGCGCAATCCCTGGAACCTGGAGCGCACCCCGGGCGGGTCGAGCGGCGGCGCCTCGGCGCAGGTCGCGGCGGGGCTCGGGCCGCTCGCCCAGGGCGGCGACGGCGGGGGCTCGATCCGGATCCCGTCGTCGTTCGCGGGGATCTTCGGCATCAAGCCGACGACCGGCGTCGTCGCGTACCTGCCGATGCCGCACAACGATCTCCTTTCCCACCTGGGGCCGATGACCCGCACCGTCGCGGATGCGGCGCTCATGCTGAGCGTGATGGCGGGCCACGACCCGGCCGACCGCTTCAGCGACAGCGTGCCCCATGGCGCCCGGAACTTCCTCGCGGACCTCGACGCCGGCATCGAAGGGAAGAGGGTCTTCTTCAGCCCCGACCTCGGCTACGCGAAGGTGGACCCCGAGGTCGCGGAGGCGACGGCGCGGGCGGCGGCCCGCTTCGAGGAGCTGGGCGCGGAGGTGGAGGAGGGCGACCCCGGCCTCGGGAACCCCACCGACTTCTTCATCGTGACCTACCAGGGCTCGGTCGCGGGCGGCCTCGTCCAGCACTTGGGCGAGTGGGAGAGCGAGATGGACCCGGGGCTCGTCCACATGGTGCGCCGCGGCATGGAGTACAGCGCGGTGGAGTACGTGCAGGCCCGGATCGAGCGCCTCGCGTTCTGCGACCGGCTGGCCCGGTTCTTCGAGAAGTACGACTTCCTCCTGACGCCCGCGACGGCGGTGACGGCGTTCCCGGTCGGCCAGGTGGCGCCGGACCCCGAGCGCTTCGAGGCGGAGGACCTCTTCGCGTGGACCCCGTTCAGCTTCCCGTTCAACGCGACCGGCAACCCGGCCGCGAGCGTGCCGTGCGGGTTCACCGGCGACGGCCTCCCGATCGGCCTCCAGGTCGTCGGCCGGCCCCATGAGGACCAGGCGGTGCTCCAGGCCGCCGCCGCGTTCGAGCGCATCGCCCCGTGGGCCGCCCGCCGCCCGGAAGTGCCCACCTGCTAACCTTGACCGAACCAGAGGGATAGAGACGAAATGGACGTAAGAGGAAAGGTCATTTCCGCTGACTGCCACGTGGACCTCATCTGGCTCCCGCCCGATCTCTTTACCGACGGAGCGCCCGCGCATCTCAAGGAGCGCATGCCCTACGTGAGCCAGGACGACCAGGGGCGCGACGTCTGGGTGTCGCGGGGCGGAGCCTACTTCGGGCTCAAGAACGGCATGGGCTCGGCGGGGCGCGAGTACGTGCCGGGAGTGATTCACCGCTCGGACCGGATGGCCGCCCAGGGCCTCTACGAGGACGGGGCGAAGGGGATCCGCCGCCTGACCGAGCCCGAGCTCCGGGTGCGGGACCAGGACCTCGACGGGGTGCGGGGCGAGGTGCTCTACGGGATCCTCGGGGCCGCGAACCGGCTGAACGACGACGAGGCGGCGGTCGAGGTCATGCGCATCTACAACGAATGGCTCGCCGACTTCTGCGAGACGCACCCCGACCGCTTCGCCGGGATCGCCTGCATCCCGAACCACGACATCGACGCGGCGGTCGCCGAGATCGAGCGGGTCGCGAAGCGGGGCGCGGTGCGCGGCCTCGAGATCGCGAACACCATCGACATGAAGCCCCTCTACCACGGCCACTGGAACCCCCTGTGGGCGGCGGTGGACGCGAGCGGGCTCCCGGTGCACATCCACACCATCGGCGGCAAGCTCCCCGATACCGAAGGCCTCAGCCAGCTTGAGTCACGGGCCGCCTTCGCGACCTTCATCACCGGCTTCCAGCTCAAGATGTCAGACAAGCTCATGGAGGCGATCTACGGCGGGGTGCTGGAGCGATTCCCCAATGTCCGCCTCGTCATCGGCGAGGCCGGGATCGGCTGGATCCCCTATGTGCTGGAGCACATGGACCTCGAGTGGGAGGACCAGTTCCAGGATCTCGAGCTCAAGATGAAGCCGTCGGAGTACTGGCACCGCCAGTGCTACGCGACCTACCAGAGCGACCCCATCGGCGTTCGCCTCATCGACGTCCTCGGCGAGGACAACGTGATGTGGGGCTCGGACTTCCCGCACCCCGACGGCGTCTGGCCCGACAGCCAGGACTTCATCGCCCGCGAGATGGACGGCGTGGCCCCCCACATCCAGGCAAAGGTCCTCTGGCAAAACGCCGCCCGCCTCTACGGCCTCCCCCTCGACCCGGCCGCCTCCGCCCCCACCACCGCCCAGGCCGCCGACTGACCCCGCCCGGCAGTGGCTTTGTGGATGGAAGTTGTGTCAACATGATGGAGACTTACTTGACTGGAGCATGGCTCGATATGCCGGTGGTCCGCGGTCGCGCGAGTTGTCCGGTCACGGATGAGAAGGCGGGCATTTGCGACCAACTCAGTGCCAGCTCTTCGTTGACTCTGTCGCTTGTCGGTAGCGTAACTATGCACCCATCAAGGAAAAGAACGGCGCTCAACCTACGGTTAGGAGAGACTTAACGTCAGGAGTAACCGCATGAATCAGAATCTGCCCTACGTTACCAGCGCAGGCACTCTCGAAAAAATGTTAGGCAAGATCACTACGGCTTCTGTGCCGGAGAGATTTACGCAGGACTTCGTAAGTACGAAGTTAACTATGAAGGGCGGCACTGCAAGAGCCACCATACCGTTCATCAAGAAACTTGGTTTGGTCGCTGGGGATGGAACTCCAACGCCACTTTACCTTGAATTCCGCAACCCAGAGAAATCGCAGGTTGCAATGGCGAAAGCAATGAGACTTGTGTATGCACCGCTATTCGAGATGAACGAATCTGCGCACAATTTGAACGACGCCGAACTGAAAGGACTAATTGTAGAAGCAACGGGAGCGCCGCATGATTCTTCTGTTGTTCAGAAAACGTTCGGTACCTTCCTAGCGCTCAAAAGGATGGCGGACTTCGACACCCCGGCACTTAGTTCAACCGAATCGATTACAGACCATTCCACTGGCCGGGAGGCTGAGGCAGAAAACGGCGTGGCTAGGCCTACCGAGTACACGCAATTCTGCATAGCAACGTGCTACTGCCCGGATCTCAGCGCGTGCCGTTGGCCTTCCCGGAACCCGATTTCCCGACCGATTTCATGGCCCAGAGTAGCGCTTGTCAGGCGTGTCTGGCCGTGCCACATGATCTGGTGTCCCGGTTCCGGGTCGTGCTTTCGGTCCCGGTAGCCGCCCAGATGGGCGACCAGGCGCACCGCGTCGCCGAGCCGCTCCGGTGCCTTCAGGGCATACCTGTGCGCGTAGTCGCGCAGGAAGTCGAGTTCGCCGTCGGTGAACATCAGCTGCGGCTCACAGTCGGGGACCTGGCGCCCGAGCAGGGTCATGACCATGATGCGCCACGCGATGACGGCGTTGATCGCGATCGCGCGCTGCAGCCGGTCGGCGGTGCGGAACAGCAGGTGTTCCACCCGACAGCCAGATTTCAGAACGCGAAAATAATCCTCGATCCGCCAGCGCTGAAGGTAGAAGCCGACGATCTCGGCCGCCTCCTTCGCAGTGCCGACCCGCACGGTGGTGAGCAGGAACCACTGGACGGGATCCTCGCCCTCGGGCGGTGCGATTTCCCTGACGTGCACCCCGTACAGGGACACTGGCTTCGCGCCGG
>JAJDXW010000162.1 GCA_022823045.1 Gammaproteobacteria bacterium
TTCGCCGTCGAGGCCCGCAACCTCCTCAACGTGAGCCTGGAAGGCGCGATCGGCTGAACTCCCGAGGGCGGGACGCGTCCGCCGCTGCGCCCGCGCCGCCCGTCGCGCCCCGCCCCCAACCCGCGCCGCAACCCACGAGCACCGCCGCATCCGAGCTGCCCATGTCCGCACCCCTTCTCGAAATCTCCGGTCTCAACGTCGCCGTGGACGGCGATCCGATCCTCAACGGGGTGGACCTCGTGGTCCGGCCCGGCGAGGTGCACGCGGTCATGGGACCGAACGGCTCGGGCAAGAGCAGCCTGTGCCACGTGCTCGCCGGCCGCGAAGGCTACG
The DNA here is from genome assembly GCA_022823045.1 of Gammaproteobacteria bacterium. Lineage (GTDB taxonomy): Bacteria > Pseudomonadota > Gammaproteobacteria > HK1 > HK1 > JAJDXW01. The sequence goes on from JAJDXW010000162.1 coordinate 334, forward strand.
AGGTGACGGCCGGGCGGATCGCTTACGAGGGCGAGGATCTTCTCGCCCTCGAGCCCGAGGAGCGCGCCCAGCGCGGGCTCTTCCTCGCGTTCCAGTACCCGGTCGAGATCCCGGGGGTCAACAACGCGTACTTCATGAAGGCGGCGGTCAACGCGGTGCGCCGGGCGCGCGGCGACGAGGAGCTCGACGCGATCGACTTCATGCAGCTCATGCGCGAGAAGGTGAAGCTCGTGGACATGGACGAAGCGCTGCTGCGCCGGCCCCTCAACGAGGGATTCTCGGGCGGAGAGAAGAAGCGCAACGAGATCCTCCAGATGATGCTCCTCGATCCGCGCCTCGCGATCCTCGACGAGACCGACTCCGGCCTCGACATCGATGCCCTGAGGATCGTGGCGGACGGGGTGAACGCGCTCCGGAGCCCCGAGCGGGCCTTCGTCGTCGTCACCCACCACGAGCGCTTTCTCGAGTACGTCGTCCCCGACCGCGTGCACGTGCTGTACGAGGGGAGGATCGCGCGCTCGGGCGGCCGCGCCCTCGCCCGGGAGCTCGAGGAGCGAGGCTACGGCCACCTCCGCGAGGAACGCGCCGCCTGATGTCGGCGGCCCTGGAGCACTACCGGCGGGAATGGGCGGCGGCGCACTCCGCCCTTCCGGGAGCCCGCGTCGGCTGGGTGGAGCAGGTACGCCGCGAAGCCCTCGATCGCTTCTGTGACCGGGGTTTTCCCACGCCCCGGGACGAAGACTGGAAGTACACGAACGTCCGGCCCATCGAGCGCCGGGCATTTCGCCTCGATCCAGCCGGCGGTGACGGAGCGGGCGGGGTCGCGCCGGCGGAGCGCCTCGAGGGGCTCGGGAGCGCCGTCCGGCTCGTCTTCCTGAACGGGCGCCTCGCGTCCGCCCCGCTCTGCCCGGGCGGCCCGGGCGGTTCGGGCGGCGAGCTGCCGGCGGGGGTCCTCGCCGAATCGCTCGCCCACGTCCTCGAGTCCGATCCCGGCCGGGTGGAGCCCCACCTCGCCGAGCTCGCGGACGGCAACGCGTTCACGGCGCTCAACCGGGCCTTCCTCGGCGACGGGGCGGTGATAACGATCCCCCCGGGCGTCCGGCTGCCGCTTCCCGTCGAGCTCGTCTTCGTCGCGCGGGGAGAGGTCGACGTCGCGAGTCACCCGGTCGTGCTCGTGATCGCCGGAGAGGCGGCCGGGGCGACCCTCGTCGAGCACCACCTCGGCGACGGGGCGGGAGCGAAGCTCGCGAATCCGTTCACCCGTATCGCGGTCGGAGAGGGCGCCGCCATCGAGCACCATCTCCTGATCGAGGAGGACGATGCCACCTGGCATACCGGCCACATCGACGCGCGCGTCGCGGCCGGGGGGCGCCTCGGATCGAACGCGGTGCAGCTCGGAGGCCGGCTCGTTCGCTACGGGATCGACGTCTCCCTCGACGGGCCCGAGGCGGAGGTGGTGCTGAACGGCCTCTACGTCGCGCGCGGGCGCCAGCACGTCGATTTCCATACCCGGGTCGACCACCGCGAGCCGGGCGGGAGGAGCGAGCAGGTCTACAAGGGCCTCCTCGACGGGCGCGGGCGGGGCGTCTTCAACGGCCGGGTGCTGGTCCACCGCGATGCGCAGCATTCCGACGCGAGCCAGAGCAACCACAATCTCCTGCTCTCGCCGGACGCGGAGATCGACACCAAGCCGCAGCTCGAGATCTTCGCCGACGACGTGAAGTGCAGCCATGGCGCGACCGTCGGCCAGCTCGACGAGCGCGCGATCCACTACGTGCGCTCCCGCGGGCTCGCGGAGGACGCCGCCCGCGCCCTCCTCACCTTCGGGTTCGCGGAGGACGTGCTCGCCCGGATGGGGGAGCCGGCCGTCCGGCGGCACGTGGAGCGCGGGCTGGTCGCCGCCCTTCCCGCCCTTGCCGAGCTGCCCGCCATGGACCGGGTGGAAGACCTCGGGGGCGTCTCCGCCGCCCCCTCCACACCGTCGAGGGACGAGGGACCATGAGCACCGCACTCCGGACGGACGACTCCGGCCCCGCGTTCGACGTCGAGTCGATCCGGGCCGACTTTCCCGCCCTCCACCAGGAGGTCAAGGGCCGACCACTCGCCTATCTCGACAACGGGGCGACGAGCCAGAAGCCGCGCGCGGTCATCGACGCGCTCCGCGACTACTACGAGCGGGACAACTCCAACGTCCACCGCGGGGTGCACACCCTGAGCGAACGCGCGACGGCCGCCTACGAGGGGACCCGCGAGAAGGTCCGGCGTTTCCTCGGCGCCGGGGACTCGCGCGAGATCGTCTTCGCCCGCGGCACCACCGAGGCCATCAACCTCGTCGCGCACGGCTTCGTCCGCCCACGGCTCGAGGAAGGTGACGAGATCGTCATCACCCACATGGAGCACCATTCGAACATCGTCCCCTGGCAGCTCCTCTGCGAGGAGAAGGGGGCGAAGCTCCGGGTGGTGCCGATCGACGACGACGGCGTGCTCGACCTCGAGGCCTACCTCGCGATGCTCGGGCCCCGCACCCGCTTCGTCTCGGTGACCCACGTCGCGAACTCCCTCGGCACCGTCAACCCGGTGCGCGAGATCATCGACGCCGCCCACGCGCTGGGGGTGCCGGTGATGCTCGATTCGGCGCAGTCGGTCCCCCACCTCGCGACCGACGTCAAGGCCCTCGACTGCGACTTCCTCGCCTTCTCCGCCCACAAGGTCCTCGGCCCGACCGGGATCGGGGCGCTCTACGGCAAGATGGAGCACCTCGAAGCGATGGCGCCGTGGCAGGCGGGGGGGGACATGATCCTCTCCGTCACCTTCGAGAAGACCACCTGGAACGCGGTGCCGTACCGGTTCGAGGCGGGGACTCCGAACATCGCCGACACGATCGCGATGGGGGTCGGGCTCGACTACCTCCTCGCGCTCGGGCTCGACCGGGTGGCGGCCTGGGAGCATGACCT
>JAJDXW010000348.1 GCA_022823045.1 Gammaproteobacteria bacterium
TGGAACGAGGCGCTCCGCATCGAGGCCCGCTACCCGGCCGGGCACGCGGCCTGGCTCGAGCGCTGTCACCGCGCCGGCCAGACCCGGCCGACCCCGCTCATGCTCCGCTACGGTGAAGGGGACTACAACCGCCTGCACCAGGACCTCTACGGGGAGCACGTCTTCCCGATCCAGGCGACCGTCCTCCTCTCCGAGCCGGGACGCGACTTCGAGGGCGGCGAGTTCGTGCTCACCGAGCAGCGCCCGCGCATGCAGTCGAGGGCCGAGGTGGTGCCCCTCGCGCAGGGCGATGGCGTGCTCTTTCCGGTCCACCACCGCCCGGTGCGGGGAACGCGCGGCATCCACCGCGCCAACATGCGCCACGGGGTGAGCCGCCTCCGCGCCGGCCGCCGCCACACCCTCGGCATCATCTTCCACGACGCCCGCTGACCCCCGGCACCCTCGTACCGAAGTCAGGCGAATCTCGCCGGGCGGTCAGCCGGCGAAGCGGGGCTCGGGGAGGCCGGTGACGCCGAGGTCGTGGATGGCGAAGAGGGCGCCGTCGATGGGCCGGTCGCCCCGCACGTTGCCCGAGTCCCGGATCGACGGGACGAACAGCACGTCGAGACCGGGGCCGCCGAACATCACGCTCGCGGGGCGGGTGCAGGGCATGTCGATCATCCGGTCGAGAGTGCCGTTGGGGGCGAAGCGGGCGACCCGACCGACATGCACGAGGGCGCTCCAGAGGCAGCCCTCGCGGTCCACCGTGCCGCCATCGGGTCCGCTCTCGTACGGGCTCGTGTCGACCGCGACCCGCTCCGGCCCGATCGCGCCGGTCGCGGGGTCGTAGTCGTAGGCGAAGATCGCGCGCCGGCCGGTGTCCGCGAAGTAGAAGGTCTTGCCGTCGGGACTGAAGCAGGGTCCGTTGGCGACAATCACCCCGCCCTTCAGGCGGTGGAGCGAGAGGTCGGGGTCGAGCCGGTAGATCGAGCCACGCGCCTCGCCGCTGACCCGGGTCACCATCGTCCCGGTGAGGAAGCGGCCCTGCCGGTCCACCTTGCCGTCGTTGAAGCGGGTGTCCGGGTCCACCGCCTCCGGATCGGAGACGAGCGCCGCCTCCCCGGTCTCGAAGTCGAAGGTATGGACCCCGGTCCGAAGCGAGATGATCGCGCCCCCGCCCGCTCGGAGCGCCATCGACCCGATCATCTCCGGCACGTCCCAGTCGCGGCGCTCGCCGGTCGCCCAGTCGAGGCGGCGGATCCGGCAACCGCGGCTGTCCACCCAGTAGAGGGCCTGCTCCGCGACGTCCCAGAGGGGACCTTCGCCCAGCAGGTCGATCGTCTCCCCCACCCGTTCGATTCTCACCATCTCTTGCCCCGGCACGCACGAACGCGGCGCGATTCCCCCTGTCCTCGCGGCTGACCGCGGCTAGATCCGGTTGCTGACCAGGGTGCCGAACTCGGCGTTCTCTCCCACGAGATCCCAGGTCAGCATCCAGTTGTAGGCGCGCTCGAACTCCTCTTCGGAGTACGGCACGGGGTCCACGTAGCGAAGATACGGCAAGTGAAAGTCCGCCGGAGAAATCCGGCTCGAGTACTCCTCGGGGATCTCGTCCAGCAGGTAGTGGAGGTATCGCCGCTTGTCCTCGTTGATGAGCCCGACCGCCTTCTTCACCGCTCTCATCAGGGCCTCGAACAGGTCCTGGCTCATACTCCGCGACGCGTTCTCGGTGCCCTGGTAGTAGGTGCCCACGAGGAGCTTGCAGCCCTGCTTCTCGGCCAGGGTCACCCAGGGCTCCATCAGGGTCGCCGCGTCGATCTCGCCGGCCATCAGGCTCTCGTAGCGCTCCAGCACCGTGCCGGCGTGGACGACGTTGATCTGTTCGCGCGACACGAAGCCTTCCAGCATGGAGAGCGTCGCGTAGTGCGAACCCTGGTGGAACTGCACGCCGACGCTCCTGTTCGCGAGCGAGATCGGGGCATCGATCGGCGAGTCCGGCCGGACGTACACCCCCTGGTAGACCATGGCCGGACGGCGCGCCACGATCGGACCCTCCGGATTGTCGTAGCTTCGCCGGATCTGGCCCCACTCGCACGCGCGGTAGATGTCGGCGCGCCCCTCTTCGAAGGCCTTCTGGTAGTTGGTCGGCGTCACCAGGTGATGATCGCGGCTGCGCGGGTCCGACCAGTCGAATCGGGTCCTGATCCCGGGCGTGACGATCTCGATCTCGATGCCCTCGTCCTTCACCGTGAAGTCGCGGGCGACGAACCAGTGCAGGCCGAGCACCGCTTCGGCGCTCTCCACCACGATCTTTCTCGAGTCTTTCGTCGTCATCGTTTCCTCCGGTTTGCGGCTTGACGGGGCCGCCACCTCGCCCCTTGCGTGCTCACCCCTTCGCGCACTCGGTCAACGCCTGGTCGAGAATGGCGAGCGCGAGGTCGATCTGATCGCGGGTGACGGTGAGGGGCGGCGCGATCCGGAACACGTTGGCATGGCGCGGGCGCCCGATGTTGAGGCTCGCCCCGAGCTCGATGCAGCGCCGGCCGACCCGCGCCCCGAGCTCGTGCGCGGGTTCCTTCGTGTGCCGGTCCTCGACGAGCTCCATCCCGAGGAGCAGGCCGCGCCCGCGTACGTCGCCGATCGGCTCGTGGCGCTGCTGGAGATCGCGAAGGCCCCGCTTGAGGTGCCGGCCGAGCTCGCGGGCCCGCTCCTCGAGGCGGTCGCGGACCAGGATCTCGATCACCTTGGTGCCGACCGCGGCCGGAAGCGGGTCCGCGGTGTGGGTGGTGTAGAACAGGAAGTCACGCTCGTGGCATGTGCCCTCGACTTCCGGGGAAGCGACGGTCGCGGACAGCGGCAGCCCCGCGCCGAGCGTCTTGGACAGGGTCAGGATGTCCGGCACCACCCCTTCGTGCTCGAACGCGAACCGGTCCCCGGTCCGCCCGAGGCCGGTCTGCGCCTCGTCGAGGATGAGCAGCATCCCGCGGCGCCGGCAGTGCTCGGCAAGCGCGGCGAGGTAGCCCTCGGGAAGCTCGATGATGCCGCCCGAGCTCAGGATTGGCTCGGCGATCACCGCCGCGAGGCTGCCGACCGACTGCCGGTCGATGAGCTCGAACCCGAAGTCGAGCTCCGCGCGCCAGTCGTACGCGCCGTTGGATGCGAAGGGAGACCGGTACGCGTGAGGGGTCGGCAGCGCCAGCACGCCCGGCACCGGCGCGCCATAGCCGCGCCGGGCGCCGTTGAAGGTCGCCGCGGAAGCGCCGCCGGTCACCCCGTGCCAGGATCGGTCGAAGGCCACCACTTCGAAGCGGCCCGTCGCGAGCTTCGCCATCCTGATCGCCGCTTCGTTGGACTCGGCGCCGGTGCTCAAGGGCAGCACCTTGGAAAGGGACGGCGGCAACAGGGCGCTCAGGGCGCTCGCGAACTCGAGGACGACGTCGGAGAGGAAGGAGCTGTGCAGGTGGTCGAGGCGGGCGACCGCCTCGCCGACGGTGGCCACGATCTCCGGATGGGCGTGGCCGAGGATGGCGCTCATCTGCCCGGAGGTGAAGTCCAGGATCTCGCGTCCGTCCCGGGCGCGCACGAAGGCGCCGCCCGCGGAGGCGATGATCGTCTCGGAGAACTCGCCGGTGTATCGGAACAGGTGCTCGACGTCGGTGGATCCCATGTCAGCCGGCTCGAATGGAGGCGGGGTCATTGTGGCGGAATACTTCGCTGCGGTCACCGCGGACGTGACCCTCGACATCCTTCGAGGGCCCTCGCGACGACCGGCGAGGCGGGCCCGACTCCGTTTCGCGCCCCGCACGAAGCCGGGAACTCGGGCGAAGACCAGACTCCACCCGAGGGATGACGAGCGCGATCCCCTCGGCGAGGAGCGACCGCTCGACGGCCGACCCCGGAAGGCGGTTGGGGCGCGAACGACTCGTCCCGAGTGGCGGAAGAGAAGGCGCGCTAGACCACCTGGCGGGCGCGGAAGTCGGCGATCTCGGCCGCCGAGTAGCCGGCCTCGAGGAGCACCTCCTCGGTGTGCTCGCCCGCCTCCGGGCTAGCCCGGCGCATCTTCGGCCCCGTGCGGCTCATGTTCACCGCGTGGTCGACCACGTTCATCTCGCCGAGCACCGGGTGCGCTACCGGCTTCGTCATGTCGAGATGGCGCACCTGGGGGTCGGCGAAGGTCTGGTCCACCGCGTAGATGGGACCGCAGGGCACCCCCGCCTCGTTGAGCAGCGCCACCCAGTGGGCGCTCGGCTCGCGCCGGGTGTATTCCTCGATGGCCGCGTTCAGGGTGTCGCGGTTCTCGTAGCGGGCGTGGCCGTCGCAGAAGCGTGGGTCGTCGAGGAACTCCTCCGACCCCATCGCCCGGCACATGCGTGCGAACAGGTGCTCGCCGGCCGCCGCGATGTTGATGTGCCCGTCCGCGGTCTCGAACACCCCGGTGGGGATGCCGGTCGGGTGGTTGTTGCCGGCCTGGGGCGGGACCTCCCGGTTGATGGTCCAGCGGGCGGCCTGGAAGTCGAGCATCGCGATCTGGGCTTCGAGGAGGGAGGTGTGCACCCACTGGCCCTCTCCCGACACCTCGCGGTCGACGAGGGCGGTGAGGATCCCGATCGCGAGGTACATCCCGGCCGTCAGATCCGCGATGGGTATTCCGACCCGCACCGGGCCCTGCCCCGGCAGGCCGGTGATCGACATGAGCCCCCCCATGCCCTGGGCGATCTGGTCCACCCCGGGGCGATCCGCGTAGGGCCCGTCCTGGCCGAAGCCGGAAATGCTGCCGTAGACGATGCGCGGGTTGATGGCGCGGATCGACTCGTAATCGATGCCGAGCCGGTGCTTCACCCCGGGCCGGTAGTTCTCCACGATGACGTCCGCGTCCGCCGCGAGGCGCTTGAAGATCGCGACCCCGTCCGGCTCCTTGAGGTTGAGGGTGAGGCTCCGCTTGTTGCGGTGCAGGTTCTGGAAGTCCGGGCCGTGGCGGGGTCCGCCGAGCCCGAACGCCTCCTTCGGCCGTTCCTCGACCTTGATGACGTCCGCCCCGAGATCCGCGAGCTGGCGGGCCGCGGTCGGACCCGCACGGGCCCGGGTGAGGTCGAGGACGCGGAACCGCGAGAGGGCAAGGGTCATGTCGATACTCCCTGGTTGATTCGCATGTAATTGATCTACAACTATTTGATTCGACAGCAAGAAGGAGCCTAGTGGAACGACCCGCCGATGAGGTCGCGGGCGATGATGAGGCGCTGGACCTCGCTCGGACCCTCCCCGATACGCCGGATCCGCATCTCCCGGAACCAGCGCTCCAGGGGCAGGTCCTTCGTCACCCCGTAGCCGCCGTGGATCTGGATTGCGCGGTCCACCACGCGTCCCCCCGCCTCGCTCGCGACCAGCTTCGCCATCGCCGCCTCCTTCCGGAACGGCTCCCCGAGATGCGCCTTCTCCGCCGCCGCAAGGGTCAGCCAGCGCGCGGACTCGATGTCCACCTGGCTGTCGATGATCATGTTCTGCACCGACTGGCGGGTCGCGAGAGGCGCCCCGAAGGTCTCCCGCAGGCGCGCGTACTCGATGGCCATCTCCTGCGCCGCGATCGCCACCCCGATGCAGGCCGCCGCGTACGGGATCCGCTGGCGCGAGAGGCGGTCGTTGGCGATCGCGAACCCGCCCCCCACCTCTCCGAGCACGTTCTCCGCCGGCACCCGGAGGTCCGTGAACTCGAGCTCGGTCGCGTAGTTTGCGGAGCGAAGGGTGTGCACGACGCGGCGCACGTGGAACCCGGGCCAGTCGGTCTCCACGATGAAGCAGGTGACCCCGGCCCGGCCCCGCGCGGGGTCGGTGCGCGCGAAGACGATCCCGTAGTCGGCGCGGTCGGCCCCGGAGATGAAGATCTTCGAGCCGTTGATGATCCAGCCCGCGCCCTCGCCGTCCCCGTCGCGCACCGCCCGGGTCCGGATCGCGCGAGCGGGGTCGCTCCCTCCCGAAGGTTCGGTAAGGCCGAAGAACGCCCGCTTCTCCCCCTTGAGGGTGGGATGCAGGTAGCGCTCCTTCTGGTCCTCGGTCGCCTCGTAGAGCTGGGCGAGGCCGACCGCCCCGAATACCCCGTAGCAGGGCGCGTAGAGCCCCGCACGGTGCTGGGCCATCTCCATCGCCATCAGGGTGCGGGTGACGATGTCCACCCCCGGCCCGCCGTACTCCTCGGGGATGTCGAGCCCGAAGAGCCCCATCTCCCGGACCATGCCGGCGAGGCGAGCGTGGTCCGCCGGCTCGAGCTCGCTCGCGTCGGGGTCGAGATCGGCTTCGAGAGGGATGATCTCCTCGCGGACGAAGCGCCGAACGAGGTCGACGAGAAGCCTCTGCTCTTCGCTCGGCTGGAGGTTCATGGCCCTCGCCCCTTCCGTTCCGGTCCGCGGCCGGCGTTCCCCTCGCGCATCGCTCCCCTCGTTCGCATGCCGCCCCGCCGATGCGCTCGGCCGCCGGTACGCCCGTCCGCCCTCACGCCGGACGGAGCCGGCCGAGCCCGGGCGGCGCCTCGTTCTCCGGCGGGAGCGCGCCGTGGTCGGCCCGGTGCAGCATCAGGAGCTCGCGATGGCGGGTGTGGTACTGGGTGTTGACCTCCGCCCGGAACCGGAAGCCCGGCCCTCGGCGGGCGAGCTCCGCCTCGAGCTCGCCCCGCAGGCCGAAGCGCGAGCGGCCCCCCGCCACCCCGACGAAGAGCACGTTGCCCGCCTGGTCGCCGACGTGGTAGACGCCGAGCTGTCCGGTGAGCCGCGCTACCTCCCTCGCCGCGAGGTCCCGCCAGGGCTTCGTCAGCCGGATTGCCATCGCCGGTCTCCGGTCCGTCCCCGTTGCGTTCGCATCCCGGTCCGCGTTCCCATCCTCGTCCGCCGGCCGTCCCGTCGCGGGGCTAGGCGAGGAACTCCCGAACGAGGCGGATGAACTCGTCGAGCCGGTCGTGGTGCACCCAGTGTCCGGCCCCCTCGACGTTGACGCCGGCCACGTCGGCGAAGTGCGCCAACCGTTCGTCCTCGGTCGGGTTCGCTGCCCAGCTCTCCGTCCCGCGCACGAGCAGCGTCGGGCAACGGATCCGCTTCCAGGTCTCCACCGTGTCCGCGGCGCGCATCCCGTGCGGCGGCTGGAGGCGGACATAGTTGTCGAACTTCCAGCTATAGCTGCCGTCCTCGTTCTGGCTCACCCCGTGCACCGTGAGGTGGCGGGCCTGTTCGGGAGTGAGGTGCGGATTCTCGTCCTGCATGCGCCGGAACGCGTCCTCGATGCTCGCGTAGCGCCGGGGCGACCGGCCCGAAAGCTTGCGGATGTCGTCGATCCAGTCGACGAACCGCTCCGGACCGGGAAGGCGTTCCTTGCGACGCAGGGCGGGCGGCGGCCCCATTCCCTCGATGGCGACGAGCTTGACCACGTTCGCGGGATAGAGCCCGGCGTACTGAAGCGAGATCGCGCCCCCGAGCGAGTGCGAGACGACGGTCGCGGGGACAAGGCGGGTCTGGTGCAGGAGCTGCGCGATGTCGTAGACGTAGTCGGCGAGCATGTAGGCGCCGCCCTGGATCCACTGCGAGTCCCCGTGGCCCCGCAGGTCGGGCGCGATCACGTGGTAATCGGCGCGCAACGCCTCCGCCACCCAGTCCCAGCTCCGGCAGTGATCCCGGCCGCCGTGCACGAGGAGCAGGGGCGGCGCACCCCGATTCCCCCAGTCCACGTAGTGGAGGCGAAGGCGTTGCGAGTAGTAGATGTGGGAGGTCGGTCCATGAACGGGGGGCGTCATGCGGGGTCTCTTCCGGCTGCGAGAGGGATTCGGGCCGTCGAATGTGACGAGATCGGGCGGGGATTCTACAATCCGACGATTCCGCCCACCGCCCGCATGAGCGCTACCTCGGCCCGACGCATGACGAACGACCCGTTCCTCACCGACCCCGACCTCGCTTCGGACCTCGATGCCGACTCCGCATCCGATCCCGACACCCTGCGCGCGCTCGTCCGCCCGCGCTCGATCGCGGTGGTCGGCGCCTCCCGCGACCCGGACAAGATAGGGGGGCGGATCTTCCGCTACGTGCGCGACCGCGGATTCTCGGGGCCGGTGTACCCGGTGAGCGCGGGGACGGAGCCGGTGCAGGGAGACGAGCCGATCGCGTCCCTGGAGGACCTCCCCTCCCCCGCCGACCTCGTGTTCGTGGTGGTGCCGGCGAAGGACGCGCCCGACGTGGTGAGGGCCGCCGACGACCGCGGCTGCGGCGCCTGCGTGGTGGTGAGCTCCGGCTTCGCGGAGAGCGGCCCGGACGGCGAGCTGCTCCAGGAGCGGATCGAGGCGATCGCTCGCGACACCGACATGCGCATCGTCGGCCCGAACTGCATGGGGGTGATGAACCCCCGGCTCGGGCTCTACGGCACGTTCATGAGCGCGCTCGACGAGGTCGAGCTCCCCCCCGGCAACGTCGCCCTCATCAGCCAGTCGGGCGCGTTCGGCACGCACGCCGCCCTGCTGCTCCGCAACCGGGGGCTCGACCTGAGCCTGTGGTGCACCACCGGCAACGAGTGCGACGTGGACGTGGCGGACGGCATCGCCTGCGCGGCGCGCGACGAGGACACCGAGGTCATCGTCGCGTACCTCGAGGGATGCCGCGATCTCGAGAAGCTGGAAGCGGCCCTGTCGGTGGCGTCGGAGACCCGGAAGCCGATCGTGGTGTTCAAGACCGGGCAGAGCGACGTCGGAGCGGCCGCGGCGCGCGCCCACACCGCCGCCGACGCCGGCGACGACGCCCGCTTCTCGGAGATGTTCGAGCGAAGCGGCGTCTACCGCGCCCGGACCATCGAGGAGCTCATCGACGTGGCCGGAGCCTGCGCGGCGAATGCGTTTCCGAACGGACGGCGGGCGGGGCTCATGACCATCTCGGGGGGCGTGGGGGTGGTGATGGCCGACGCCGCGGTGCGGGCGGGGCTCGATGTGGCCCCGATGCCGGTGCCGGTCGAACGCGAGCTCAAGGCCCTGCTCCCGTTCGCCGCCGCCCGCAATCCCGTCGACTGCACCGCCCAGGCGTTCAACGACTGGTCCCTCTTCGACCGTTTCCTCGATGCGGTCGTCCGGCGGGGCGGCTACGACTCCATCGTCCTGTTCCTCGCCACCGTCGGCGCCAACCCCGCGGTGATGGACCCGCTCATGGACCGGCTGGAGGCGATCCGGGCCGCGCATCACGACCGCGTGATGGCGGTGAGCCTCATCATCGACGACGAACGACGGCGGCGCCTCGAGCGGGCCGGGTTCCTCGTCTTCGAGGATCCGACCCGCGCGGTCAACACGGTCGCCGCCCTCGCCCACATCGGAGACCACCTGTTCCGCCGCCGGCCCGGCGGACCCCGGGGCGCCGGGGAGTAGGAAGGGTCGGGGACAGCTCGAGGAGATCGCCGCCACCGTCCGGAACCGAAGGCTTCAGGGTACAATTCCGGACAAGGCAAGCCGGATCGAAAGAAAATTTCCGGCGAAGCTCGCTTTCGTCAGATCTGAAAGGAGGCCAAGAGAGATGAAGCTGGCCCGCGTACCAGGGCGAATTTTTGTTTAGTTCGAGGAAGTTCCGGTTGTTCCTGGGCATGCGGTAGTGGTAGTGGTGAGGCGTATCAGGATTCCGGTGGGAAGAAGCGGGAGAGGGATTTTCCGTCAGGTTGAGGTTGTCGGGACCGGA
>JAJDXW010000064.1 GCA_022823045.1 Gammaproteobacteria bacterium
CTCTCCCGCCTCCATCGCGAGATCCGCCGCGAGCTCGAGCGCGTTCAGCGCCCGGCGCACGTCGCCGTCCGCCGCTTCGACGAGGCGGTCCCGGTCCGTGGCGTCCATCGCGAGCCCGTGCCGTCCGAGGCCGCCTTCGACCTCCTCGAGCGCCCGGTCGATCACTCCCGCGACGGCCTCGTTCTCCACCGGACCCAGCACGTAGACCCGCGCCCTCGATATGAGCGCGGAGTTCACCTCGAAGGAGGGGTTCTCCGTCGTCGCGCCGATGAAGACGATGGTTCCGTCCTCGACGTGGGGGAGAAAGGCGTCCTGCTGGGCCTTGTTGAACCGGTGCACCTCGTCGACGAAGAGGACCGTGCCGCGGCCGATCGCGCGGTTCGACCGGGCGGCGTCCACCGCGGCGCGAATGTCCTTGACACCCGCGAGAACCGCGGAGAGCCCTATGAAGTCGGCCTCGCTCGACTTCGCGGCGAGCCGGGCAAGGGTGGTCTTGCCGGAGCCCGGTGGTCCCCAAAGGATCATCGAGTGGATGCGCCCGCCGTCGAGCGCGAGGCGAAGCGGCTTGCCTTCTCCGACGAGGTGCGCCTGGCCGGCGAACTCGGCGAGCGAACGGGGGCGGAGCCGGTCCGCGAGCGGCGCCTGCTCCGCGCTCAAGTCACTCGCCTCGAACGACGTCGGCATCCGGCGGAGGCACGAATTGGAACAGTGCGTCGGCAAGGCGCGGGTTGTATTCGACGTCGAAGAAGTCGATCCGGCTGGTCTGGCCAAACCCGTCGTCCATCTCGAGCGCCCGGACCTCGTCTCCCTGAAGCCCAATCCGGAGGGCACGGATCGCGGCGTCGGCGCTTCTGGGGACGAGCTGGAACCAGTCCACTCCCAGGACGGAGTCGAGAGCGGCGACCCGGAAGTGCTCGGCGACGCGCTCCGGCCCGGCCAGCAGCGCCGCGGGAGTGCCTTCGAGGGCGGTGTCGGCCGGCCGGACCGTCACCTGCGCGAGCTCGATGTCGTACCACCAGAGCTGCGTACCGTCCGAGACGATGATCTGCGGCGTCGGAGCATCGTAGTCCCAACGGAATCGATAGGGCCGGTGGAAGGCGACGGTGCCTCCGGAGACGGAGATCTCGACACCGTCCTCGTCGAACACCGACTGGGAGAACCGCGCCCGGAACGACCGGTTGGCCGCAAGCCATCCGTCGAGCCGTTCCGCCGCGGCTTCGACGCCGCCGCCGGTGACCGCGGCCGGTACCGGCTCGACCGAGACCGCGACCGCGAGCAGGGTCGCAAGGCTCGCAATCAGGGCCCGAACGAAGGTTCCAGGAAGGGAGGGCATCAGTCCGGGGGAGGCGGCGCCAGAACCTCCCGCGAACCGTTCGATTGCACCGGGCCGACCACGCCGGCCGCCTCCATCTGCTCCACCATTCTCGCGGCCCGGTTGTAGCCGATCTTCAACCGGCGCTGCACGCCCGAGATCGACGCCCGTCCGGACTCGGTCACCATGCGCACCGCTTCGTCGTACAGCGGATCGCTCTCCTCGTCCCCGTTGCCGGCCTCGCCGGACCCGGCATCAGGCGACCACTCCCCTCCTTCGAGGACGCCGTCGACGTAGTCCGGATCGCCGCTCGACTTGAGGTCGTCGACCACCCGGTGCACTTCCTGGTCGCCGACGAATGCCCCGTGCACCCGGGTCGGAGCCTGCATTCCGGGCGTGAGGTGAAGCATGTCGCCGTGCCCGAGCAACTGCTCCGCCCCCCCCTGGTCGAGAATGGTCCTCGAGTCGACCCGCGAGGAGACCTGGAACGCGATCCGGCTCGGAATGTTCGCCTTGATGAGCCCCGTGATCACGTCCACCGAGGGGCGCTGGGTCGCGAGGAGGAGATGGATGCCCGATGCCCGCGCCTTCTGGGCCAGCCGCGCGATGAGCTGCTCGATCTTCTTGCCGCTCACCATCATGAGATCGGCCAGCTCGTCGACGACCACCACGATGAGGGGCATCGGTTCGGTGAGCAGCGCATCCCCTCCGTCCTCGCCCTCGCCGGGACGCGCCGTCGGGTCGCGAATGGGTTCTCCGGCCTTTGCCGCCTCGGAAATCTTGCGGTTGTAGCCGGCGATGTTCCGCACCCCGAGCTCGGACATCAGCCGATAGCGGCGCTCCATTTCCCCGATGCACCAGCGGAACGCGTTGGCCGCATCCTTCATGTCCGTCACCACCGGGGCGAGCAGGTGCGGAATGCCTTCGTAGACGGAGAGCTCGAGCATCTTCGGGTCGACCATGATGAGCCGTACCCGATCCGGCGCCGCCTTGTAGAGAATGCTCAGGATCATCGCGTTGAGGGCGACGGACTTCCCCGACCCCGTGGTGCCCGCGACGAGAAGATGGGGCATGCGCGCGAGGTCCACGACCACCGGCTGTCCCGCGATGTCCTTGCCGAGACCAAGGGTGACCGGGGAGGGGCTCTTGTCGTAGTCCGCGGAGCTCAGTATCTCGCTCAGGTAGACCAGCTCGACCTCTTCGTTGGGGACCTCGAGGCCGATGACGGATTTCCCGGGAATGATCTCGACGATTCGCACGCTCACCGTCGACAGTGAGCGGGCGAGGTCCTTCGCGAGCGCGGTGACCCGACTCACCTTCAGGCCCGGCGAAGGCTGAAGCTCGAAGCGGGTGATTACCGGTCCGGGATGAACGGCCACCACTTCGACGTCGATTCCGAAGTCGCGGAGCTTGACCTCCACCTGCCGGGACATCGTCTCGAGGGCGGCGGCCGACATGGCGGTCGGGCGGGCGGAGGGCCTGTCGAGCCGGGCGAGCTCCGGAAGTCGGGGGCCCACCGCTTCGAAGAGGACCGCCTGCCGCTCCCGGTCCACCCGCGGGCTCGGCTCGATCCCGGTCAGCACCGGCTCGATGCGCGGCGGCCGGGCGCGGCGGGGATTGCGTCTCGTCTTCGCGGTTACCTTCTGCACGCGCTCGCGGCGCGCGTGCGATACCTCGCGGCGTTCCCGCCCGCGCCCCGAGAGCCCGGACATGGCGGCGAAAAGCGACAGGGTGAGGCGCCCCGTCGTCTCCATCACGGTCAGCCAGGACACCCGGGTGAAGAGCGCCCAGCCCGCGAGCAGCAGGGCCAGCATGACCACCGTGCCGCCGAGAAAGTTGAAGGCGACGAGGAACGCGTTTCCGACGACGGCTCCCAGGATCCCCCCCGCCCCGATTCCGTCCGGAAGAGTGCCCGCGTTGCCGTAGTGCAGGGTGGCGACCCCGCACGCGGCCATGATGACCATCGCGAACCCGATCCCGCGCGTCAGCCAGACGAGGCGGGTCGACGTGCGCTCGCGATCGAAGAACAGGACGGCCCCGACGACGAGGAGCAGAAACGGCAGGAACCAGGCGACGTGGCCGAAGAGCTGGAGGAGGAGGTCGGAGATCCAGGCGCCGACCACCCCCCCCCGGTTGACGATGTGTTCGGACCCGTTGCGGACCGACCAGCTCTGATCGCCCCGGTGATAGCTCGAGATCGCGATCACGAGGAAGATCGCGATCGCCGCGAGCCCGACGAGGGTTGCCTCGCGCCCCCCTCGGCCGAACGCCTTGGCGAGCAATCGTAGTGGCCTCGGTGGAGTGATTTGCGCCACCCGGGGATTCCCGGACTGGGACTAGCGAGGCTGCGCCTCAGACCGACGAGACCTGTACGAAGCCACCGAGTTTCTCCGAACCGCAGCATGCCATACAGGGAGAAATGCAAGCATTTCTCTTGGTAGCAGCCTCGTACCTTTCATGCCGGAAACCCGCTTCGAAAAATTGACTCATCTGCCAGTCTCCGGGCCGCTCAAGGCGTCTGGGCCGAAATTATCCCTTGAATCGGCACCCGGCTCAATCGAAGAGGGAGGCACGTCCCGCCCGGCCGGGCCATGACGGGAAATTCTCCGGCACCCGAAGCGACTTGTATCCATCTGTCAAGGCGGTCCGGTAAAGGATGCGAGCCGGTATAAAATGGCCGCTCCGCGCGCCGCGGTCGCGGTACCCGGACCCTTGAGCCTCAATCCAGTCGAGTCCCGCGAAATGTCTCGTTCCACCCCCCGCCACTGTCGGCTCCTCATCCTCGGCTCGGGACCGGCCGGCTGTACGGCGGCGCTGTACGCGGCCCGTGCAAATCTGAATCCGGTCATGGTCACCGGTCTCGAGATGGGCGGACAGATGACGACCACCACGGACGTCGACAACTGGCCGGGGGACGTGGAGGGGCTGCAGGGGCCGGATCTCATGGCCCGAATGCATGCGCACACGCAGCGGTTCGGCACCGAATCGATCTTCGACCACATCCACACCGCGGACCTCTCCGCACCGCCCTTCCGCCTCGCCGGCGACGAGGACGTCTACACCTGCGATGCGCTCATCATCGCCACCGGGGCGTCGGCGAAGTATCTCGGCATTCCCTCGGAGGAGCGATACAAGGGGTCCGGCGTGTCGGCCTGCGCCACCTGTGACGGGTTCTTCTTCAAGGACCGCCCGGTGGCGGTGGTCGGGGGCGGCAACACCGCCGTCGAGGAGGCGCTATACCTCTCGAACATCGCTTCGACGGTGGACGTCGTCCATCGCCGGGACCGGTTCCGGGCGGAGCGGATCCTCGCCGACCGGCTCGAAGCCAAGACCCGGGACGCCAACGTGGCGATCCGTTGGAATCACGTCGTCGACGAAGTCCTCGGCGACGACTCCGGGGTGACCGGTCTTCGGATCCGGAACACCGGTTCCGGCGCGTTCCGGGAGCTCGGCGTGGACGGAGTGTTCATCGCGATCGGACACACCCCGAACACGGGCCTGTTCGAAGGGCAGCTCGACATGCAGGGAGGCTACATCCGGGTGCGAAGCGGGCTCGACGGCAATGCCACCGCTACCAGCATCCCGGGGGTGTTCGCGGCCGGCGACGTGGCCGATTCGGTGTATCGTCAGGCCGTCACCTCGGCCGGGAGCGGCTGCATGGCCGCCCTCGACGCGGAGAAGTACCTCGAGTCCCTCGAGTGACGCGAGCCGCCCCGCGCCGCGAGGCCGGGGAAGAGGGAGCCCTCGCCCGGTGCGTGGACCCGCGGGTGCTCCCTGGCCCATCGATCCGGACTCGCCGCCGGATGCCTTTCCGGACCCGTGGTACGCTCCCGGCGACCGTCCACTCGCGGTTGGCGGCGACCTCCGGCTCGAACGCCTGGTCCAGGCCTACCGGCGTGGGATATTCCCCTGGTATTCGCACGGCGGGCCGATCCTGTGGTGGTCGCCCGATCCTCGCACCGTGATCGTCCCTGCCGAGCTCCGGGTTTCGCGTCGCCTCGGCCGTCGCCTCCGGCGGAACGAGTTCCGGACCTCCGAGAATGCCGCGTTCGCGGAGGTCGTCAAGGGCTGTGCCGCCCCGAGGCGCGACGGCGAGACCGATACATGGATCACCCCCGAGATGCAGGCGGCCTATCTCGACCTGTACGAGGCCGGGCACGCCCGCTCCGTCGAATGCTGGCAGGGGGAGACCCTGGCGGGCGGGCTCTACGGGGTGGAAGTGGGCTCTATCTTCTGCGGAGAGTCCATGTTCTCTCGGGTCGCCGACGCCTCCAAGGTCGCGCTCGCGGTTCTCTGCGCGAAGGGATACGCCCTCATCGATTGCCAGGTGCCGAGCGCGCACCTCTTCCGGATGGGGGCGCGCCTCATTCCGCGCCGGGAGTTTCTCGCCCTCCTCGCCCACTTCGCCGATCCTCCCTCCTTCCCGCACCGAAGCGGGGCAGGATGAAGCGGCCGGCTTCCTTGCCAAGCCGAGCATCAGCCCGGACAATATCCACCGGAACCGAAGACGGGAGGCGCGCTTGCCAAAGGAAGACCATATCGAAATGGAAGGCACCGTCGCCGAGACGTTGCCCAATACCATGTTTCGAGTCGAGCTCGAGAACGGACACACCGTAACTGCCCACATCTCGGGCAAGATGCGGAAGAACTACATCCGCATCCTCACCGGTGACAAGGTCACCGTGCAGTTGACGCCCTACGATCTGACCAAGGGACGGATCGTCTACCGGGCCCGGTAGCAGGAAGCCTACCCCGGACCGTGGAGCGCTCCCCGAAACCGGGGTCGGAGTGAGACTTCGCATCTTGAACGCGAAGTCTCACCCTGACACCGTTTTCGCGAAATCTCACTCCGACCCAGACATCACGCCCTGGCCGCTCGTGGAGACGGACACCGCCCGGCACCAACCCGGCTCAATCTCGACCATGGTGAGCCGTGCGTCCGGAAACTGCCGATGGTAGACCGCCCCGGTATCGATGAAGCGGACGTTCGCCGCCTCGACGATCCGCGTCGTCGGCGTATGGCCGCAGAACACGAGGTCCACCCCGGTCACGTGCCCGGACCGTCCCGCGCTGATCCGCTCGCGCGACCACAGCGCGTGCTCGACGGCGCGTTCGTCGCGCGATTCCAGGCGCGACAGGAACTCCGACCACGAGTTCGAACGGGGCGCGTCGGCGTGAACGATCCCCACCCTTCCCTGCGTCGCATCGATCTCGATCGCGATCGGGAGGGCGGCGCAGGCTTCGCGAAATGCCTCGCGCTCCGCGGGACCGCACTCGAGCCACCAGCCGCCCCCGTTGTAGCCGATCCAGAGCTCCCGGGTGGGCCGATCGTCGGAATCGAGGAGGAACTGCTCGTGGTTGCCGCGGACCGCGTGGAACCACGGCTTCGCGAGCCATTCGAGCGCCTCGCGCGAACGGGGGCCGCGGTCGATGAGATCGCCTACCGAGAAGAGGCGGTCGCAGTCCTCGTCGAACGCCACCCCTGCCAGCAACTGCCGCAACGCCGGAAACATCCCGTGAATGTCTCCGACCACGAAATCCCGGCCGGCCGCGTTGCGGGCGAAGCGCCGGAATGGCCGCTGCATCGTCACGCCCTCGTGACGAGGCGGCGGATCGCGGCGAGGTCGGCCTCGGTATCGACTCCCGGGCCCGGGGTCGCCGCCGCCAGATCCACGTGGATCCTCCCGCCGTGGGCAAGTACCCGGAGCTGTTCGAGCGATTCCATGACCTCGAGGGCGTCGCGCGGAAGCCGCACGTACCTCCGCACGTATCCGGCCCGGTACGCGTAGAGCCCGAGGTGGCGGAAGTGCTCCCCGGCGCGCCAGCCGTCGCGGCCGGGAAACGCATCCCGCTGCCACGCGATGGGAGCTCGGCTGAAGTAGAGGGCGAAACCCGACCAGTCACGGACCACCTTGACCGCGTTCGGGTCGAATACCTCGTCCACCGAAGCCATCGGCTCGCACAGGGTCGCCACGTCCGCCGCCGGACGGGCCGCGAGGTTGGCGGCGACCTGGCGGATGAGGGTGGGGGGCAGCAGCGGCTCGTCCGCCTGCACGTTGACGATGACCGCGTCCGGATCGATCGCGAGCCGTTCGACGACCTCCGCGATCCGCTCGGTGCCGGAACGGTGGGCGGGCGACGTGCGGCAGGTCTCCGCGTCGCCCAACGCGCCCGCGACCCGCTCGTCGTCCACGGCCACGATCACCCGCCCCGCCCCGCTCTCGCACGCCCGTTCATAGACATGGCGGACCATCGGCTTCCCGGCAATGTCGAGGAGCACCTTCTCCGGCAGCCGCGTCGAAGCGAGTCGGGCGGGAATGATCACGGTGAACGGTTCGTTCGTCATGCGCTTCGGGAGAGCCGGCCGATGAGAGCCGACTCGAAGGCAGGCTCGATCTTCGCGTTGACCGGCAGGTACCAGTGGCGGCCGCTCGCGAAGCCTCGGCACTTGATCGCGTCCTTTTCAGTCATGATCACCGGCTGCTCGTCCGAAAACTCGATGTCTCCGGCCGCGAACGGGTGGTGGTCGGGAAACGCCCGGGGCATGATCCGGAGCCCGAGCGTCCGCAGGTGGCCGAAGAAGGAAGCCGGGTTGCCGATCCCGGCCACCGCGTGAACGGGGCTCGAAGCGAGCTCCGCGGGGTCGAGGGTGACGGAGTCGTCCGCGGCCAGCCGGAGTGTCCTTCCCGTGAGCTCCATCCGATACTCGCCGTCCCCCGCGCGACCCTTGGCGACCACGAAGTCTACCGATTCGAGACGCGAGACCGGCTCGCGCAGGGGGCCGGCCGGAAGGCACCGGCCGTTTCCATGCCGGCGCTCCCCGTCGAGCACCGCGATCTCGACGTCGCGCGCGAGGCGGTAGTGCTGGAGGCCGTCGTCGGAGACGACGATGTCGCAATCGGTGCGCTCGAGCAGGGATCGGACCGCCGCGACGCGGTCCCGCCCGGCCGCGACCGGACACCCGCATCGCTTCGCCACCAGCACCGCCTCGTCTCCGACCGCCGCGGGGTCGGACCCTTCCTCCACCGCCCGCGGCCAGTCGCGGGCCGCTCCTCCATAGCCCGAGCAGATCACCCCGGGGCGGTATCCGTGTTCCCGGAGGCGGTGGACCAGCCAGATGACGAGAGGCGTCTTTCCGGTGCCCCCGACCGCGATGTTGCCGACGACGACGACCGGCACGCCCACTCGGAAGGCCGCCCGCAGCCCCCGGCGGAAGAGCGCGCGGCGAACTCCCACCGTCGCCGCGTACGGCAGGGAGAGGGGCGCCAACAGCCGGCTCCGGCCCCTGGAACGGCGTCCGTACCAGATTTCGTCGAGAAGGCGGAAAAGGATGCCTTGCACTTCGTCCCCCTTCGAGTGCGGAAGAGCCGCGATGGAGAGACCGGGCGCTCGGAACGGGCTTCGAGGCACCCCACGCGGCCGGAGCTCCCTTCCCGCCAGGCGGCGAGTCTACCGGATACCGGTAGCGGCCCCGGTGGAGGCCTGCGGCCCCGGCCCCGATCCGGCCCGGTACGCGCCCGCCGTCCGCGACGGGTTCAGCGCGCGTGCCAGAACCGTCCGGCCCGCGAGTGGCGGACATCGATTGCGCCCGAAGACCGGATGGACACGATGACCGCGCCGTGGACGTCCGTGCGGTGGATCTCCGTTCCGCGGGCCCGGTAACGATCGAGCACCGCGGGGTGCGGCAGGTTCCACGCGTTGCCGTGTCGCACCGAGAACACCGCGTGGTCCGCCGCGACCGCGTCGAGGAAGGCCGGGCCCGAGGAGGAACGGCTGCCGTGATGGGGCGCCGAGATGAGGTCGGCCCGAAGGTCCTCCGCGGCTCCCCGCACCAGCCGCCGCTCCGCCCGGCTCTCGATGTCGCCGGCAAGCAGCAGGTTTCGCCCGGCCGCGGACACGCGGAGCACGCACGAGCCATCGTTCCCCCGCCAGTCGGCCGACGGTGGGTGCAGGACCTCGAATGCGACCCCGTCCCACGTCCAGGAATGCCCCGCCACGCACGGGGCCGCCCCCGGGATCCCCTCGTTCGCGAGCACCTGCCGGGCGGGCAGCCGTCCGGCAAGCGACGGGTATCCGCCGGCATGGTCGGAGTCCGCGTGGCTGACGACGACGGTGTCGATGCTCCGCCGCCCGCGCCGCGCGAGATGGGATGCGACGATGTCGGCGCCGCGCGCGTTCCCGGTGTCGTAGACGAGCACCCGCTCCCGGGTCTCGACGACCACCGCAAGGCCGTGGCCGACGTCGAGGAAGGCGGCGCGCAGCTCGCCCGGACCGGGCACTGTCGGCGTCCACCACACGAGGGGCGCGAACCACAGGGCGCCGGCCCAGCGGCCGGGGACGCCGGGTGGCGCGAGGAGGATCACGGCCCCGGCCATCGCCAGAGCGGCGGCCGCAATCGACGGATCCACCGAGAGCGTGTACCGCGGTCCGTGCGTGGCAAGGAGCTCGAGCAGTCTCCATAGCGCGTCGAGCGCGCCGGCGCCCACCGTGACCAGCAACTCTCCTGCCGTGTCCGCGAGGCGCCCTGGGAGCGACAGGCCGAGGCTCCCGGCGAGCAGCGCCGGCAGCACGGCGACCCCGACGAAGGGGATTGCGACCGCATTCGCGAGCGGCCCCGCGATCGGCTGCTCGGCAAACCAGTGCAGGATGAGGGGCGCAAGACCCACCGTGACGACGACTTGGGGAAGCGCCCAGCGTCGCCAGTCGAGGACCGAAGCCCCGGCATTCGGTCGGCCGCCCATTCCGTAGAGGAGCAGGCCGACGGCGCAGAACGAAAGCCAGAAGCCCGGGGCGAGCACGGCCTGGGGCTCCAGGACGAGGACCGCCATCAGTCCGAGACAGAAGACGGTGCTCCCGCCGAGCCGGCGCCGGGCGCAGAGGGCGACGAGCAGCACGGTGGCCATGACGAGCGCTCTCCGGGTCGGAAGCGAGAAGCCGGCGAGCGCCGCGTATCCCGCCGCGACCGCCATGCCCGCGACCGCCCCGAGGCGCACCGGCGCCACGCCGGGGACGAGCCATGGTCCCGCGAAGCGGCCCACCGTGAACCCGAGCCCGGCGGCGAGTCCGATGTGCAGGCCCGAGATCGCGAGGAGATGGGCGGTGCCGGTCCGGCGCAGGGTCTCGCGCTGATCTGCGGTAATCCGGTCGCGGACCCCTACCACGAGGGCCTCGACGAGGGCGCCCGCCGGTCCGATCTCCGGAAGCTCGCGAAGCCGCCGGGAGAGGGCGTGGCGGATCCGTCCCGGGTCGAGCGCGCCGGCGGCGGCCAACCTCCGGACCCTGGGGTCGCGGGCGCGCACGTATCCCCGGCCCGCGTAGCCGTGCCGGAACAGCCAGGTCTCATAGTCGAATCCGCCCGGGTTGCGAAACCCCCGCGGGGCTCGGAGACGGACCACGAGCCGCCAGGTCTCGCCGGCGACGAGGTCCGGCGGGTCTCCGCGGGAGTCTTCGTACCACGAGAGACGAAGGCGACCCTCTCCCCTCGGGAGCCCGTTCTCGACGTCGAAATCGAACCGGGTGCGGCGCGGGCCGACGGCCGGAACGGAGGCGATCCGCCCCGTCAGGACGAGATCCTCGCCCTCGAGCGCGGAAGGAATACGGGAAGCGATGGTCGCGTGGGCGTTGAGCAGCGCCCAGAGGAACCCGGCCGCGCACCAGCCTCCCGCGGTGGCCCGAGGGTCCCGGCTCGCGGCCGCGAGGAGGAGCGCCGCGGGCAGCAGCGCCGTCGTCCAGAGCCCGGGCAGCGCGTCGAGCCCGTGGAGGGCACAGGTGCCGAGCAGGAAGGCGATCGTCCCTGACCGCACGGTTCACTCCGACCGCGATCAGCCCGCTTTGCCGTCCGGGCCCCGGCCCGGACCCCCGCCCGCCGGCGACGCCGCCGCGGCGAGAGGTCGCGGACCGTCGAGCCCCCGAATTGTCGGGCGGCGATTTCCCCCCGATAATCGGCAGTTTGCCGAGGGGCTCCATCGGACGAACGAATGCCGCGGCGCTTTCTCAATCGCTGGCTTCCCAAGCCGGGGAGGATCCGGTCTCAGACCGGGATGGGCTTCTTCGGCCGTCTTCTCGACAAGCGCGATCTCTGGCAGCTCAACCGCCGGTCCACCGCGCGCGCCGCCGCCGTCGGGATCTTCTGCTCGATGATCCCGGTACCCTTCCAGATGCTGGTCGCCACCGCGATATCCGTCTACATCGGGTGCAACGTGCCGGTTGCGGTCGCCATGTGCTGGATCACCAACCCGCTCACCATGGGGCCCATCTTCTTCGGGGCCTACAAGGTGGGAGCCTGGATCCTGGGCATGCCGGCCCACGCCGAGCGGTTCGAGATCTCCCTCGATTGGCTGCTGACCACCTTCGCGGGCATCTGGCCGCCCCTCGTTCTCGGATGCGCCCTCATCGGCATCGCGGGGGCGGTGTTCGGCTTCTACGGGATCCACCTCGCCTGGCGGGTGGCGGTGGTCCGCGAGTGGCGAAGCCGCCGCCGGAGCCCACGGGCGTGAAACGCTAGCCGGCATCGTCGAGCCGTCCGCCACCGAGCTGAAGTCGCCGGTCCGCCCGCTCCGCGAGCTCGAGATCGTGGGTCACCACGACGAGGCTCGTCCCCTCCTCGCGGTTGATCTCGAACATCAGATCGCACACCCGCCGCGCCGTGTCGCGGTCGAGGTTTCCCGTCGGCTCGTCGGCCAGGACGCACGCGGGCCGGCAGGCAAGCGCCCGAGCGATGGCGGTGCGCTGGCGCTCGCCCCCCGAGAGTTCCGCGGGACGGTGGCTTCGCCGTGGCGAGAGTCCGACCCGGTCGAGGACCTCTTCCGCCCGCCGGCGCGCCCGGGCCGTGGGCTCGCGCCGCACGAAGAGCGGCATCGCGACGTTGTCGAGCGCGGTGAACTCGGGGAGCAGATGATGGAACTGGTACACGAATCCGAGGGCCCGGTTCCGAAGGCGCCCCCGTTCCCGCTCTCCGAGGTCGTTCATGACCCTTCCCAGGACGCGCACGCAGCCCGAGGTCGGAAGGTCGAGGCCTCCCAGGAGATGCAGCAAGGTGCTCTTGCCGGAGCCGGATGCGCCGAGGATCGCCACACTCTCGCCGCGGGCGACCTCGAGGTTCACCCCCCGCAGGACCTCGACGCGAAGCGAGGCCTCCCCGAAGATGCGCCGGAGGTCGCTCGCGCCGATGACGGACGCGTCACTCATGGCGGAGCGCTTCGGCCGGTTGGGTGTTCGCCCCCCGCCAGGCGGGATAGATCGTCGCGAGCATGCTCATGACGAAGGCGACGACGATGATCGCGACCACGTCCCGGCCGCGGATGTCGGCGGGCACGTCGGCGAGATAGTAGATCTCGGGCGACAGGAACTTCTGACCGATCAGCCGCTCGATGGCGGGAACGACCACTTCGAGGTTGCCCGCGAGGGCCACTCCCGCCACCGCCCCGACCGCGGTTCCCACGAGGCCGATCAGCGTCCCCTGGACGAGGAATATCGCGAGCACGCTCGCGCGGGCGAGTCCGAGGGTGCGCAGGATTGCGATCTCGGGCTGCTTCTCGTTGACGACCATGACCAGGGTGGAAACGAGGTTGAATGCGGCGACGGCCACGATCAGGGTGAGGATGATGAACATCGCGGTCTTCTCGATCCTGAGCGCCCGGAAGAACTGCGCGTGGTAGTGGGTCCAGTCCGTCACCCAGTAACGCCCGCCGAGACTCTCGGCGATCTCGCGGGCCAGACGCGGCGCGGCGAACACGTCGTCGAGCCGCAGCCGGAGCCCGCTCACTCCGTCCCGCACCCGGAAGAGCTTTCCCGCGTCCTCCATGTGCATGAGGACGAAGGACGAGTCGTACTGTCCGTGTCCCGCTTCGAATATGCCCGCCACCTCGAAGCGACGGTGCCGCGGCACCACTCCGGCGGGGGTCGGGGTCGCCTCCGGGGCGATTGCGGTGACCCGGCTTCCGAGCTCGAGACCGAGTCGGGTTGCGAGGGTCGAACCGACGAGGATCCGGAACGCGCCCGCCTCCAGCTCGTCCAGTCCACCGGTGATCATGTACTGCGAGACGTCCGAGACGAGGCGCTCCTCGTCCGGTTCGACGCCCCGGACGAGGACCCCGCGCACCGCACCGCCCGCGGTGAGCATGGCCTGCCCCTCGACGTACGGCGCCGCAGCGAGCACCGAACGGTTGGCCAGCGCCTGGTCCGCGGCGTCCTGCCAGTCCTTCAGGGGACCACGGAACCCCGCGATGGTGGCGTGGGAAGCCATCCCGAGGATCCGGCTCCGGAGCTCGCGCTCGAATCCGTTCATTACGGAGAGCACGGTGATGAGGGCGGCGACCCCGAGCGCGATGCCGAGGGCCGAGATGAAGCTGATGAAGGAGATGAAGCGGATGCGCTGCTTCGCCCTCAGGTGCCGCAGCCCGATCGCGAGCTCGAGGGGCCGGATCATGGCGCGGCGGCGGCCGGCTCGGGGCGCCGGACCACCTGGCGGCGGAGATAGACCGGAAGTGCATGTTCGGAGGCTACCGTGAGCCCCCCTTCCTGGGCGGCGTCAACGAGCGTGGCGAGGTCGCGGGCCCGCGGGAGGCGGTCCGGCTCGAGGCGTTCCAGCCTGGCGTCGAGGCCGTTCGCGAGCACGTCGGAGCAGATGTTCCAGCCCGGTCCGCAGCCGGTCCAGCCGCCGTCCGCCCCAAGCTCGCCGGCGAGGTCGGCGGGAAGGCACAGCCGCTCGCCACGGATCGGCCGCATGACGCCGTCATCCGCTTTGAAAGCGCCCGCGTAGACCTCTCCGAGGCGGGCGTCGAGAAGGGCCAGCACGTTCCGCGACCCGTTCTCGCGCCGCGACCCCTGCGCGATGACGGCGAGGCTCGAGACGGGCACCGCGGGCACGTCCAGGGCGAAAGCGAGGCCCTGGGCGACCCCGGCCGCGATCCGGAGCCCGGTGAACGAGCCGGGGCCGCGGCCGAACCCGACCGCATCGAGCGCCGACCGGGCAACGCCGGCTTCGGCAAGCAGCCGGTCGACCACCGACAGCACCCGATCGGCGTGCTGGCGAGGGGCGGTCTCGTCGTGCCCGATCACCTCTCCGTCGGACCAGAGCGCGCACGCGAGCGCGTCCGTCGCGGTGTCGAAGCAGACGAACCTCACCCGCGCCTCCATCGCCGCCGGCCGCGCGCGCGCAACCTGTCCACGAACCGGGTGGCCCGCGTCGCATCGAAGGTCAGCTCGTCGATGGCCAAGGGCTCCAGCTCCGACGACATGAATACGAGGAGGCCCCGATCCCAGTTAGCCGACCGGAACGCACCCGCCACAACCTGAGAATCCGCGGGGCCGCACCCCGCGATCCGGTACCGGAATCCCGAACCGCGCGCATCATACCCGCTCTCGACAC
>JAJDXW010000040.1 GCA_022823045.1 Gammaproteobacteria bacterium
CCTCACGGATGTGCTTAATCCAGTCCGCATACCGCTCCGGACACTCGAGTTCTACCGAATGTATGACTTGGGGCAGATTCGAGCAATCGGGAAGATAGGCGCCCGAACGGGCAGGTGAGCTGGGACGATGCATGGCCTCGCTCCACGGGGCGATGCGTTGGATTCCGACGTCAAGCATCTTCCGGAAACGTGTGGCGACCGGGAACGTTTCTTCGTCTTCAGGCAAGCTGGCAAGCGCGGGCTTGTTGGTCTGAAGGTTAAAGATAAATGGCCGTCGAGATGTCTCCGCGCGGAAGACTACGCGTTCAGGATCACGCCCGCGGGAGACCACCTTTGTCCAGTGGGCAGGAGCGCGTTGTTCGGGCTCAATGATAAGCCGTTCGGGCGGATCGGGTGGATTCGGAAACTTGCTTCGCAGGCATTCGGCATCGGGGCTCTTATCCGGCTTCAGCCACAAGGTCTCCGCTACGATCTGTAGTGGGCCTGATACATCCACCTTGATCTCGTAACGGCATACTTTGGCCGACTTGTTCTTCAGACGCTCACGAAGGTCAGCCGGGATAGTCGCCTCCACGGCCAGCTCGAATACCTTACCGCGCCGCATCCACGTCAGGTGCTGGGGATCAGTGGCGCGGAGCGGGACATCGTCTGGTCCATAGCCGGTTACCGCCCGAACGAGCCCCACACGTTGCAAATCGCCCAGAAACGCCAGCACGTCAAGAAACGTCGACTTGCCACTTGCATTTGGTCCAACCAGGACGTGGAAGGGGCCGAGCCGCTGCGACACGTAGCGTAGTGACCGGAATCCGAGGGCCTCGACCCGGGTTACCGTCATGCCGGGGCCGTCGTCGTGCGGATCGATCATCGTGAGATCCAGCCCGGCCCCATGAGAGCGCCCGCCATCCTGGTTCGGTCGTTGTTGAAGGGACGGGCATCAATCATGCTGGCGCCTTCGCCCGTGCAAGAAGCTCGCGCAGATTGTACGTCACGCTGACGGCTTCGAAGTCCGGCTCGGCGCGAAACGGACGCCGGAGGTAGCGGGGCGGCCTCGCATAGCCGTCCTTGACGAGGACGAGCGCGAGGATCCAGGCGTCGGGCTTGTTGAGAGCGGTGCGGATCTCCTGGTGAGTGACGGTGACCGTATCCGCATCGTCGATTCGCCCCTTGACCTCGATGAACCGAAGTCGACCGGTTCCCGCCTCGCGGCTCTCGATGTCGTAGCCCACCTTGGCGGCGCTCACATCGTGCGGTTCGTGTCCGAGGGCTCGCTCCGCCGCCATCACTGCCGACATGGCCAGACGCTCGACCGCCTTCCGTCCCTCGACCGTCGTCTCGCGGACCCCGGGCGGAACCACCTCGGGCTCCGCGCGCCGCCGCAAGAAACCGACCGGAACCACGAGCGCCCGACCACGGATCGCCGGAGGGAGCGGAGAGATGTCTCGTTCCCTGGCCAGCTCCACGCGCCGCCGCTCCAGCCGTTCCGCCAGACCGTTCGCCCGCGCCTCGGCTTGGGTCGCGCTCACGCTCCCCCCGGCCTTGCCCGCTCCTTCTTCGTCGCGAAGTCGGAGCGCACGATTGTCCCAAAACACGATCTCGCGCTTGAGGCGAGCGACCACCTGCCCTTCCACCCGGTCGATTGCCGGGAGGCGGCGCGAACGGACCTCCTCGGCGTGGTCCGGCACAAGGCGCTGACGAGCGTACGTCATCACCCGGTCTTCCAACCCCGAACTCACCCAGTGCGCTTCAAGCCACGCGGCAATCAACGCTCGTTCTTCGTCCCCGACAGGACGATAGTCGAGATACGGCGCGGGGCCGGCATCGCGGGCTTCTCCGTCGGCGGTGACCTCCACGAACTGAAGCCGCCGGGAGACGACCGGCGGATGGCCGGGCCAGCGCTCCGTTCCGTCCCGTACCGCACTCTCCAGATGGAAGAGAACCCGGAGCGCCTCGCCGTCATCGGTCTCGTCCACGAGTACTGCGCCTTGTGCCAGCACATCGCGATAGCGCTTGAGGACGACATCGACGATAGCGTCGAGCAACGGATGGCCAGGGCCGAGACAGACCGCCGCGGGTGGGGCGGAGATCTTCGACTTCTCGAAACAGACGCGCTCATAGCGCTCGAGTATCGGTCCGGCGTGGCCGGTCCGCGATTCGCGTTTCCGGACCGAACCAGGCACACGGGTAACCTCGTAGCGCCCAGCTTCTCGCCGGTGTACCGCTCCTCCCAAGTGCCGGAACGCCTGGAGGAAGAAGCTTTCGATGTAGTGAGGTTGCAGGCGGCGGGCTTCCGCCCGCTCCATCTCTTCGCGCACGCAGTCGACCTCCGACGCGCGCAGGTGGTCACGGATGAGCGCCCGCTCTTCCAGCAGGGTAAGCAGGTGTTCGTGATCGACTGCACCGTCCACGCGCTCGAACAGGCGGCCTTTGGTTTCCGGCCGTTCACCGTAGCGAATGGCGTCCATGAGCAGGTCGCGCATCTCGGTCCCCTGGAAGAGGCGCCCGAGCACGTCGTAGACCCGTCCGCCGAGGGCCGTGCGGGCAATCTCCAGCTTTTCGAGCAGCCGGCCGTAGACCTCCCCTTCGCGGGTATCCTGCGCGACGAGATTCCACAGGTGGCAGACCTCGGTCTGTCCGATTCGATGGATACGTCCGAACCGCTGCTCCAGGCGGTTCGGGTTCCACGGCAGGTC
>JAJDXW010000218.1 GCA_022823045.1 Gammaproteobacteria bacterium
CGAGGAACCCAACGAATGGCGATAAATCGGCCAGGGGGCTCCGCCCCCTGGACCCCCGCAAAAGAGGCAAGGAAGCGAAGACTCAAGACTCAATCCAATGTCCTGGCAATACGAAACCCGATATAGTTGTGCCGGTTCCCGGTTTCGAGCCTGCTGCGGAGCGCGGAACGGAGGTACCTCGGCTTGCTGTACCACGAGCCGCCCCGCAAAACACGGCGGACGCAATTGCCAGTCGTCCAAGCTCGACCGTCCGACGGCGCACCACGATAACTCTCATGCCAGCAGTCCTCCACCCACTCCCAAGCATTCCCCAATACATCGTACAGTCCGTATCTGTTCGGCCGAAAGCTCCCGGCCGGCGACGTATGAACATGTCCGTCATCGCATGCGGCTACCGACCACTCCCAATCACTGTATCGATTCTTCAGCGCGCGGTCCCCTCCGTTGGCATGCCTGCACTGACCTACTTCGGTCCGACCCCAGTAACGCGACGTAACCGTTCCCCCGCGTGCCGCATACTCCCACTCCGACTCGCTCAACAACCGATATCTCTCCCCCGTCTCCTGCGACAACCAGTCAACGTACGACTGCGCGTCACGCCAGCTCACGCATACCACCGGGTGACCATCACCCTGCGCGAAGCCAGGCGAGCGCCAGCTCCGGCCCGTACGTTCCTTCCACTCACCGCCCTGATATGTCCAGCACGAATTCCCCGACGAATAACCCGTCGCCGAAACGAAACGACCCCACTCACCGCGCGTCACCTCGTACACGCCCACCGCAAACGACTCACCAATCGTCACACGGTGCACCGGTCCTTCATCGTCGTTCCGACCCTCCTCATCTGGCGGCGAGCCCATCTCGTAGCTCCCCCCAGAAACCACCATCATCTCGGGACAATCCGGGCAGTCACGGAACTTCTTCCCGAGATCCCACTTCGGCTTCGAAACCTCCGCGAGCAGGGCGCGGGCCTCCGCCTCGTGGCGACCGCCGCGCGCCAGGTACGCACCATAGCTCGCCGGGGTGTTGCGCCTCCTCGCTTCCGCAAACGCTTCGTCGTCCGCCCGGCGGGCGGCGGCCGCCCTCTGCCGTTCGGCCTCACGCTTGCGCTCGGCCTCCGCGCGGCGCGCCTCCTCTGCAGTCCGCCGCTCCCCGCGGGCCTCCTCGCCCAGCGCCTGCAGCGCCGCCGACAGCTCCGCGGTGAGGTGGCCGGTCTCCGGAAGGCCCTTCTCCTTCTGGATCGAACGGACCCCCGCTCGGGTCCGGGCCCCGAAAATGCCGTCCGCACGTCCGACGTCCGCGCCAAGGGACGTCAAACCCTCCTGCACCAGCACCCGTTGCGCGTGCGTCAGATCCAGCGCAGCCTCCTCCGACTCCGGACTCTCCGCGGGCGGCGGAGGCTCCGCGCCGGCGCTCCCCACCGTCTCCGGCTCGGCCGCCTTCCCGGTCGCGCCCGGCCCGGGCTCCGCTTCGCCGAGGGCCGGGCGCGGCGGAAAGACGCCCCCTTCGCCCGCCCGCGCGAGCACCACCCCGACCTCGCCGTTCAGGCTCGCGTTCTGGTGGCGGCCGAACCGGCGCCGCGCCGCGATCGTCATCGTGTCGTCGAGGTACGTCTTCGCTTCCACCGCGGTCACCCGCCCGTCCCCGTCGAGGTCGCCCTCGCCGTAGAGCGCGTCGAGCACGTGCCGGGTGAAGAGGCCGTGCCCCGCCTCGTCGTCCCACGAGGCGACCTCCTTGCCCGACGCCGCCGCGAGCACCGTCAGCTTCTCCGCCGACGCCTCCGGGAGCGCCGCCGGTACGAACACTGGCGAGGCCGAGCGAACCAGCATCCCCCGGTCGCTGTCACCCGAGAAGCACGCGTCCAGGAACACCCGCGCGGTCTTCGCCGCCGCGAGCTTGCCCAGGTTCTCGTACAGGACGTCGATCGGGTAGCCGTTGATCTCGGCGCTGTCCGGGTTCGCGTCCACCGGCAGCAGGTAGCCCCGCCCGTCCTTGAGCCCGGGCACCCCGTGCCCGGAGTAGAACACCACCACGTCCGAGCCGTGGCGCGGGTGCAGGTAACGCCAGAGCTTGCCCTGGTGGCTCCGCTCGTTGCCGAGCGCGTCCTCCATCTCCGCCTGCGTCGCGTCGCGAAGCTCGATGATGTTCCCGGGGTCGAAGCCGAGCACGTCGACGACGTAATGCCGGAACGCCTCCGCGTCCCGGTGCGCGTAGGCGACCTCGGGCACGCGCTCGTTCCGGTACGTCCGGTTGCCGATGATGACCGCCACCCCGTGCGGGCTCGCGTACTCCGCTCGCGCGGGGCCGACGGGAGCGGCCGCGGCGGCGGCCAGGGCAGCGGCCGCGAGGAGCAACGACAGGGTCGGCGCTCGTCTCGCTGTCGGCATGGCGCTCTCCTCTCTTTCCTTTCCCATCGTATGGCGCAATTTCGGAAATGGAAAGATCGGGGCGGCTTTCCCGGGGAAGGGGCGCGCGGCGGGCGAGTGCGGGACTGGCCGAAGCTGGCTGTAGCCAAGCGGCCGGACGCCCGGCGGCGCGGCGCGCGGGCGGGGCTCACTCACTCGCTCAATCGACGAGGGATCCGAGGTGCCGGTCGGGCGGGGGCGCGCCGGTCGGGCGGGACCAGCAAAACGCGCCTGATCCTTCCATTGCCGCGAGGGACTCGTACCGACCCGCACGGCGGGGAAAGGAGCACTCTCATGCAGCACTCGACCCGCAAGCGGCGCCGCGCCCTGCGCGCCGCCCTCGTTCTCGCGGCCGGCCTCGGCCCGGCCTTCGCCCTGCCCGCGGTCGCGACCGCGAGCATCTACGTCGACCCGGCCGGCCTCGCCCGGGAGGACCGGGCCGCCATCCAGCGGCTCGTCGTGGCCGAAGCGATCGGGAACGGCACGGTGCCCGCCCCGCTCGCGCTCGCGGTGGTGGACGTGGAGTCGGGCTTCGTCCCCCGGACGGTCGGCGCCTCCGGCGCCATCGGCCTGATGCAGATCCTCCCGGCGACGGCGACGGGCGAGTTCGGAACGGCGGCCGACGCCCTCTGGGACCCCGCGACCAACGTTCGCCTCGGGCTCGGCCGGCTCGCCGGCCTCCACGATCGCTACGGCGGCGACTGGGCGCTCGCGCTCTCGCACCACCGCGGCGGCGAGCTCGCGCAGGAGGGCGGCCGCTACCTGGCGCACGACTACACCCGCGCCTACGTCGAGCGGGTGATGGACTGCTGGCGGCGCTACCAGCGGGACCGCCTCGTGCGGGCCTGGATCCGCAAGGCGAGCGGGGCGCCGCGCTTCGTCGCCGGCGACACCGCCTGGTACGCCCCCCGGTACACGGACCGGGTGGCCACGCGGGACCGGACGATCCGCTGGCGCTCGGCAGACGGCGGACGCGACCCGCGCCACCACTACCGCCATCGCCATCGCGTCCATGACCGGCGGGCGGCCGAGGGGTGCGACGAGAGGGTCACCGAAGGCGGCCGGTTCCGCGGGCACCCGGTGCCGTGGTACCGCTTCCACACCGGGGGCCGGTGGTCGGCGGTGGAAGGTGGCCCCGCTCCCCGCTTCCGCTTCGGCGGGGGCCGGTGGGTGGCGGTCACCGGCGGCCCGCGCTTCCGCTAGCCGCCGCGGCAGTTCGGCGCTGCCGCCGTGCGGGCACCTGCCCCTTCGCTCCGCGCGAGACGCTGCGAAAGGGAGCGGAGCGGCAACTCACGGGGCGGACCGGGCCGGACCCGACCGGCCGGGAGCGGGCGCCTCGCCTCGCGGGCCCACCCGAGGCGCGGATTTTGCACACCGAACGCGAGCGCTTATGCTCCTTCCTCCGGTTCAGCTCGGGGGGAGCGCATGGTCGAGAGGGCCCGGGTCCGGCTCATCCGGGCCTCGCAGAGCGACGAGCTCCGCGAGACCTTTCGCCAACTGGGCGAGATCGACGGGCCGGCCGGTCCGAAGTTCCCGCGCCGGGTGCTCATGGACCTCGCGGCCCGGATCTCGGGCCGCGCCTACGAGCCGATGCTGCTCGAGCTCTGCCACCTCACGCGGGCCGCCCTGCTCGCGTTCGGCGGACCCCCGGGGGCGGGGAGCGCCGCATCCGGCGGGGGCGCCGGGGCCGGGGCGGGTTTCGAATGGCTCTTCTGGGGGGTGGAGGAGGCGCGGGCGGGCGCGTTCCGCGCCGCCTTCTCGCTCCCCGGCGGGCCGTTCGCGGGCGCGCGCCCCCCGGCCGCCGATGAGCCGGCCGGGGGAGACGACGGGCCGCCGCCCGGACCGGGCGGCGCGCTCCTCGTCGAAGACGAAGCGGTGGTCCTCGCCTACGCCGACGGCCGGTTCGAGGTGCGCTACGGGCGCATGGTGGAGCTCGCGGCGATGATGGAGCTCCTCGTCTCCACCCTCGGCTACCGCGCGCTCGTCGCCGCGATGGACCCGCTCACCGCGCCCGTCGTCGACCGCGATGCGGTCTCGGCGGCCGCCCTCGACCTCGCCCGCCGGCTCTACGAGTGGCTGGGCGGCCACCTTCCGACCGCGCATGCGCAGCGCAAGTTCCACGCGATGGTCGAGTTCCTCGAGGAGGACCGGGGGCCGGAGTTCACCGAGGAGGACATCGGCGACGAGGCGATCCTTCGCTTCTGGCTCCGCCAGGCGGGGGCGGACGACGCGGGGCGGGCGGGGGGCGCGAGCGCCGACTTCCGGAGCTACCGCAACACCTTCCTCGCCTTCGTGACCCTTGCCGGGGTGCTCGCGGAGGGGGCGGAGATCGGGCGCTTCGAGCGGCGCACGCCGCTCGGCGCCGACTTCGAGGCGGGCGAGGTCGACCCTGCCGCGGGGCCCGTGGTGACGCACGACGGGCCGGAAGACGAACCCCTCGCGCGCCTCCAGGCGGAGCCGGCGGCCGCGGTCAAGGCGCTCAACCGGCGCGAGCTTGCCCTCCTTCAGCTTCCGGTCGGGGAGAACGGATGGGTGAGGCGTCTTCCCCGCTCGTATCTCCGGGCCGAGTGCTTCGGCCCAGTGCAGAACCGGCTCTCCCAGGCCCTTCGCCGGAAGGCGGGCGCGGCGGAGCTCGCGGCCATCGTCGCGGGGGGTCCCGACCCGGGCTACCTGACCCGGATCGAGACGCTGGCGCAGGCCGACGAGCACGTGCGGCGGGTGGCGAAGGCGTGCCTCTACGTCCTCCACCGGCTCGGGCGCGGGGAGTCCGGGGAGGACGGTGGGGGCGGCCGGGCCAGCGCAAGCGACCGGAGCAGCGGAAGCGCCGACGGCGATGCCGGGTTCGGCGACCACGGGCGGGCGGGCGAGGCCGAGCGCGCACCCGGATCGGTGCCGGATCTCGACTTCCGGCTTCTCGGGGAAGCCCGCAAGGCATTCAAGGGCCT
Organism: Gammaproteobacteria bacterium; assembly: GCA_022823045.1. Lineage (GTDB taxonomy): Bacteria > Pseudomonadota > Gammaproteobacteria > HK1 > HK1 > JAJDXW01. Next base: position 5,351 of record JAJDXW010000218.1, read on the forward strand.
GAACCGCGCGGGCTTCGAGCCCTCCGCGCCGCGCGACCCGCGCCTCGCCCCGGCCTACGCGGCCCTCGCGGACGCGATGCCGGCCGTCGCCGAACGCCTCGCCACGGTGCGCCGCACCCTGGAACCGCCCGCGGCGTGGGAGGCGGCGGAGGCCGAGGACCGGCCGGTCTTCGCGCGCGCGTTCACCCGGCTCTACGGGGCGGAAACCAACGAGGCGCCGTCCGGATCGGGCGAAGAGGAGGCCGCCGGGAGCGGGGAGTGTCGGAGCGAGGCGAGGCGCAGATCCGGGGCGGCGAACCGGAACCCGGCGCGGCCGGCGGGAGGAAACCGATGAGCAAGGCGTGGAACGCGAGGAGCCCGGAGGAGCGCCGGGAGGTGGAAGCGGCGTTCGTCGCCCGCCATGGCGCCGAGCTGCTGCTCGACGGCGACGCGGAGGCGGCGGACGCGGCCGGGACCCGACCGGGGGAGGGCCGGGCGGAGGGGGGCGGAGGCGAAGGGGCGGGCGCCGGCGCAGTCGAAGGGGCGGGCGCGGAGCCGGGGCCGCGAGTCCCGTTCGCCCGCCTGTACGCGGCCCTGCACGGCGGCGGACCGCTGCCGCCCGAGGTGTCGGCGGCGCTCCGCGGCGACCGCGGGCTCCGGGACGACTTCGCCCTGCTGCTCGAGCGCTGTGCCTGGCAGCACCTGCCACGGGCGGCCGCAGCGGCGGGGCGGGAGGACCTCCGGCGCCGCGAGGCGGGGGGGTTCGTCGTCCGCCTCGTCGCATCGCGGGCGGGCGACGATCAGGTCTACCTTCTCGTCGAGCTTCCGGAGGAGGCGCGGGCGGACGCGCCGGGGCGGCTCGTGGTCCGGACCGCGGACGGGGAGTTCCTCAAGCAGGCGCTCCCCTCGCCGGAAGCGCGCACGATCCGGCTCGTGATGGCGGCGGACGATCCCTTGGTGCGGGCGGTGTCCGAGCCCGCGAGCGAGGTGTTCCTGCTGTGAGGGCGGCCGGGGCAACGTCGCCCCGCCTCGTCCGGGGGCGGGGGCGGCTCCGGGGCGGCGGCCGCTCCTCGCCGGCGAACGCCGGCACGGGGCGCGGGCGACCCGCATGACCCGGATCCGGATCTTCATCGCCACCACCGAGGGCCCGGTCGCGGTGCAGAAGATCACCGCCGAGGACCCGGACGTGCCCTCCGTCGCCTGCCGCGACGGCACCACCGAGGTGCTCGCCATCTCCCGCGACTACACCCGCTTCGTCGACCGGGGCACCGGGCTCGTCGCGGCCCTCACCGGCCACGGCGCCTACCGCCTGGACCTTGACCGGCCGGTGGACGGGGGGCGGAGCTGGCAGCTGCCAGTCCTGCTCGCCCACCTGCTCGAGGCGGAGGGACGGCTCGCGGGGCCGGAGGAGCCCGCCGACCTCGCGCTCCTCGCGACCGGCGAGGTCGACCGCGACCAGCGGGTGCGGGCGGTCGGGCGGATCGGGGAGAAGCTCGCCGCGGCGCGCGGTCTCATCGCCCGGCACGAAGCGAGCGGCACGCCCCTCGTGGTGCTGCTGCCCGCGGACGACCGGACCCCTGGCGTCGACGAGCGGCTGCGGGCGGGGGACAGCTCCAGAACCGATGACAGCACCGGCACCGATACGCTGCGGGTGCTCGCTTGGGAGCGGGTGGGGAGCCTCGCCACGCTGGAGGAGGAACCGCCGGGGCGGTCCCCGGCGCCGGACCCCGGGGGGCGGAGCGAGCCCGAGGGTGCGGGCCCGAGCGCGGGCGACGAGGAAGGCCCGGCGGGAACGGCGGACCGGATGCCGGAGACGGCCGGAGATGCGCGGAACGCGGCCGCGGGGGAGGTGCGCGGCGACGCGGCGACCGCCGCCCCGACCGCCCCGGCCGGGGTCGCGGCGCCGCGACGGCCTC
>JAJDXW010000176.1 GCA_022823045.1 Gammaproteobacteria bacterium
GGCCCGCCACCGAACGGTTCCCGGCCGCTGTCGCGCGACGCTTCCCTCCCGCGGATCGTACACCCCGCGGGCGCCGGACCGACCGCCCACGCGAGCGCGGTGGCGCGGGCGCATGAGAAGATCGATGACCGGCGGCAGCGAGAAGCGGACATGAAGAGAAGCTCCGAGCGGGTCCTTTCGACGTCCGCGCCGCGCCGCGCCGTATTGATGGTGGTCGACGGGCTGCGCGCGGACCTCGTGACCCCGGAGCTCACCCCGCATCTCCACGCCCTCGCCGGGCAGTCGCGGCGCTTTGCCGAGCATCGCTCGGTCTTCCCCTCCGCGACGAGGGTCAACTCCGCGAGCATCGCGACCGGCTGCCACCCCGCCCGCCACGGCCTCATGGGGAACGCAATTGCCCTCCCCGCGGGCGACGGCTGGCGTCCCGTATCCGTCGGCCCGCCCGGGTTCCGGGACGAGTGGCGCGCCGCGACGGGACGAACCCTGTGGGTCCCGGTCCTCGCCGAGCGCCTCCGGGGAGACGCGGTCGTCTACAGCAATTCCTCGGCCGGCGCGGCGTACATGCAGGACCCGGACGGTTTCGGCATCCTCCACCACCGCACGGGCACCTTCGCGCCCCGGCCCGGGCTCGAGCCCGGCGAGAGCCCCGAAGAGCGGCGGGCGCCGCTCCGGCAGACCGGCGGCGCGCTCGTGGACCTCACCTACGACGGAGCCGGCGACGCGGCCGCGACGGAGCGGTTCTGCGCGGCGCTTCTCGCCGATCCCGCTCCCTCCCTCCGGACCCTCTGGATCTGCGAGCCGGATCACTCCCAGCACGAGCTCGAGCTCGGTTCGCCCGAGCACCGCTCCGTCCTCGCGGCGGCCGACCGGTGCGTCGCGCTCGTCGCGGACACCGTGGAGGCGCTCCGGAGCCGCGGCGAGGACCTCCTCTTCGTGGTCTGCTCGGACCACGGTCACGAGACGGTGGACGAGGTCGTGCCGGTCGCCGACCACCTTGTCGCGGCGGGGCTCAAGGCCGCGCCCGACTCCCCGGAGACGGTGCTCGCCTCGAGCGGGATGGGAGGGCTCGTCTACCTCGGGGAGAAGGATGCACCGGACGCGGCCACGATCTCCGCGTGGCTTCGCGCCCGGCCCTGGTGCGAGCGCGCGTTCGCCAGCGAGGCGCTCCGCGAGGTCGGGCTTCGGCCGGGCGCCGGCCCCGCGGTCGCCTTCTCGATGGCGAAGCGCGCCGCGCCCAACCGCTTCGGCATCCCCGGTGTCGGGCACGTCGCCGCGGACATCTTCATGAAGTCCGACGCGCCCGGCCGGGGACAGCACGGCGGCCTCGGCCCCTACGAGACCCGCCCCGTACCGCTGGTGAGCGGCGGCGGGTTCTCGCCGGGGACGAGCGGGGCGCGCTCTTCCGCCGTCGACATCGCGCCGACGATCCTCCGTCACCTGGGCGCGACGGAGATCGGTCCCCCGATGGACGGCCGGGCGCTTCCGCCGCGTTGACGGACGGGAGTGGCCCGCGCGTCAGTCGACGATGCCGTTGAGCGCGAAGTCGAAGGTCTCGTAGCTGTGCAGCCGCGCCTCTTCGGCGCGGCGGGCGTACTCGTCGCTCACCGGGCGGCTGAGGAGGATCGGCACGTCGGCCTCGTGGACGCTCCCGTGGGTGCGAAGCCGCTGGCCCTTGAGCCCGCGGAGGTCGTGGTCCACCTCGCGGGCGCCGATGACGGTGCGCGCGTCCCCGAGCACCGCCACGTCCCCTTCGGGTCCGAACGGCAGGTCGAACTCGCGCGCCACGTCCTCGCGGGACAGCACTCGCTCGAGGCCCGGCACGTCCGCGATGGCCTCGATCACGCGCTCGCCCGGGAGCCCCTCGCGGCAGTACACCCGCACGAACCCGCCGAGCGCCCCGTGGTGTCCCACGAAGGCGTCGGTGATGGGGCAGATGACGGTGGCCGCGCCCGCGCCGAGCTCCGCGTCGAGGAGGTCCTGCAGCCACACCACGCGGGGGGTCCCGTCGTCGTTGGTCTTCTCGTTCATGCCGTGGTCCGCGGTGAGCGCCACGGTCGCGCCGAGCGCCTCGAACCGGCCGAAGCGCGCGTCGAGCTCCGCGTAGAACCGGTCGGCCTCGGGATGGCCCGGCGCGAATCCGTGCTGGACGTAGTCGGTGAGCGAGAGGTAGAGGAGGTCCGGGCGGCGCTCTTCGAGGAGGGTGAGGCCCGCGTCGAGCACGAAGAGGGAGAGGTCCGCGGAGTACATGTCGGGAAGCGGCCGGCCGACGAAGTCGAGCACGCCCTCGATGCCGTTCTCGTCGAGGGTGCAGCGGTCCGCGTGCTGCGAGGAGAAGCTCACCGAGCCGTTGGAGAGGTCCATGCCCTTCTGAAGCTGACGGCGGAGCTTGTCCTTGGCGGTCACCGAGGCCACCCGCGCCCCGTGGCGCGAAAGCTCGCTCATCACCGAGGGGACCCGGAGGAGCTCCGGTCCCGTCATCGCCACCGGCTCGTTCGTCTCCCGGTCGAGGTAGAAGTTGCCGGAGATGCCGTGAACCGAGGCGGGGCGGCCGGTCACGATGGACATGTTGTTGGGGCAGGTGAAGCTCGGCATGGTGCCGTGCGCCACGGTGTGGAACCCCTCGCGGAGGTAGCGCTCGATGTTCGGGACGATGCCGGCGGCCACCCCGTGCTCGAGGTAGGCCGGGTCCCCGCCGTCGATGCATACCACGACCACCGGGCGGCTCGGCCAGCGGTAGTCCGTGTCGTTGACGGCGATGCTCCTCGCGCTCATGTCGTTCCTCCCGCTCCCGTCACCACGCGAGGCGAATGGCGGAATTGTGCACCGCTCATCGGCGATCGGGGCTCCTTGATTCGGTGGCGGGACGCACGGGGGTCAACGCCCGGGTCCGAACGGGTCGCGTGTCCTGAGCTCCGGGAACAGCGAGAAGTCGCGGTCGCGCGTGAGCAGCGCCTCGACGCCGTGCGCAACGCAGATCGCCGCGATGCGGGCATCGTGGACCACCCCGCCGACGACGCGCGGTCGTCCCGCGAACCGGCTCAGGATGTCCATGAAGTCGTCGGTCTCACCGATGAGCCGGCTCGACGGCGACGCGGTCCAGGCCCGTAGCTGACCCCAGGCCCGCTCCGGCTCGGTCGCCTCGTCCTTCCAGATGCGGCGGTTCGTCACCACGCTCAGGAACTCGTAGCAGCACGGCCAGGGGATCGCCCACGCCCGGTCGCCTTCGGCAAGCTCGACCATGAGCGCGTGGGAGGCACCGCCCATTCGCGCCTCGCGGCGATGCGCGTAGACGAGCAGGTTGGTGTCGACGGCAATCACCGCGTGCCGGGATTGCCATAGATGAGCTCGCGCAGTTCCGGCCAGGCGTACCGTTCGAGCGGGTCGGGGGCATCCGGGTCGCCGACTCTCAGATCGGGAAGCGTGTACGGGGCCGAAGGAAAGGAAGGCTGCAGCACGTGGCGAAGCCCGTCCTCGACGACGGCGCGGAGCGGGCGCCCCGTCTCCTTCGCGTGGCGCTTCGCACGAGCGAGGAGCTCGTCGTGGATGTCAAGGGTCGTCTTCATGGACCCATATTACCCATATATTCAGGTATGGGAAAGCAAGCTATCCGTCGGTTGCCCACCGAGTACGGCGGCCGCACGGGGCTCCGACTGTCTTTCCTTCGCCGGGCAGTTTCGTGCACACTATGCAGCCGTTATCAAGTGAACGTCGGAGTCAGGGGGCGAGAGCGTTCATTCATACACCAATGCGGCATAATTCCAATAACATCAGGAAGTTGACTGATGGAGCCGAAGGGAGCGGTGTTTTCGACCGGCGAAGCGACGCGGCCGTTCGCGGTCTCGGAGGAGGCTTCGCTCCATCCTACGGGCTACGGGCGGGAATCGCGGCGACTGGTCGGCGATCAGATGGTCGGCCCCGCGTCGCGAGTCATTCCGGTTTCTGCTGATCAACAAGGCACCGCAGAGGGCGTCTATCTCGACTACAACGGTTCGGCGCCACTCGATCCCCGCGTCGCTGAGATCATGCTCGCGGCCCTCACGGAGGGGGCCGGAAACGCGTCCTCTACCCATCACTTCGGCCGTCGCCAAGCTGCTGCCGTGGATGAAGCCCGCGAGCACGTGGCCGCGTTGGTTGGCGGCCGCGCGTCCAACGTGGTCTTCACGGCCGGCGCTACCGAAGCCAACAACCTGGCTCTTCGAGGAGCAGCGGAAGGTTCCCCGGCCGACCGTCAGAGGGTTGTGATTTCCGCAGTCGAGCACGCCTCGGTCCGCGAGACCGCACGTTGGCTCCACGAACGGGGATCCTTGGAGCTGGACGTTGTCCCGGTGACTGATGGGGGCTACGTCGACCTTCGGGCGTTGGAGGAGATCCTCGACGAAGACGTGCTGCTGGTATCGGTGATGTCTGCGAACAGCGAGACCGGCGTCCTGAACCCGGTGGCGGAAATCGCCGAGCTCGCACGCGCGGTTGGGGCATTGTTTCACTGTGATGCGACGCAGTCGGCGGGTCGACTGCCGTTCGACCTTGAAGAAATCGGTGCCGACCTGGTGTCCCTGAGCAGCCACAAGATCTGCGGTCCAACCGGAGTCGGCGCTCTGGTCGGGACTCGCCATAGTCTGCGGCGGCTTTCTCCCATCATCCATGGAGGCGGGCACGAACGGGGACTGCGGTCGGGCTCGCTGAATGTCGCGGGCATTGTCGGGTTTGGTGCGGCCTCCCGCATCGCATTCGGGGAACGAACGGCCGAGTCGGCGCGGGTTGCGGAACTCCGCGACCGGCTGACCGGTTCTCTGATGTCGAGGCTCTCGGGCGTTCGGGAGATTGGGGACGTTTCCCGGCGACTGCCGAACACGGCCAACATCCGATTCGAGGGGGCGGACGCGGAAGCAGTCGTAGCGAACATGGACCCGGTCGCAGCTTCAACCGGCAGCGCCTGCAGTTCCGGCGCGATCGAGCCCTCCGAAGTCCTTCTTGCGATGGGTATCCCGCGTGATGCCGCGTCCGAGTCGGTGCGGTTCAGCGTGGGCCGTTTCACGATGAGAGAAGACATCGACGTTGCGGTGGAGAGCGCCGTAGCGGCGGTCGAATTCGTCCGAATGATGACCAAGGAGGGTGAGTAGGTGCGCCTGATC
>JAJDXW010000148.1 GCA_022823045.1 Gammaproteobacteria bacterium
GGCGGCGCGCGCGGCGATGTCGGCGTTGCGGGCGCCGAGGGTCGCCTCGATGGACTCGACGCCCCATTCCAGGAGCTGGTCCAGGGCGGCGTTCAGCATCGGAACCAGGATGAAGTTCGACCGCTCCCCGACATCGAACCGGCGCGCGCCCGGCTGGTACTCGTCGCGATAGTCGATGAGGCGCGCGAAGTCCTCCGACCCCGCCCTCCCGATCCAGTTGAACTCGATGGGCCTCCCGTCGCGATGCTCCGGCGCCACCCAGAGGAAGCCGAGCGAATAGGGGCCGAGCAGCCACTTGTAGCCCGCGCAGATCACGTAGTCCGGCCGGACCGCGCCCGCATCGAAGCGGAGCGCCCCGGCCGACTGGGTGAGGTCCAGCACGAGGGCGGCGCCGACCTCGCGGCAGTGGGCGCCGATCCGCACGAGATCGAGCCGCCCGCCGTCCGTCCAGTGGCAGTGGGGAAGGGCGACGGCCGCGGTGCGCTCGTCGATCGCGTCGAGGGTCGCCCGCGACCAGTCGTCGTCCTCCGGCCGGGCGACGGTCACGAGCGTCGCGCCCCGCGTGTCCGCCACCTCCCGCCACGTGTACACGATCGACGGGAACTGCTCGGCAAGCACCACGAGCCGGTCGCCCGGGGCGACGTCGAGGTTCCGCGCCGCGCACGAGAGCCCGTAGCTCGCGGCGGGGACGAGCGCCACCCCTTCCGCGTCCGCGCCGATGATCCGGGCGAACCGTTCGCGCGCCCGTTCGCCGTCTTCGAAGAAATCGGCGGCGGCGATGCCCCATGGCCGGGCCTTCGCCCGTATGCCGCGGTCGCCCGCCTCGACCACCGAGTACATGAGGGGCCCCATGTACCCGCAGTTGAGGTAGGCCACGTCGTCCGGAATGTCGAAGAGCCGGCGCTGACTCGGGAGGTGGTGGGCAGAGGTGCCGTTCGTCACGTTCCGTCTCCGGATGGTCTTGCCATCGTCAGGGAAATGGGGCCGGGGCGGGCTCGCCGTACCGGCGTTCTCAGGGGCCGGCGCGGGGCGCGGGCGCGGGGCCGGGCGGGTGCGGAAGGAGGAGCGGAAGGGACCGCCTGCCCTACCCCGCCACCGCGGGAACGACTTCCTCGGCGATCCGCTCGATCACCTCGCCGATCTCGGCCGCGGTCGGATAGACGACGTCCCATACGATCTCCTCGACCCCGGCCTGCGCGTAGGCCGCGATGTCCTCGACGATCCGGCCCATCTCGCCGGTCATCACCCCGTCGCGCTTCCCGCCCGGACGGATCGGGCAGCGGAACACGGTCGGAACGCCGGCCGGATCCCGGCCCCGCTCCTCGCACATCCGGTCCAGCACATCGCGCTTCGCGCGGAGCTCCGCCGGGTCGAGCCCGGCCGGGGCGCGGAGCCCGATCGGGTGCCACCCGTCCCCGAGCTCCGCCGTCCGCCGGAGGGCGCGCCCGGTGTGGCCACCGACGATGAGCGGAATGCCGCCCGCCTGCGCCGGCTTGGGGGAGCAGTCGATGTTCGAGTACCGGTAGAACTCGCCGGCGAACTCGGGCCGCTCCTCGGTCCACAGGTTCCGGAAGATGCGCATGTACTCGTCGGTGCGGGGCCCCCGCTCCGCGAAGTGGCCGGGGATCCCGAGGGCCCGGTACTCGGCCTCCCACCAGCCGGTCCCCACCCCGAGGAAGGTCCGCCCCCCCGACATCGCGTCCGCGGTGGCGCAGAGCTTCGCGGTCACGATGGGATTGCGGTAGCTCAGGATGAGCACGCTGGTCCCGATCCGGATCCGCTCGGTCGCGCCGGCGAGGAACGAGAGGGTCGCGAGCGGCTCGTAGTAGTCGTGGGCATCCGCCACCGGGAAGTGCCCCTGCGGGTGATAGGGATAGTTGTGCGTCGTCTCCTGGGGAACGACGATGTGATCGGAGATGGTGACCGAGTGGAAGCCGAGGCGCTCCGCCTGCCGGGTGAACCCGACGATGTTCTCGGGGGTCGCGAGCGATCCGCGGGTGATGAGGCTGATGCCGAATTTCATGAAGCTGGTGTCCCTTGACTGAGAGCCGGTCGTGCGCCCCGCTCTCCGGCGAAGCGCCCGGGTGCCAATTTAATGCATCCGGAGCGGACAGGCGGACTACACTCGCTCCTGGCCCGGAAATCTCATCAACTTTCTGCTGCGGACGCCGATCCATGCGCTGTGACTGGCCGTACTCCCGAAAGCCGCTTCGACAGCCCGTAAGCCTCTTTCGGTCCGTGCGGCCAGCCACAGCGCCGTCTCGACGCCCTCGCGACGAAAGTTGGTGAGATTTGCGGACTGGGCTCGCGCGTTCTCCCGAGGACAGCCGATTGAAGCGTTCGATTAAACTGGCCGGCGTCGTGATCCTGTTGCTGCTGGTGGCCGCCGGGGCGGCCCTGTACTACTCGCAATCGCGCGTCTCCTCGCTCGTCGAGGCCGCGCTCGGAATCGAGGCGGCTGCAGAAGAGCTCCTCACCCGGGCCGTGGGAACCGAGGTGACCATCGAGTCGATCGACGTCGCCCTCGCGGACGGTGAGGTGTCGATTCTGGGTCTCACGGTCGCGAATCCCGCGGGGTACCACACTCCGCACGCCCTCGAGGCGGACGAGGTCCGGGTTTCGATGGAGCTCGCGAGCCTGCTCGAAGACACGGTCGTAGTCCGCGAGATCACGGTGAAGAAACCGCTGCTCACCTACGAGCTCGGACCGGAGGGGAGCAACCTCGAGGCCCTCCAGCGCAACGCGGAGTCGTTCGCCGGGTCCGGCGAGGGGAGGGGAAGGTCCGGCGACGCGCCCGCACGAAGGATCCTCATCGAGAACCTCCACGTTCGAGGCGGGAGGGTCGCGGCGAGCGCCGTCTTCCTCAAGGGCAAGTCATGGGAGGTACCGCTTCCCGACATCCATCTCCGGAACCTCTCGTCCGGAGAGGGCGGAATCGCCGCCGCCGGCGTCGTCAGGGAGGTCACGACCGAGATCGCGCGGAACGCGCGGCACTCGGTCGCTCCGATCCGCGAGCTTGCCGGAGAGATCGAGGACCGAATCTCCGACAAGGCGTCGGAGGTCGTCGAGAAGCTCAAGCGGAAGCTCGAGAAGGGGTCCGGGAACGCGCAGGAGACCCTGGAACAGGGGTCCGAATCCGCCCGCGAGGCCTTGGCGAAGGGAACGGAGAAGGTCAAGAAGGGGCTGGAGAAGCTCCTCGGAAAACGAACGGAGTAGGGTGGAAGCTGGATCGGAGCAGGGTTTCGGAAACCCCACTCCGACTCCGACTCCGGCTAGAAGCGGAACGCGGCGGGGCGAAACGCGTCGTACGTGCGGCTCTGATCCGCGGGGTCATCCGCGGGGCAGGCGATGATGTGGGTGGTGATGCCGCCCGCGGCGAGCTCCCGCACCCGCTCCCGGCACTCGTCGGCGGTCCCGAGGATCGCGATCTCGTCGACCAGCGTGTCGTCGAGGGCGCCCGTGGTCCGCTCCCGGTCGCGCGCCGCCCAGCCCGCCTCGATGGTGGCGGCGGCCTCCTCGAACCCCGCCCAAGCGAGGAACCGGTTGTAGACGGGGGTCGCATAGTAGGGGGCGAACCGCCGGCGGACGAGCTCGCGGGCGGCGGGCTTGTCGTCGGTCACGAAGACCTGGTGCCGGCAGACGACCTCGCGATCCGCGAGCGCCCGGCCGGCGCGCCGCGCGCCGCGCTCGATGTGCTCCATGATCTTCGGAAGCGCCCGGACCGGGAACAGGTTCACCACCGCGCCGTCGCCCACCTCGCCCGCGAGCTCCAGCATCCGGCCACGGAGCCCCGCGAGATGGATCGGCACCGCCCCTTCCGGCAGCGGCGGCTGCCGATAGCCGTGGCTTCGGAGGGTCTCGCCGTCGAATCCGCTCCGCTCGCCCGCGAGGAGCGCGCGCACCAGGGTCGCCGTCTCGCGAACGCGGGTGAGCGGCTTCTCGAACTCCACTCCGTGCCACTGCTCCATCATCGTCTGGCTCGACGAGCCGAGACCGAGGATGAACCGCCCGCCGCAGGCATGGTGGAGGGTGTACGCGGACGCCGCGAGCACGGCGGGGGTGCGCGGGTATACGGGGATGACGGCGGTGCCGATCCGCACCCGGCGGGTCAGGGCTCCGACGGCGGCGGCGAGCGAGAGCGCGTCGATTCCGCCCGAATCGGAGAACCAGACGTCGTCGAAGCCTTCCTCCTCGGCCCAGCGGGCGTGTTCGAGGGTGGCTTCGACCCCGGGCGCGATGGGAACGGTGACCGCGATGCGTTGGGGATGGCTCAAATCGAAAGCACTCCGAAGGGAATCTCCATCTCCTCGGGCGTGAGGCCGCCGTGGTCGCCGGGGTGCCGGCTCTCGAACCGGCCCTCCTCGTACCACCAGACGGCGCGCCCGGGCCGGGGAAGGATAACCGCGTTGCCTACCCGGTCGCGGAAGCGGCGCGAAGGCGGGGCATCGCCGAAGTAGCCGGCGGCGACGAGGTCACGCACCGGACGGACCTCGGCCACGCCGGCGAGGGCGTCGCGGATCGCGTCGAGCGCCTCGGCGAAGGAGTCTTCCCGAAGGTGAAGGAAGAAGTCGCGAGGGGAGCCGGCCGGGACCTTGGGTCGCCCGCCGGGGCCGCGTTCCATCCACCGCTCCACCTCGGGCAGCACCCGGTTCAGGTAGACGGTGCGCGCCGGGTCGTGCCCCATCATCCCGTGGTCGGCGGTGAGGACGACGCTGGTCCGGCTGGCCGGCTTCCTTCCGGGCGGTGATCCCGTGCCCGTCGCTCCCGACTCCGACTGCCCGCTCCTTGACGCCCCTTCCGTCTCCCCCACGAGCACCCTGAAGAACCGCCGCTCGAGCTCGGCGAAGAATCGCCGGACGGTCTCCCGCAGCTCCGGCGAACCGGGCCCCGACCGATGCGCGATCCGATCGACGCCACCGTAGTAGTAGTGGATCAACCGCGGTTCCGGGCCGGCGGGCGACGCGACGGCTCGGGCGAGCGCATTCAGCCCGCGGGCGAGGCCCTTCCAGGGCACCTCGACGGTTCCCCGGGTGAACGCGTCGTTGAACGGCGAGGGCGTGAACTCGGCCGGGGTCACGGAGATCGACCGCACCCCCCGGGCGGCAAGGCGCTCGTGCAGGGTCTCTCCGTCGAACAGGGTGCCGGGGGGAAGATCGAGCCCGTTCCGCCCCTTGTCCCCCGCCCGTGAGCTGAGGAGGGGCGCGATCATCGCCCCGACCGCGGGCTCGTATTGGTACCACTCGTAGATCCCGCTCTCCGCCGGGGTCAGGCCGGAATGGAGGCAGGCGACGTGCGCGGAGGTGGTGGACGGAAAGACGGACGTGAGCTTGGAGACGGTGCCATCGCGAAGGAAGCGGGCGAGGGCCGGAGTGCTCTCCGCGAACTCCTCGAAGAAGCGCCAGCCGAAGGCGTCGACGAAGAGGAGGACGACGGTGTCCGGCAGGTCGGCGAGGGCGCCGAGCGTGTCGGCGGGGAGGGTCCGGGGGTTCGGCTCGCCGGTGAGCGCGGCCTCGATCGTCCACGGGATGCGCGAGAAGCAGTACGACTCGTAGAGCGGCTGGACCTCGTGGGGGCCGACGGCGGCAGCCGCGACCGCCTCGACGGACTGCCGGTTCAGCATGCGCTCGCGCTTTGCGGGATTTCTCTCACCAAGTTCCGAAGTCCGGACGCCTACATCGTGGATGGAGCGCTGGCGGGCACGAGCTCGAATCCCTGTCTCGCAAAATCCCCGTCGAACGCAAAGACGTGCCCGATCCCCCGTTCGCGCATGATCGTGAAGCTCGACCAGTCGGTCAGACTCACGCCGCGGTGCGACGCTGCGAGGAGAGAGGCCATTGCGCGATGAAGCAGACCTTCGCCCACCCACACGACGACGAGTAACGGCAGCACGTCGTCATAGAAAGCCCGAACCGCCGCGACCCCGATCCGGGATTGCAGAAGGGTGACCGACTCGAGAACGACGAACGACGAGGTGACGAGGTTGGCGCCGCCACCTCGCAGCGCCGGCAACGCCCCGCGCGCCACGTGGTGCTTGTCGTCCGTCTCGACCAGCAAGGCATACAGCGCCGAGGTGTCCACGAATACTTCATTCACGGGAATAGGCATCGGCGAGATACGCGTCGTGGCGTTCCGCGACATCGGCGGCGTCATCCTCGGCGCGGAATGAACCGACTGCGGTCAGGAAGCGGTCCCAGTCTGATTCCCTTTCCTCGGCCTTAAGCACGTGGGCCACCCCCTCGCGAACGAGCTGTGCGAACGACTTCGACCGGCGTGCCGCGAGCTCCTTGAGACGCTCGTACTGGTCGGACTCCAGTTGGATCTGTGTGCGGATCATGTTGTCATGTTAGCACGCAGAAGCATACATGGTGGTATCGATGGAACGCGGTGAGGGAGTGACGGCACGCGGTGGGGCATGGGACCGGGCCGAGGCTGGAGTACCGCCGATGAATGCGGCACGCCGTGTGCTTGGCACCGTGTTCGGGTTCGAAGCGTACCGGCCGGGCCAGGAGGCGGTGATCGAGGCGCTTCTCGCGGGCCGCAACGTGCTGGCGGTGATGCCGACGGGTTCGGGCAAGTCGCTCTGCTTCCAGGTCCCGGCCCTGGTGAGGGAGGGGCTCGCGGTCGTCGTGTCGCCGCTCGTGGCGCTGATGCAGGACCAGGTGACGGAGCTCAAGCTCGCCGGCGTCGCGGCCGACAGCATCAACTCCGCAAGCGGGCGGGCGGAGAACGTGGCGGCGTGGAGGCGGGCCGCATCGGGCG
>JAJDXW010000014.1 GCA_022823045.1 Gammaproteobacteria bacterium
GGGAGGCGGCGGATGGGGAGACCCCGCCGAGCGTCCCGACGATGCGCGCCGCCGCGACCGCCGCGACGGCTTCGTGTCCCGGCGGCGCCGGGCGAGTCCGCCCCCGGGCGCCCGCGCCGCCCGATGAGCGGCCCGCGCGCCCCAAGCGCCATGCCTGATTCGAGCCCCCGATACCGCGTCGCGGTGGACGTCGGCGGCACGTTCACCGACGTGGTCGGGCTCGACGAGGCGGGGCGAATCACCTTCGCCAAGGCCCAGAGCACGCCCGCCGACCAGTCCGCCGGGGTCCTGGACGGCCTCGCCCGACTCGCCGCGGCGCTCGACCTCCCGACCCGCGACCTCCTCGGCCGGACCGATTCGATCATCCACGGCATGACCGTCGCGACCAACGCCCTCATCGAGCGCAAGGGCGCACGGATCGGCCTCCTCGCCACCGAGGGCCATCGCGACATCCTGGAGATGCGCGAGGGGCTCAAGCCCGAGCGCTACAACCTGCGCCTGCCCCGCGAGGAGCCCCTGGTGCCGAGGCACCTTCGCTTCGGGGTCCGCGAACGGATCCGGCCGGACGGCCGCATCGAGACCCCTCTCGATCCCGCTTCCCTCGGGAAGGCGCTGCGCGCGCTTCGCCGGGCCGCCGTGGAGTCGGTGGCGGTCTGCTATCTCCACTCCTACCGGGACGACCGGCACGAACGGGCGACCCGGGAGGCGATCGAGGCGGAGCTCCCCGGCACCTTCGTCAGCCTCTCCTCCGAGGTACTGCCGCGGATCAAGGAGTACGAGCGCACCTCGACGACGGTGGTGAACGCCTACGTGGGTCCGCTCATCGCCCGCTACCTCGCCGGTCTCCGGGACCGCCTCGCCGACGTCGGCTTCGCGGGGCCAATCCTCGTCATGCAGTCCCACGGGGGGGTGGCGCCGATCGAGGAGACGATCCGGGTCGCCGCGGGCACGGTCCTCTCGGGGCCCGCCGGGGGCCTCGCCGGAGCGCGCCGGGTGGCCGAGCTCGCCGGGGCACCGGACCTGATCCCCTTCGACATGGGGGGCACGTCGAGCGACGTCTCTCTCGTCGTCGGCGGCGACGCGATGCTCGCCGTCGACAAGGCGATCGCACGCGAGCGGATCGCCCTCCCGAGCCTCGACATCACTACCCTCGGGGCGGGCGGCGGGTCGATCGCCCGGGTCGACGGGGGCGGCCTCCTCAGGGTCGGGCCGGAGAGCGCGGGGGCCGACCCCGGCCCCGCCTGCTACGGCCGGGGCGGACACGAGGCGACCGTCACCGACGCGAGCGTCGTGCTCGGCTTCCTCGACCCCGACAACTTCCTCGGCGGGGCGGCGCGCCTGGACCGCGCGGCGGCGGTCGACGCCCTCGCCCGCCTCGGGGAGGCGCTCGGAACCGACCCGGTGCGGGCGGCCGAAGGGGTGCACCGGGTCATCAACACCCAGATGGCGGAGGGGATCCGGGTGGCCACCGTCCGCCGCGGTGTCGACCCGCGCCGCTTCGCCCTCCTCGGCTTCGGCGGGGCGGCCGGCCTCCAGGCGACCGAGCTCGCCCGCATCGTCCACGTCGACCGGGTGATCCTGCCCCGGGTCGCCTCCGTCCTCTCCGCGTGGGGGATGCTCGGGACCGAGCTTCGCCTCGAAGCCATCCGCTCCCACGTCGGGGACACCGGCGAGCTGGACATCGACGCCCTGCGCGCCCTCTACGACGAGCTCGAGCGCGAGGGGCGCGCGCGCATGAGCGGCTGGACGGACGGCCCGGTGGGGTCGCGGCGGTCGGCGGAGATGCGCTATGGCGAGCAGGTCTACGAGATCGACGTATCGCTCGCGGGGGTGGACTTCGACTCTCCGGACCTCGCCGAGACCCTCAAGCGCGCCTTCGAGGCTCGGCACGAGGAGCTCTACACGTACTTCCTCGGCGATCAGGACCCGGTGCTCATCAATGCGCGGGTCACCACCTCGGGGGCCCTCCCCGCCCCGCCGGTCGAACCCGCCGCCCCGGCCGGGGCGCCGCCCGTACCCCCGGCCGGAGCGCGCGCGGTCTGGCTCGGGGAATGGCTCGAGGCGCCGGTCCACGACTTCGACACCCTCGCCCGGGGCCAGGTCGTCGCGGGGCCCGCGATCATCGAGTCGGACACGACGACGGTGCTGCTGCGGCCCGGAGACGAAGCGACCACCACCCCCGAGCGCTGGCTCGACATCCGCCTCCCGACCGGCTAGCCCGCACCGGCGCAGGCGCACTCCGGCCCGGTTCGCCCGCGGGTGGGGCCGGCGCACGGCTCCGTGCAGCCGGTCGCACCGCGCCCTATCATGGCGTCCCGTCAGCATCGGAACGGAGGATCATGGCCATCGAGACCCGCACCTGGCGCCGGCCCGGGAACGCACGCATCGACTTCACCGCGCTCGGCCTCGGCACCGCACCCCTCGGCAACCTCTACCGGGCGGTCCGCGACGACGAGGCGCATGCGGTCCTCGATCGCGCCTGGGCGGGCGGGGTCCGCTACTACGACACGGCTCCCCTCTACGGCCTCGGGCTCTCGGAGCGGCGTCTCGGCGCCCTCCTTCGCGACAAGGACCGGGACGGGTACGTCCTCTCCACCAAGGCGGGACGGCTCCTCGAGGCCTGCGACCCCGACGAGCGAACGGGCATCGACGCGTGGTTCGAGGTTCCGGCGCGCCGCGAGGTGTACGACTACGGCTACGACGGGATCCTGCGCAGCCTCGAGTTCTCCCTCGAACGGCTCGGCGCGGACCGGGTTGACATTCTCTACGTGCACGACCTCGACCTCTCGCACCACGGGTCGAAGGCCGCGGTCGAGGCCCGAATCGACGAGTTCATGGCCTCCGGCTACCGGGCCATGGTCTCGCTGCGGGAGCAGGGAACGGTGAAGGCCATCGGGGGCGGGCTGAACGATTGGGAGGCCTGCCAGATCCTCGCGGAGCGGGGCGACTTCGACCTCTTCCTTCTCGCAGGGCGCTACACCCTCCTCGAGCAGGAGGCGCTCGAGAGCTTCCTCCCCCTCTGCGAAAGGCGCGGGATCGGCGTCGTCATCGGCGGCCCCTACAACTCCGGGATCCTCGCGAGCGGCCCCGGTCCGGGCGCCTTCTACAACTACCAGCCGGCCCCGGAGCCGGTCCGGGAGCGGGTCGCGCGGCTGGACGCGGTCTGCCGTTCGCACCGCGTGCGGCTCGTCGACGCCGCGTTCCAGTTCCCGCTCCGGCATCCGTGCGTGGTGTCCGTGATCCCGGGCGGGCAGGGGGTGAGCGAGATCGAGAGCAACCTTCGCGCGGCCGAGGCGCACGTTCCGCCGGCGCTCTGGGACGACCTGAAGGCCGAGGGGCTGATGCGCGCGGATGCTCCGACCGGATAGCGGCGAACCCGGTCCGGGAAACCGACGGAGCGGCCACGAGGAGGCGACGACGTGCGGATCGATTCGCACCAGCACTACTGGGAGCCCCGGCGCGGCGACTACGACTGGATGCCGAAGGACAACCCGATTCTGTACCGCCGCTACCGCCCCGCCGACCTCGAGCCGAACCTCGAGCGGCACGGAATCGACGGCACGGTCGTCGTCCAGGCCGCGGAGAGCGTCCACGAGACGGAGTACTTGCTCGGGATCGCGGACGCAAGCGATTCGGTCTTTGCCGTCGTAGGCTGGGTGGACTTCGAGAACCCCGCCGATCGCCGGCAGCTCGAACGGCTCTCCCGGCACCCGAAGCTCGTCGGGGTGCGTCCCCTGATTCAGGACATCCCCGACGTCGACTGGATGCTGCGCGACGACGTTCAATGGGCCTACCGGGCCATCATCGACGTCGATCTCACCTTCGACGCCCTCGGATTCCCCCGGCACCTGGACAACTTCCTCACCATCTTCCGCCGGTATCCGGACCTCCGGGTCGTGATCGACCACTGCATGAAGCCGCAGATCCGCGACCATCGCGACCAACCCCGGCTGTTCGACGAGTGGGCGGCGAAGATGTCCCGGTTCGCCGGCGAAACCAGCGCGTACTGCAAGCTCTCGGGGCTGGTCACCGAATCGAGCGGGAACTGGACGGTGGAGGATCTCCGACCCTTCGCCGACCACGTCCTCTCCGCATTCGGCCCCGAGCGGGTCATGTGGGGCTCCGACTGGCCAGTGTGCCGGAACCGGGCGACGTACGACGCCTGGTGGGAGGCGTCGCAGGCCCTCACCGGACACCTCGACGAAGCCGCCCGCGCCGCGATCTTCGGCGGGACGGCGGCCCGGTTCTATCGCATCGAGACCGGCGACCCGGCCAAGGGCTCGTGAAGGCGGGTGCGGCGGCGAGCGGGCGCCGGCCCTCGGCGACCGGGCTCGGCGGGCGAGGGATCCGCCATCCCCGCCGGGTGGCGAACCGCCCCGACAAATTTTCAGGATGGAATTATTGTCCTGAATGAAAACAGTTCTCCAATAAAAAATATTGTGCGAAGTTTTCGTGTATCATCAACAAATGCGGTGCGTGCGTCCAAGTTGCATCATTCCGCCGAGGTTTGACCCGATCGGCATTCGGCGATACTCGTCCACCACTGATGCGAGCCTCAAATGAGAGACAGGAAGCGCTCTGCCTACAATATCGGCAAGGCCTTGCAGCGTCTGAGGAAAGACAACAACTGGACGCTCTCGACGGTAAGCGCGAAGACGGGAGTGGCGATCTCGACGCTGTCGAAGATCGAGAACAACAAGTCGTCGCCGAACTCCGACGTGCTCATCCGTCTGGCCGAGGGTCTCGGGGTCGATTTCGTCGAGCTCGTCAAGGGGGAGAGCTTCGCCACCTTCGCGCCCGGGTCCAGAACGATTACGCGCAACCGTGAGACCGCCCACCACGATGCGCCGCTCGGCGAGTACCACGCGCTGAGCGGCGAGCTCGCGAAGAAGTCCCTGCAGCCCATGCTCGTGCGCCTCCCGCCGGGCAAGGAGACTCCCGAGACTCTGTGCAGTCATTGGGGCGAGGAATTTCTCTACGTCCTCAGCGGGTCCCTGAAGTTCTTCATGGAGCCCTATCGGGAGACGTTGCTGGAGAGGGGAGATTCCGTGCATTTCGACAGTGTCGTCCCGCACGGGTTCGTCGCGGTCGGCGACGAAGAGGCCTGGATACTCGCGGTCTGCCTCTCGGACAAGGAGCTGCCCGATACCACGGCCCCGCGCTCCGAGCAAATGGATTCCGTTGCGGAGTCGTAGACGCTCGGGACACGATGGAGCCCGCGCCGGCCCGACTCGAGCCACGAGGCGCATTCCGACGAAGGCTGCGTGAACCTCGCCGTCCGTCGTACGCCGCACGTGTCTCGACCCGGCACGCGGTTCGGCGCCGGCGCCCACTGATCCGCGGGAATTCGGGGTCGGAGCGGGTTACCGGATCCGAGTACCCACCCTGAGCCCGGTTTTCGTCGCTTTCGAATCCCCCATCTGACCTCGAGCTCCGGGGAAATCTCGAACGCGAGCTCGCGTGCACCATCCTGGTGCAGTTCGCGTCCTCCTACGCCTCGCGGTGGTGCACCGCGTCCAGAGCCGGTTCCCACCGGGCGCTCCGTCCCCGCGCATCCCCGTTCCGGAGCTGCATCGCGACTTGGCACGCCGATTGCACCGTTGCAGATGTCGCGTACCCGAAGCCGTGCATGAATCCCGGTGCCCGGACCTCCGGGCGCCGGGGACGCGCCGCGAACCGGCCGCGTACCCAAGGCCAGGAGAACACCCATGAAGTACATCATCGCAGTCATCAAGCCGTTCAAGCTGGACGAGGTCCGCGCCGCCCTCTCGGAGCTTGGCGTCCAGGGCATGACCGTTTCCGAGGTCAAGGGATTCGGCCGTCAAAAGGGCCATACGGAGCTCTACCGGGGCGCCGAATACGTCGTCGAGTTCATGCCGAAGATCAAGATCGAGGTCGCGGTCGCAGCCGACCGGCTGGACGAAGTCATGGAGTGCATTGTCGGCGCGGCGAAGACCGGAAAGATCGGGGACGGAAAGATCTTCGTCTCCGATCTGGAGCAGGTGGTGCGGATCCGCACCGGCGAGACCCAGGCCGCCGCACTGTGAAGCGGGGCTTGGCGCGCATGTTTCACCGATGTTCGTCACGAGGGCGCCAAGATGCCGCGCCAGCGAGGCGGACAGCGTTCGAATCTGAAGGGGAAAGACCAATGACCAGGAAATGTGTGAAGTGGCACCGGGCACCCATGCTCGCAGGGCTCGTGGCCGGGCTCGCCCCGGCGGCGGCGATGGCCGAGGATCTCAGCGCGGGCGACACCGCGTGGATGCTCACCGCGACCGCGCTCGTGCTGTTCATGACCATACCGGGGCTGTCGCTCTTCTACGCCGGAATGGTGCGGAGCAAGAACGTCCTCTCGGTGCTGATGCAGTGCTTCGCAATCACCGGGCTGATGAGCATCCTGTGGGCCTTCTGGGGCTACAGCATCGCCTTCGACGACGGCAACGCCTTCATGGGCGGGTTCGGCAAGCTGTTCCTCGCCGGGGTGACGGTGGACGCGATGAGCGGCACAATCCCGGAGACGGTCTTCATGACGTTCCAGATGACCTTCGCGGTGATTACCCCGGCCCTCATCGTGGGGGCCTTCGCGGAGCGCATGAAGTTCTCCGCGATGCTCTGGTTCATGGGGATCTGGCTGACGGTCGTGTACGCGCCGATCACCCACTGGGTATGGGGCGGCGGTTGGCTCGGGGACCGGGGCATTCTGGACTTTGCGGGCGGAACCGTGGTGCACATCAATGCCGGCATCGCCGGACTCGCCGCGTGCCTCGTGCTCGGAAAGCGCCGGGGCTACCCGACCACCCCGATGCCTCCGAACAACGTCGGCTACACCATCGTCGGCGCGGCCATGCTGTGGGTGGGGTGGTTCGGATTCAACGCCGGGAGCGAGCTCGCGGCCGACGGCGTGGCCGGCATGGCGCTGACCGTCACCCAGCTCGCGACCGCCGCCGCGGCCCTCGCGTGGATGTTCAGCGAGTGGATCTCCCACGGGAAGCCGAGCGTGCTCGGCATCGCGTCGGGCGCCATCGCCGGGCTCGTCGCCATCACCCCGGCGAGCGGCTCGGTGGGGCCAATGGGGTCGATCGCCATCGGCATCGCGTCCGGGGTCATCTGCTTCCTCGCCTCTACGAAGATCAAGCGAGCCCTCGGCTACGACGATTCGCTGGACGTGTTCGGCATCCACTGCATCGGCGGCATCGTTGGCGCCTTGCTGACCGGCATCTTCTGCGCCGAGGCGCTCGGCGGAGCCGGATTCGGGGGCGACAACGCGAGCATCGGGGCGCAGCTCTGGGCCCAGATCGTCGGCGTCGCCGCCACCCTCGTCTACACCTTCGTCGTGAGCTTCGTGCTCCTCAAGATCCTCGACGCCGTCATCGGGCTCCGGGTGTCCGAGGAAGACGAGGAGGAAGGGCTCGATCTCGCCCTCCACGACGAGCGGGGCTACATCCTCTGACCCCGCGCCGCGTCCGGCCGGGAGCGCCCCGGCTCCCGGCCGGGCGGGCGGTCTCCGACAGGGTGGGTCGGAGCGGCGAAGCGCAATCCGAGGTCAGGCGCGGCCGATTACCCGCGCGGCGGGAAGGCGGCGGCGGCGGTCGCGAGCTCCGCCCACGCGGGCTGGGATGACTGCGCCCCGGGGCGGGTGCAGGCGAGGGACCCGGCCGCGGTCGCGAACCGAGCCGCGTCCCGCAGTTCATGACCTGCGGCGAGGGCGGCGGCGAGCACTCCCGAGAACGTGTCTCCAGCCCCGGTCGTGTCCACCGGATCGATGGAGAGCGCGGGCATTCGGATCGCCTCCCGACCGGTGTGGCAGAGGGAGCCTTCGGCTCCGAAGGTGGCGGCGACGGTCAGCCCGAAACGGCGCGCCAGCCATTCGGGAAGGCTTCGCAGGGGCTCGTCCCCGCCCCCCGCGTGGGCGGCCACCTGGACGATCTCCACCTCGTTCACGATGAGAACTTCGAGGGCGGCGAGGACGTCTTCCGGGACCGGAAACGCAGGGGCCGCGTTGAGCAGGATCCGGCACCCCCGCTGCGCTGCCCGCTCGACAAGGCGCCAGTTCTCGTCGAGCGGCACCTCGTGCTGCAGCAGCACGACCGACTCCGTGTCCAGCCACGCCTCCGCGACCTGTGAGTGGGTCGCCCGCATGTTGGCGCCGGACGCGACCGCGATGGTGCTTGCTCCGGTGCCCTCCTCCACCCAGATGGTCGCGCACCCGGTGGGCTCGTCCGCCGCCTCCCCGACCCGCCCGAGGTCGACCCCCTCCTCCCGCAGCCGGGCGAGGGCGGGAGCGGCGAAGGCGTCCGCCCCGACCATCCCCACCATGGCCACCGACGCGCCGGCGCGCCGTGCCGCGTGCGCCTGGTTGGCTCCCTTGCCTCCGGGGGAGATCACGCAACCGTGCCCCAGCACCGTTTCGCCCCGTTCGGGAAGGCGATCCAGGCTTGTCGCGATGTCGATGTTGATCGAGCCGAAGACGATGACCATGGCAATCCGAAGGACCTCCCGGCTCGAGTTCCGCGCCGTCCCGCGCATGACACGGGCCATGCACCGGATGGACCCGTATCGCGCGCCCCGCACTATACTCCTCCCTCCGCCGCCGAGTCGCAGCATCGAGATGAACCAATCGACGCCTTCCGGCACGTCCGCCGACGGTTCCCACGTCGGCTACCGTCTGACGCTCGAGCCATGCGCCAGGCGGATCCGCGGCGAGTTCGGAGGCGAGCGCGTTGTCGACAGCGGTCGTGCGCTCGTCATGCACGAGACACGGCTCACGCCGGTCTACTACTTTCCGCGCGACGACGTTCGCACGGACCTGATGGAGAAGACCGCACATCGCACGCATTGCCCGTTCAAGGGCAACGCCTCGTACTGGACGCTGAAGGCGGGCGGAAGGGAAGCGAGAAACGTGGTGTGGGCCTACGAGGAGCCTTACGACGAAGCGGAGGGAGTCAGGGACTGCCTTGCCTTCCATTGGGACGCCATGGATGCCTGGTTCGAGGACGGCGCCGCCGCACGACGACCCGCGCCGAGCGACAAGCAGGACGATGGCAATCCGTTCGTCGACTGGCTCGTCGGCAACGGGTGCGAGGCGTCCTCTTCGGAGGCGCTCGTCGAGAGCCTGGTTCGATGCCTGATCGGGGCCGGCATGCCCGTGTCACGGCTGCGCATCCTGATCCGTACCCTGCACCCCCAATTGTTCGCCATGACCTACTCCTGGAATGAGGACACGGACGAGGTGACCGTCTGGCGGGCCCCCCACGCGATGGTCCTGTCGGAGCAATACCGGGAAAGCCCCTTCGCCGCCATCGTCAACGGCGAGGGCGGCGTGCGGCGGCGCCTCGACGGGCCGGATCCGAAGCTCGACTATCCGGTGCTCGAAGACCTCCGGGCGCAGGGCGCGACCGACTATGTCGCGATGCCGATGCGGTTCTCCGACGGCCAGATCAACATCATCTCCATGAGCTCGAGGGCCCCGGGGGGTTTCACCGTCGGGGATCTGGGAAGGCTCTACGAGATCCTGCCGCTGCTGAGCCGCCTGCTCGAGGTGCAGGCGCTGAAGATGAACGCTTCGACGTTGCTCGGCACCTATCTCGGCAAGAACACGGGACGGCGGGTGCTGGACGGCCTGATCAAGCGGGGCGACGGGGAGACCCTGCATGCCCTCATCTGGTTCTCGGACCTGCGCAACTCCACGCCCATGTCGGAGACGCTTTCGAGCGACGCCTACCTCGCGACCTTGAACGCGTTCTTCGACTGCATGGTCGGGTCGATTGTGGAAAACGGCGGCGAAGTGCTGAAGTTCATCGGCGACGCGGTGCTGGCAATCTTCCCCATTGCCGATCCGGACAGCGCGAACCCCGAAGCCTGTGGCCAGGCCCTGGCCGCGGTCCGCAGCGCGCACGGACGCATCCAGAAGGTCAACCGGCAGCGCTGCGATCGGGAGCTTCCCGCCATCGAGTTCGGTGTCGGTCTTCACCGCGGCGACGTGACCTACGGCAATGTCGGCTCCACGGACCGCCTCGACTTCACGGTCATCGGAGCCCCTGCCAACGAGACCGCCCGCATCCAGGACCTGTGCAAGGTTCTTGACACGCCGGTGCTGATCTCCGCCAGACTCGCCGAACGTTTCACCGGCGAGCTCGTGTCGCTCGGCCGTCACGCGTTGCGGGGCGTCGGCACCCGGCTCGAGCTCTGGACACTCCCGGAGCTAACCGAAACGGCGTGACGACCCCGGCCAGGCGAACCCCGCCACATTGTGCGCAGGCAGCGTCCGCAAATCGAAACTCAATGAATACGGCCATTCATGTCTGAATCAAAAGGCAAGTTCCGCGTTGGCGTGGACATCGGGGGCACATTTACCGACTTCGCCCTCTTCGACGAGGAGGGCAGCCGGATCGCGGTGCACAAGGTGCTCACCACCCCGGCCGACCCTTCGGTCGCGGTACTCGAAGGCGCGGCCGCCCTCCTCGGGCGCGAAAGCGTCCCGATGAGCGCCGTCGACTCCATCGCCCACGGCACCACCCTCGTCACCAACGCGATCATCGAGCGCCGGGGAGCGAGGACGGGGATGCTGGTGACCGCGGGGTTCCGGGACCTTCTCGACATCGGCTTCGAGCAGCGCTACGACCTCTTCGATCTCCGGCTGACGTGGCCCGATCCGCTCGTCCCCCGGCGGCAACGGCGGGAGATCCGCGAGCGGGTGTCCGCCGACGGGACGGTGGCCGAGCCGCTGGACCTCGACGGGGTACGCGGGGCGGTTCGCGACCTCGTCGAGACGGCCCGCATCGAGGCCCTCGCCATCTGCTTCCTCCACGCCTACGCGAATCCGGTCCACGAGGAGGCGGCCGGCCGCCTGGTGCAGGACGAGTTTCCCGGGCTCTACGTCTCGCGCTCCGCCGGGGTCTTCGCGAACATGCGCGAGTACGAGCGCTGGACCACCGCGACGATGAACGCCTATGCCCAGCCGATGTTCGACCGCTACGTCGAGCGTCTCGAACAGGGGCTCGCGGACCTCGGATTCACGGGCCGGCTCCACATCATGACGTCGTCCGGAGCCTCGATCGTGCCGGAGACGGCGCGTCGCTTTCCGGTTCGCGCCCTCGAGTCCGGTCCCGCCGCGGGGGCGCTCATGTCCGCTCACCTCGGCCGCCGCCTCGGTCTGCCCGACCTCCTCTCGTTCGACATGGGCGGCACCACCGCGAAGGGGGCCCTCATCCGGGGCTTCGCGCCCCTCAAGCAGTACGACCTCGAGGTCGGGCGGGTGCACGAGTTCAAGCGCGGAAGCGGCCTGCCGGCAAAGCTCCCCGTCATCGACATGATCGAGATCGGCGCCGGGGGCGGCTCGCTCGCACGGGTCGACGAACGCGGGCTCATCCGGGTGGGTCCGCGGAGCGCGGGCGCCGATCCGGGCCCCGCCTGCTACGGCAAGGGCGGTACCGGCGCCACCCTGACCGACGCGAACGTGGTCCTCGGCTACCTCGATCCCGACTTCTTTCTCGGCGGGGAGATGCGCCTGGATGCGGGCGCGGCGCGAATCGCAATCGAGGAGCACGTGGCTGCGCCGGCGGGGCTCGACCCGATTCGGGCCGCGTGGGGCGTGCACGAGATTACGAACGAGGACGTGGCCCGGGCGTTCCGGATCCATGCCTCGGAGCGGGGATTCGACTATCGCAACTCGTCCATGGTCGCGTTCGGTGGATCCGGCCCGGTGCACGCCCTCGCGATCGCCCGCAAGCTTCGGATCCCGCGGGTCGTCTTTCCGATCGGGGCAGGGGTGATGTCGGCCCTGGGGCTCCTGGTGAGCCCGCTCGGCTTCGAGGTCTCGCGCTCGCGCCGGGTGTTCGTGGCCGACCTCGACGCGGAGGGCTTCGAAGGGATCCTCGCCCCCCTCGTCGACGAGGCGGCCGGATTCCTGCATCGCGCGGGCGTCCCGGAGCCGGACATCGTCTGCCGGCTCGACATGCGCTACCAGGGGCAGGGCTACGAGATCGAGGTGACCCCCCCCAATCGCACGAACGGCGACGGCACCGGATACGCCGCGGCCCTTGCCCGCCTCCCCGAGCTGTTCCGGGCCAGGTACGCCGAGATCTTCGCCGAGACGTTTCTCGACGAGCCTCTCGAGATCGTGAGCTGGAAGGTGGAGGCGGCGGGGACCGAGGCGGCCCTCTCCTACCGCGGGATCCGCGGCGGCGCACCGGCGACGGCAAAGCGGACCCGCCAGGTCTGGTTCGGCGATGCCTTCGTGGAATGCGAAGTGCTCGACCGCTACGCCCTCGGGGCCGGCACGACGATCGCGGGTCCGGCCGTCATCGAGGAGCGGGAGTCCACCTGCGTGCTCGGCCCGGGGGACCGGGCGGAGGTGGACGAGCGGCTCAACCTCGTGGCCGAGCTTGCCATCGCAGGAGACGAAACATGAACGCCGGAGCCATCGACGCGGTCAGCCTCTCAATCATGTGGGATCGACTCATCGGGATCACCGACGAGATCATCTCCGCCCTGGTCCGGAGCTCGTTCTCCACCATCGTCCGCGAGAGCGGCGACCTCTCGGTGGTGGTGCTCGATGCCGACGGCAACTCCGTCGCGCAGGGCAGCTACAGCGTCCCCTCGTTCACCGGGACCGCCGCCCCCACCCTGCGCCACATGCTGGCGAAGTTTCCGCCGGAGTCCCTGGAGCCGGGCGACGTCATCGCCACCAACGACGCGTGGATGGGCACCGGGCATCTCTTTGACATCAACGTGATGCGGCCGGTATTTCGCAACGGAAGGATCATCGGCTACACCATGAGCATCACCCACCTGCCGGACATCGGCGGGCTCGGCTTCGGCGCCGCCGCGACCGAGATCTATCACGAGGGGCTGCGCCTCCCGGTGTGCAAGCTGGTGCGAGCCGGCCGGCTCGACGAACCGATGTTCGAGGTCATCCGCAGCAACGTGCGGGTTCCCGAGCAGGTCTTCGGGGATCTCATGGCCAACGTCACCTGCAACGAGGTCGGCGGCCGCCAGCTCCTCGAGTTCATGGACGAATACGGGCTGGAGGATCTTGGCTCCCTCTCCCAGGCGATCCGGAGCCAGAGCGAGCGGGCCATCCGCGAGCGGCTCGCCGCTCTCCCCGACGGGGTCTACGAGGGGGCGATCGAGATCGAGGGCATCGACGATTCCCTTCGGCTCGCGTGCCGCGCCGATATCGCGGGACGCGGCATCCGCCTAGACTTCTCCGGGAGCTCCCCTCCGGTCAAGCGCGGCATCAACGTGCCCCTGTGCTATACGCGGGCGATGGCCCGCTACGCGGTCAAGTGCCTCACCGTGCCCGGGATGCCCAACAACGAGGGCGCGGTGACCCCGATCGAGGTGACCGCCCCGGAAGACTCGATCCTGAACGCCCAGCCGCCGTATCCGACCGGAGGGCGGCACGTCACCGGGCACATGGTGGTGCCCCTCGTGTTCCGCACCCTTGCCGAAGCGGCGCCCGCGGAGGTGCAGGCGGACTGCGGAAACATGAACATCGTCACCTTCCAGGGCACCCGCCCGGACGGCCATCCGCTGTCCACGATCTTCTTCTCGACCGGGGGGTTCGGGGCTCTCCAGGGCTTCGACGGAGCGGATACCATCCCGGGTCCGTCGAACATGCGAGCGATTCCCGTCGAGATGTGGGAGTCCCTGACCGGGATCACCATCTCGCACAAGCGGCTCTTGCCCGATACGAGCGGACACGGCGAGGCACGGGGGGGCCTCGGTCAGGAGATCGAGTTCCGGAACGACACGGGCCACCCGTTCACCGCATTCTGCGTCGCCCCGCGTTCGGAGTTCCCCGCGAGGGGCCTCTTCGGCGGGGGCGACGGCAGCCGGCGGACGATGCTGATTGAAGGGCGTCCGGTCCATCCCAAGGGAGCGCACGTGGTGGCTCCCGGGGAGCGCTTCACGATGCGCGATGCGGGAGGCGGCGGATTCGGCGACCCCGCGGACCGTCCCCGGGCGAAGGTCCTTGCCGACCTCGAAGACGGCCTCATCTCCCCCGCCACCGCCCGCGACATCTACGGCGTCGAAGCGAGGTAGCGCGGCCCACCGGCTTCACACCGTGAGGTAGCGCTCCAGGATCTCGGGGTGCTCGCGAAGCTCTTCGGTGGAGCCGGAGTGCTTGATTTCGCCCTTCTCCATGATGTGGCAACGGTCACTCAAGCTCAGCACGAACGAGAGGTTCTGCTCCGCGAGGACGATCGAAAGCCCCGCGTCCTTCAGGCGCTGCACCTGGTCGCGGAGCGACTCGACGACCCGCGGGGCGAGTCCCTCGGACGGCTCGTCGAGAAGCAGGAGCCGCGGATTGCCCATCAGGCTCCGGGCGATGGTCAACATCTGCTGCTGACCGCCGGACAGCACGCCGCCCAGCCGCGTCTGAATCGGCTCGAGGTCGGGAAAGAGCTCGAACACCCGGTTCTCGTTCCAGCCGCCCGGCGTCTCGCGGCGGGCGATGTCGAGGTTCTCCCAAACGGTCAGCTCGGGAAAGATCCGCCGTTCCTCGGGAACGTAGCCGATCCCGAGCTTCGCGATCCGGTGTGACGGTCGGCCCGCGATGTTCTCGCCGAGCCACTCGACCTCCCCGCGGCGCGGGGCGACGAGCCCCGCGATGCTGCGGATGGTGGTGGTCTTGCCGACCCCGTTGCGCCCGATGAGGGCCACGCACTCGCCGGGCTCCACCGCGAACGACACGCCGAAGAGCACCTGGCTCCGGCCGTAGGCGGTATGGACGTCCCGGAGCTCAAGCTGCGCCATCGCCCCCCTCCCCGAGATACACGCTCCGCACCTGGGGGTCGCCGCGCACCGCCTCCGGCGTTCCGGAAGCGATGACGCCGCCGTTGTGGAGCACGGTGATCCGGTCCGCAATGCCGAACACCACCGTCATGTCGTGCTCGGTGAAGAGCAAGGTGAGGCCGCGCGCGTCCGCGATCTCGTGGATGAGCCGGATCGCCTCCTCCGTCTCGCTCGGCGACATGCCCGCGGTCGGCTCGTCGAGGAGGAGCACCCGCGGCCGCTCGGCGAGGGCGATCGCGAGCTCGAGCTGCTTTTGCTTGCCGTAGGCGAGCTCCCCCGCCTGCTCCTCCGCCTCCTCCGCGAGCCCGACGAGGGCGAGCAGGTCCAGCGTCTCGTCGCGGTTGAAGCGCGCGCCGATCCGGAACATCGTGAAGTGCCGGTCGTCCCTGGCCATCAGGGCCACCTGCACGTTCTCGAACACGCTCATGCGCGGATACACATTGACCCGCTGGAACGAGCGCGCGAGCCCCGCCTTGACGATGCGGTGGGGCGGCAGCCCGGTCAGCTCGCGCCCCTCGTACTCGACCCGGCCCCGGTCCGGCCGGAGGTGCCCGGTGATGAGGTGGAAGAACGTCGTCTTGCCCGCCCCGTTCGGGCCGATGATCGCGTGCTTCTCGCCCTCCTCGAGCTCGAAGTCCACCCCGTCGACGGCGACGAACCCCCCGAAGTGCTTGAAGAGGTCGACGGTGCGGAGCATCGTCCCGGGCCCTTTCCGTCAGTCCCCGCCGCGCGCGCGCAGGTAGGCGAGCTTGCGGGCGAGGCCGGCGAGGCCGTCCGGCAGGAAGAGGAGGATCGCCACCAGGATGAGGCCGAGCACCATCGGCCAGTACTCGGTGTACTCGTTGGTGAGGCGCTCGAGCACGAAGAGGGTCGCCGCCCCGATGGCCGGCCCGAAGAATGAGTAGATGCCGCCGAGCAGGGTCATGATGAGCACCGTCGCGGACTCGGTCCAGAACGCCGACTCGATGTACATGCCGCGGTGGAACATGCCGAAGATGGCCCCCGCGATGCCCGCGAAGGTCCCCGCCACCACGAACGCCCACCACCGCATGAGGCGGGTGTTGATGCCGACGAACCCGGCCCGGATCCGGTTCTCGCGCACCGCGACGAGGCACCGCCCGAACGCGGAGTGGCAGATGAGCCAGAGGAGGGCCGAGGACGCACCGGTGACCACCAGGGTGAAGTAGTAGAACGGGACCCGGGAGTCGATCATCGCCGGCACCGCCACCCCGACGAAGCCGTCGTCGCCGCCCGTCACGCTCCGCCACTTGAACGCGACTCCCCACACCACCATCGCGAACGCGAGGGTCAGCATCGCGAAGTAGATATCGGTGAGGCGCACGCAGAACCACGCGACGAAGGCGGCCGCGAGCGCCGATGCGATCACCGCGGCGGCGAACGCCGGCGCGAAGGCCCACTCGTAGGTGGTGAGGAGGATCGCGCAGGTGTAGCCCCCGATCGCGAAGTACGCGGCGTGCCCGAACGAGACGTTCCCGGAGAAGCCAATGAGCACGTTGAGGCTGAGCGCGAAGAGCGCGTAGATCATGATCTCGGTGAAGAGATCGATGAGGTAGCGCGAATCGAGGAGCGGCACCGCAAGGAGCGCGAGCACCACCGCCGCGCACGCGATCGCGACCGGCCACGGCAGCACCCGGGGCGGGTCCGCCCGGGGCGGGTCCACCGGAGGCGACCCTGCGCGTTCCACCGCCACCCCCTGCGGCCTCCTACGCTCCCTCGCCCTCGGGCCGGCCGAAGAGGCCCCACGGCCGCCAGAGCAGGACCGCGAGCAGGATGAGGAACGGGAAGACGTCCTGCCAGTTCGGGACGATCACCGAGCCGAAGTTGAACACGAGCCCGTAGATGAGCGCCCCCACGAAGCTCCCGACGATGCTGCCGAGCCCCCCGACGATCACGATGACGAAGCAGTCCACGATGATGATCGCGTCCATCCCGGGGGTGGGGCTGTTGAAGGGCGCCGCGAGCGCCCCGCCGATCCCGGCGAGCGCCGACCCGAGGAGGAAAACCCCGGTGTAGATGACCGGCACGTTGACCCCGAGCGCCCCCAACATCTCGCGGTCCTGGGTGGCGGCCCGGGTGAGGCGCCCCCACCTCGTGCGGGCGGTGAAGAGCATGAGCCCGACGAGGATGATCGGCCCGACGACGATGAGGAGCAGGCGGTAGGTCGGATAGAAGGTGATCCCGAGGTTGACCGCGCCCCCGAACCCGTCCGGATAGGAGACGCTGTACTGGTCCGTCCCCCAAATCATCTTCGCGAGATCGGTCATGATGAGGACCACCGCGAAGGTGAGGAGCAACTGCATCAGGTGCTCCTTGTCGTAGATGAACCGGAAGAGCCCGCGCTCGATGACGATCGCCATGACCGCGAGCCCGGCCGCCGCCCCCACCACCCCGGTCCAGAACCCGAGCCCGTACGACTCGGCCACCGAGTAGAGGATGTAGGCCCCGAACATGTAGAACGCGCCGTGGGCGAAGTTGATGACCCGGAGCACCCCGAAGATGAGGGAGAGCCCCGAGGCGATGATGAACAGGTTCATCCCCTGTGAGACGGAATTGAGCACCTGGATAGCTGCGAACGAGGGCGAACCGAGCAGGGTCGCGAGCCCCGGGTTCCCGAGCGTGTCGCGCGCGAACGTGACCAGTGCTTCCACTATCGGGCGTCCCTTCCGGGGATTCGGAGCGGGGGAGGAGTCGGGATCAGGAGAGGATCAGAACGAAACCCGCACCGGGCCCCGTCGCCCGGGGCGCCGGTGCGGGTTTGCGTCCGTGGCTGGCCCGGCTACTCCGCGATCACGGCCGGGATGTAGGTGATGGGGTCCATCACCCGGTAGTCGACCCCTTCCTTCTTCACCATCGGCCCCCAGAACTGCCCGGTGTCGGCCTGGTGGTCGTCGGGGTTGATGGTGCGCGGCCCGACCGGGGTGTCGATGCTGAGCCCCTTGAGGGCCTCGGCGATGGCGTCGGAGTCGGTCGAGCCGGCCTTCTCCGCGGCCGCCGCGTAGAACTTGACCCCGATGTAGGCGAGCACCGGCCACATCGCGGTCTCGTTGGTGCCGGCCTTCTCGGCTACCGCCGCCTGGAACTCGACGTGCGACGGGTCGTGGTGGTCGTACCACAGCTCGTAGGTGTTGCTCCAGACGTTGTCCGGGTAGTCCTCGCCCATCTGGCCCGCGATCTCGTGGCTCGCGATCTCGCCGCCCGAGATGTACTTCGCCCGTTCGAAGAGCCCGAACGGCTTCGCCTGCTGCGCGAAGTTGACGAAGTGCGAACCCCAGAGCCCGCTCGTGATCCCGTCGCATTCGGCGCCGAGAATCTGCGAGATGAACGCGTTGTAGTCGGTCGCCCCGAGCTTCGGCCGGAGCTCGATGACGAGCTCGACGCCCGGCGCGTGGCGGGCGAGGCCGCGCACGATGCCCGCCCCGAGGTCGTGGCCGTAGGCATAGTCGAGCTGGATGTCGCACAGCTTCTTGATGCCGAGCTGGGCCACGATCTGGGCCATCGCGTCGCCCTCGAAGTCGGTGTGCGAGGCGGTGCGGAAGACGTGGTCGTGGAGCTTGGTGGTGGTCATCTGGATGGTCTTCGGGATAGTGGCGATGTAGACCACCTTCTCCTGCCGCGCCACCTCGGAGATGGCGAGGCCGACGGCGGAGCTGAGTCCCCCGATGAGGACGTTCACCCCGTCCTTGGTGATGAGCTCCTTGGCGGCGGCGGCGGCCGCGGCCGGCTTGAGCTTCGTGTCGCGCTTGAAGGTCGCGAGCGGCTGCCCGAGGACCCCGCCCGCCGCGTTGATCTCGTCCACCGCGAGGTCGTGTCCGAACATCGCGGGCACCCCGTACACCGCGCCGGTTCCGGCGATGGGGTAGAGCACCCCGAGTCGGATCTCCGCCTGCGCGCTTGCGCCGGCGAGCGCGATCACGCCCGCTACGACTGCCAGTACGTGTCTCATACCGAAATCTCCCCTGTTGTTGATCGTGCGGCGGGCGCCGGGCGGTCCCCTCCGTGGGCGAACCGGGCGGCGTCCAGCCGGCCGCCGAAACCGTCTCGCGACACCCTCTCGGCCCCCACCGTAAGGCGCAGGCAGGCTACCGCCGCGCGGCCCCCGGCGCAAGCGCCCTCCGCGCCCGCCGGCCCTCCGATCCCCGCCCCACCACGACCCCGCCAGCTTGACGGGCGCCGACACGCGGCGCCATATTCCCCATTCTCCGACGGGCGGGAGGGGACTCCATCGTGGCTCCGACACGAAGGGACGTATTGCGGATGAGCGGCGCGGCGGCGTTCGCGGCGGTGCTTCCCGCGGGCGCGCCCCGGGCCGCGAACGGGGTTGCGGAGGCCATCGCGGCCTTCACGGGGGGCGCGGTCCCGCGCGACGGCGGGGTGCGGATCGAAGCGCCGGAGCTCGCCGACAACGGCGGCGCCGTGCCGGTACGGGTCGAGGCCGAAGGCGCCCGGAGGATCGCGCTCTTTGCCGACGGGAACCCGAACCCCGGGGTCGCCCGCTTCGCGTTCGGAACCCTCACCCCCCCCGCGGCCACGATCCGCATCCGGCTCGCGCAGAGCCAGAACGTGATCGCGGTGGCCGAGATAGCGGACGGCAGCTTCGCCAGGGCCGTCCGGCAGATTGCGGTGACCGTCGGCGGCTGCGGGTAGGCCGGGAGCCAAGGATCGTGGCGGAACCGAAGCCTCGCATCAGGCTCCCCAAATCGATCGCCGCAGGGGTCCCCTTCCGGGTCCGGACCCGGATCACCCACCCGATGCACACCGGGCTCCGCCACGACCGCGACGGAAAGCTCGTGCCCCGCCGGATCATCAACCGCTTCGTGGTCCGGTACGACGGCGAGGTGGCGCTCTCGGCCGATCTCGAGCCCGCCGTGTCGGCCGATCCCTATATCGAGTTCGAGATGGCGGTCCCGGGGTCGGGTGTTCTCGAGTTCGAATGGACGGACGACGACGGCTCGGTGTACCGCCTTCGCCGCGAGATCGCCGTCGGCTAGCCAAGAGGTTGGGTGAGATTTGCGGGCCAGGCCCCGGCCGGGTGCGACCGCGGCCCCGGTTTGGCGGCCGGGCGGGCCGGGCCGCCTCCCTCTTCCTCGCCCTCTTCGCCCTCCTCCCCGTCTCCGGCGCGGAGAGCGCGGACGCGGAGCGGGGGAAGGCGCTCTACCGCGACTGCAAGCGCTGCCACCAGGTGGGGAGCGGCGCGGAGCATCGAATCGGCCCGCACCTCAACGATCTCTTCGGCCGGGCGGCCGCCTCGTCCCCGGACTACCGCTACTCGCCGGCGATGAGGGAGGCCGGGGACGGGGGGCTCGTCTGGACCGCGGCGACCCTGGATGCGTTCCTCGCCGACCCGCGCGCCGTCGTCCCGCATACGCGCATGAGCTTTGCCGGCATGGCGGGGCCGGACGACCGGGCGGAGCTCGTCGCCTGGCTGCGCGGCTTCACCGGCGGCGGGTCCGGCCTCCCTCCCGCCGAACCCACCGCGACGCCCGAGGAATTCGGCCTCGACCCGGGGGTCCTCGCCATCCCGGGAGACCCCGAGTACGGGGCGTATCTCGCGGGCGAATGCACCACCTGCCACCGGGCGGACGGGGCCGTCGAGGGCATCCCGTCGATCGTCGGATGGCCGGTCAGCGACTTCGTGCTAGCCTTGCAGGCGTACAAGCACGGCAAGAGGGTTCACCCCGCCATGCAGCTCGTCGCCGGACGCCTGTCGGACGAGGAGATCGCGGCCCTCGCGGCCCACTTCGAGGTGGCGGAGTTCGAACCATGACGGAGGAAAACGGGTCATGAAACAGCGCAACGTGAAGGGCGCCGTGAGCCGGCGCGAGTTCCTGGCATCCGCATCCGCGGTCGCCGCATCGACGGCGCTGTCGGCGCCGGCCGTGCTAGCGGCGGGCCGCCCGCGCGTCGTGGTGGTGGGGGGCGGCGCGGGCGGGGCAACCGCGGCGCGGTACATCGCGAAGGACTCGAAGGGCGCGGTGGACGTGACTCTCGTCGAACCGACCCGCGCCTACTACTCGTGCTTCTTCTCCAACCTCTACATCGGCGGCTTCCGCAACTTCGCCTCGATCGGACACAGCTATGGCGACCTTGCCGCGAAACACGGGATCAACGTCGTGCACGACTGGGCGGTCTCCGTCGACCGCGATGCGCGGACGGTGGGGCTCGCGGGCGGAGGCAGCCTCTCCTATGACCGCCTCGTCCTGTCGCCCGGCATCGACTTCCGTCCGGGGTCGGTGCCCGGATGGGACCTCTCGCGGCAGAACCGCATGCCGCACGCCTACAAGGCGGGCTCCCAGACCCAGCTCCTCAGGGCGCAGATCGGGGCCATGCCGGAAGGGGGCATTTACTGCATGGTCGCACCGCCGAACCCGTTCCGCTGCCCGCCGGGGCCCTACGAGCGGATCTCGATGGTGGCCCACGTGCTGAAGGAGTCCAACCCGACCGCGAAGATCGTGATCGTCGACCCCAAGGAGAAGTTCTCCAAGCAGGGGCTGTTCGAGGACGGCTGGCAACGCCACTACCCCGGCATGATCGAGCGGATCGGCCCCGACTTCGGCGGCGACCAGGTCGAGGTGCGGCCCGACTCGATGGAGGTGGTGGTCGACGGCGAGGCGATGAAGGTGGACGTGTGCAACGTCATCCCCGCCCAGCAGGCGGGGCGCATCGCGGCGATTGCCGGCGTCACCGACGACTCCGGCTGGGCGCCGGTGGTGCCGCACACCATGCAGAGCCGCGCGGACGAGAACATCCACGTGCTCGGCGACGCCTCGCTCCAGGGGGACATGCCGAAGTCGGGCTTCTCCGCCAACAGCCAGGCGAAGGTCTGCGCGATGGCGGTGCGCGGAGCGCTCACCGGCTCGAAGGTGTTTCCGGCCCGCTTCTCCAACACCTGCTGGTCGCTCATCGGCACCGACGACGGGGTCAAGGTGGGCGCTTCCTACGAGGCGACCGACGAGAAGATCGCGAAGACTGACGGGTTCATTTCCAAGACCGGAGAGAGCGCGGAGCTCCGCAAGACGACCTACGAGGAGTCGCTCGGCTGGTACTCCGCCATCTCCGACGACATGTTCGGCTGACCGGGCGCAGCACACTCCATCTTCGCCCCCATCCGTTAGACACCGCGGCGTAGCCGGCCCGGGGCAGGTCCCGTCTGGAGCGGATTGCACGATCCGCGGAAGAAGGGGCCTGCCCCGGGCCGGCGGCCCACCGCCGCGAGGCAATTCGTCGTCGAACCCTCCCCCCAAACCCC
>JAJDXW010000035.1 GCA_022823045.1 Gammaproteobacteria bacterium
CTCGGCTGGGACTTCTCGACCGCCGTGCTCACCGCCGAGGGCGACCTCGTCGGCCAGGGCATGTGCCACCCGATTCACCTTGGCGGCATGGCGCCCGCACTCGCCGGCTGCCTCGCCTTCTTCGGGGAGGACATCGAGCCGGGCGACCTCCTCGTCACCAACGATCCCTACGAAGGGGCCCAGCACCTTCCCGACATCCATCTCTTCCGGCCGGTGTTCCACGACGGCTCCGTGCTCGCGCATGTCGGCGCCGTCTGCCACCACGCGGACATCGGGGGAAGCGTTCCCGGAGGGCAGGGTTTCGCCAACACGGAGATCCACCAGGAGGGACTGCGCATCCCCCCCTCGAAGCTCCACGAACGGGGAACGCCCAACGAGACCATCCACCGCCTGCTCGAGAAGGCGGTACGCGCGCCCGACACCGTCCTCGGCGATCTCCTCGCCCAGGTGACCGCGACCCGGATCGGGGAGCGCGAGCTGCTCGCGCTCGTCGAACGGATCGGCGGGCCCGGCGAGTACCGCGCGCTCGTCGCGGACCTCCTCGACCACACGGAGCGCTTGACGCGCCGGGTGATCGCGGAGCTTCCCGACGGCACCTGGTCGTTCACGGACCATGTGGACGACGACGGGATCTCCGACGACACCATCGCGATCGTGGCGACGGTGACGAAGACCGGGGACGAGATCCACGTCGACTTCGACGGCACCTCGCCGCAAGTCAAGGGCTCGATCGTCGGGCTCTTCCACATGAACGCGAACTTCGTCCACATGGCGCTCCGCGCTCTCCTCGGCGCCGATCTTCCCAGCACCTCCGGCTTCTTCCGTCCGATCACGATCACCGCCCCGCCCGGATGCTTCGTCAACCCGCTCCCGCCCGCCGCGGTCGCCGCCCGCCAGCTCGGGGGCCGGCGCATCAACCAGGCGGTGTGGGGCGCCCTCGCCCGGATGGCGCCGGAGCGCGCGTTCGCCTGCCCGGGGGGAGCGGATTCGAGCATCGCGTTTTCCGGTCTCGACAAGAGCGACGAGCCGTGGCGCGGGTGGGTGCTCACCGAGGGGTTCAACGAGATCGCGTGCGGCGGGCGCCCCGACAAGGACGGCATGGAGGGCCAGGGGTCCAACATCACCAACCAGGCGAACACCCCCGTCGAGCTCCTGGAGCTCGAGTACCCGATCCGGATCGACGAGTACGGCTTCGTGCCGGACACCGAGGGGCCGGGGCGCTACCGGGGCGGGCTCGCGATGTCGCGCACCTACACGTTCCTCGACGACGGGATCGAGGTGCGGGTGCGTTCGGACCGCGCCAAGCGTCCGCCGTGGGGCATCGAGGGCGGCGGCAGCGCGCCGCCCGCGCGGGTGAGCCTGGAGGCGGGCGGCGATGGCGATGGCGTTGCCGACTCCGGCGCCGGCGCGGTGCGCGTGCTCCCGGGCAAGTCGACGACGGTCATGCGCCGCGGTGACCGGCTCCATACGAGGTGGTGCGGCGGTGGCGGGCACGGCCCCCCGCTCGAGCGCGAGCCGGAGCGGGTCCTTCGCGACGTCGTCGAAGAGAAGATCACCCCGGCCCATGCCCGGGAAGCCTATGGGGTCGTCGTCGACGGGTCCGGGCGGGCGGTGGACCGGGACGCGACCGAGGCGCTTAGGGCCGCGAAGGCCGGTCGGCACGGCGCCGCACCGGCCCCCGGCACCACCCCGGCATCCGGCTGAGCCCGTACGAGCATCCCCCGGCGGTACCGACATGAAGAGTGCGAGCCCCGACACGAGCACGACACCGAGTACGAGCTCGAGCCCGAGTCCGGGGCCACGCACTCGCCCCCGCCCGAGCGACCCGACCCGGCTCGAGGTCGTCCACAACGCCCTTTCCGGCATCTCGGACGCGATGGCGGTCACCCTGGTCCGCACCTCGCGCTCGTCCATCGTGCGGCTCGGCTACGACTTCTCGACTGGGCTCCTGAGTCCCGACGGCGAGCTCGTCGGTCAGGGCCTTTGCCAGCCGATCCACATGGGCGGCATGCCGCCCGCGCTCAAGGCCTGCGTCGAGCACTACGAGGGCCGGATCTTTCCCGGCGACATCCTCA
This sequence comes from Gammaproteobacteria bacterium, assembly GCA_022823045.1. Taxonomy (GTDB): domain Bacteria; phylum Pseudomonadota; class Gammaproteobacteria; order HK1; family HK1; genus JAJDXW01. The sequence goes on from JAJDXW010000035.1 coordinate 2,076, forward strand.
TCAACAACGACCCCTACGAAGGGGGCAGCCACCTCCCCGACATCTTCATGTTCAAGCCCGTCTTCGCGGGCGAGACGCTTGTCGCCTACGCCTGCGCAATGAGCCATCACACCGACGTCGGCGGCCGGGTGGCCGGGGGCAACTCGAGCGACTGCACGGAGATCTACCAGGAGGGGCTTCGCATTCCGCCCCTCAAGCTCTACGAGCGGGGCGAGCCCAACCGCACCCTCTTTCGCATCATCGAGAAGGCGGTGCGGGTGCCGGACAAGGTGCTGGGGGACGTCCGCGGCCAGGTCTCCGCCCTCCGGCTCGCCGAGGAGGAGCTGCTGCGGCTCGCCGGGCGGCATGGCGCCGAGCGGTTCCTCGAGCTCCAGGGCGAGGTCCTCGACTACACCGAGAACCTCACCCGGATGCGCATCCGTGAGCTCCCCGACGGCGCATTCCGCTTCACCGATCACGTCGACGACGACGGATTCGGCTGCGGGCCGATCGCCATCGTCGCCAACCTCGTCAAGGAGGGCGACGAGATCCGGGTCGACTTCACCGGCACGTCACCGCAGGTGAAGGGCGCGATCAACAACCCCCTCGATTCGACCAGGTCGATGGTGTACGCGGTCACCCGGGCCGTCCTCGGCGGGGAGATCCCCAACACGGGCGGCTATTTCCGGCCCGTCACGGTGACCGCTCCGGAGGGGAGCTACGTCAATCCACGGCCTCCCGCCGCGGTCGCGGCCCGGTTCCTCGGCTGCCTCCGGGTCTCGCACGCCGTGTTCGGCGCCTTCGCGCAGATGCTGCCGGGCGAGGTGCCCGCCTGCGCCGGCGGCGCCGACGGCAACCTCACCATGGCCGGCTACCGCCAGGAGGGGAACGCGCGCAAGCCCTGGGTGCAGGTCGAGGGAAGCGGAGAAATCGCCGCCGGCGCATCCGCGCGGCACGACGGGATCGACGCGCAGAGCGGGGCGGTGTCCAACATCACCAACATCCCCGCGGAGCTCATCGAGGTTGAGCACCCAATCCGGATCGAGGAGTACTCGCTCGTCCCCGATTCGGAAGGGGCGGGCGCCTTTCGCGGCGGGCTCGGGCTCACCCGCCGGTACCGCTTCCTCGCCGACGATACCCTCGTCCAGCTCCGCTCGGACCGCATGGACCACCCGCCCTGGGGACTTTGTGGCGGCGAGGCGGCGCGGCCCTCCGGGGTCTCCTTCGCCCGCCGGGACGGCGCGGACGAGCCGATGCCGTCCAAGTTCATCGTCACCGCCAACGCGGGCGACACGTTCACGTTCCGGATGCCGGGGGGAGGCGGCTGGGGGGAGCCCCTGGACCGCGACCCGGAGGCGGTGCTCGCCGACGTCAGGGCCGAGAAGATCTCGCGGGAGCGCGCGGAGGCGGTCTACGCCGTCGTGCTCGCCGGGGACGGACGCGAGGTCGACGGCCTGGCGACCCGCAAGCTCCGCGCCGCCCGCCGCCGGGGCGCGAACCCGAAGGCAAACTTCCCGTAGGTCGATGAGATGGTCTCCTCCCTCTTACTTCATCGGCGTCGGATGCGCCAAGATGGAAGTCCAACCAACCATCTGCGGATAAGAGGGGGAGACCATGGACGAGCTTACGACGATTGGCCTGGACTTGGCAAAGCA
>JAJDXW010000321.1 GCA_022823045.1 Gammaproteobacteria bacterium
CTGATGGAGCTCTGGGTCCCGATCACCCTCGTCGCCGCGTTCATGCAGAACCTGCGGTCGGCGCTCCAGAAGCACCTGAAGGACACCCTCAGCACCTACGGCGCGACTTTCTGCCGGTTCGTCTACGCCGCCCCCCTCGCCCTCGTCTACGTGGCGGTGCTCGGGGAGGGCTACGGCTTCGAGTGGCCGGAGCCGAACCCGCGCTTCGTGCTCTTCTCAATGCTCGGAGGGGTCACCCAGATCACCGCCACCGCCCTCCTCGTCTACCTCTTCTCCCTCCGCAACTTCGCGGTCGGCACCACCTACTCGAAGACCGAGACGGTGCAGACCGCGATCTTCGGCCTCGTGATCCTCGGCGAGCCGGTGAGCTCGCTCGCCGCGGTCGCGATCGTGATCAGCCTCGTCGGGGTGATGTCCATCTCGGTCGCGAAGAGCCACCTGACCCTGCGCAACCTGCTCCTCGGCTGGACCGGGCGGGCGGCCTTCATCGGGATCCTGTCCGGCACGTTCTTCGGACTCAGCGCGGTGTCCTACCGGGCGGCCGCGCTCTCCCTCGGGGGCGAGGGGTTCCTGATGCAGGCCGCGTTCACCCTCGCCTGCGTGGTGGTGTTCCAGACCGCGGTGATGGCGGTGTGGATCCGGGTCCGGGAGCCCGGGGAGCTCACCCGGGTGTTCCGCGGCTGGAGGGTCGCCTCGCTCGTCGGGGTCGCGGGGATGATCGGCTCGGTCGGCTGGTTCACCGCGATGACCCTCGAGAACGCCGCCTACGTGCGGGCGGTGGGTCAGGTGGAGCTGGTCTTCACCTTCATCGCCTCGTACTTCTTCTTCCGCGAGCGCTCCACCCCCCTCGAGATCACCGGGATCCTGCTCATCGTCGCCGGGATCGTCATCCTGCTGCTCGGCTGAGGGGTCCGCGGTCCCCGGTCGATGGCGCAGCGGGGCTCGTCTCCTCGGCGTCGCCGAGGAAGGCGGCCACCGCGGCGTTGAACTCCTCGTGGCGTTCCGCGTTCACCGCGTGGCCGGCGGGGAGGTCCACGACGCGAAGGCCGGGGACGTTCTCCGCCGCGTAGTCGCGGTGCGGGGCGAAGCGCCTCTCGTAGCTCCCGCAGACCATCATGGTCGGGACGGAGATCGTGCGCGCCGCCTCGCGCACCGAGACGTCGACGTTGAGATGCCGGTACGAGTCGGCGACCGCTTGCGGAACGATCCGGCCCGTGTCGGCGACCATCTCCCGGTGCAGATCGGGCGGAAGACGCCGGGCGCGCCGCGGATGGACGGGCAGGTCCTCGACGCCGGCAAGGCCGCGGGCCTCGATGTCCTCGATCGCGGCCGCCGCGAGGCGCCGCCGCTCGACGATGATCTCGGCCGTCGCGAACGCGGAGTTCGAGTTGGTGAACACCTGGGCGATGATCCGTTCGGGAAACGCGAGCGAGTAGCGGAGGGTGAGCGACGCTCCGAGCGACTGCCCGCAGAGGTACCAGCGCTCGGCCGCGAGCCGTTCGCGGATCGCCTCGAACTGCCTGAGGTATCCGGCGGCCGAATAGTCGTCCGGCGATTCGCCGGCCGGCGAGCGGCCGTGCCCCCACAGCTCGACGACCACCGGGCGGCAGACCGCACCGAGCGGCTCCAGGTTCTCCCGCCACTGCGCGCGGCTCGAAAGGAAGCCGTGCACGAACAGCATGGGCGGCCCGTCGCCGGGGTGCACCTCGAAGTGAAGCCGCGGTTCCACGGCGCGGAATCCTACCAGCCCCTCGGCCGGGAATCGGGAATCGACAGACGGGCCGGGCGGCGCTCGCGGCTCCCCTCTCGGGCGGAAGATTGGGCGGGACGGCTTATGATCCGCGCATGGAATCGGACCCGGATCCGCTCGGCCGGCCCGGCGCCGGCGACGCGCTCGCGGGGGTGCGTGACGGCTACGACCGGTGGGCGGTGGTCTACGACCACGACGCCAATCCGTTGCCGGCCCTCGAGGAGCCGCACGTCCGCGAGGCGCTCGGCGACGTTCGCGGTCGCGACGTTCTGGACCTCGGCTGCGGGACCGGCCGGCACACCGCCTGGCTCGCTGAGGCGGGAGCGCGCGTGACGGCCGTCGATTTCTCGGCGGGAATGCTGGAGGAGGCCCGACGGAAGGTGCCCTCCGGGAGCGTTCGCTTCATCGTCCACGATCTGCACCAGCCGCTCCCGCTCGGGGATGCGACGTTCGACGCGGTGGTGAGCGGGCTGGTTCTCGAGCACCTGCGCGACCTCCACGCGTTCTTCACCGAGGCACGCCGGGTCCTGCGCCCGGCCGGCCGCGCGGTGTTCTCCGCCATGCACCCCGCGATGTTCCTGCGTAGCAGCCAGGCCCGGTTCACCGATCCCGATTCCGGCGAGCGCGTCCAGCCGGGCAGCCTGCCCCATCGGCTCGGGGACTTCGTGATGGCGGTCCTCGGGGCGAACTTCGCGTTGCACGGCATCGGCGAGTACGCTCCCGACACCAACTTCGCCAGGCGGTATCCGCGGGCCGAGCGCTATGTCGGCTGGCCCATGCTGGCGGTGCTCGACCTTCGCGCCGACCACCGAGGCGGAACTGAGCGGTAGCCCGGCCCCGGCCCCGGCTCCGGCTCCGGGCACGGGAGTGCGGCGCGGACCCTCGGTCCGGAGTGCCCCCGTCCAGCCGGATTCCCCACCCGCCCATCCGGCGATCCGGGCGTCTGCTATGATGCGCCCCCCGTTGGGCGGCGTCGTTCCCCGGATGGCAGTCGATCGGAAACTCCTTGAAATCCTTTGCTGTCCGGTGACCCGCGTCCCGGTGGAACGGTTGCCGGCGGCGAAGCTCCGGCTCGTGAACGAAGCCATCCGCGGGGGCCGGGTCAAGCAGGCCGACGGCTCCACGGTGGAGACGGAGCTCTCCGAGGCGCTCATCACGTCCACCGGAACGACGATCTACCCGGTGGAGGACGGAATCCCGCTCATGCTGGAGGATCGCTCGATAGCCGCCTTCCAGGTCGACTCGCTTGGATGACCGCGGGCCGGTGGCCTCGGACCGGGACCCCGAACCCGAACGAACAACCGAAAGGAGAAAACCCGAAATGACGATTTCCGTTGGCGACCGGATCCCTTCCATCAACCTCACCCGGATGACGGACGACGGCCCGCAGGCAGTTTCCACGGACGACTTCTTCGCGGGCCGGAAGGTGGTCCTGTTCGCGGTACCCGGCGCCTACACCCCGACGTGTTCCGCCCAGCACCTTCCGGGGTTCACCGCCAACGCCGATGCCCTTCGCGCGAAGGGGGTCGCCGCGGTGGCCTGCCTCGCGACGAACGACGTGTTCGTCATGGACGCATGGGGCAAGGACCAGGGCACCGCGGGCAAGGTCGAGATGCTCGCGGACGGGAGCGGCGAGCTCACGAAGGCGATGGGCCTCGAGTTCGACCTCTCGGCGCGTGGCCTCGGCGTGCGCTCGCAGCGCTACGCGCTCGTGGCGGACGACGGGGTGGTGACGACCCTCAACGTGGACGAGGGCGGAGGGCTCGACAAGAGCTCCGCGGAGTCGATTCTCGCCGGGCTCTAGCCCGGAAAATTCACCGATGTTCGTCGCGAGGGCGCCAAGATGCTTGTGGTAGTGGGCCGCACGGACCGAAAGACGCTGAAGGCGTAGCCGTACCTACGTCGAAGCGGCTTGAGGGAGTACGACCCGCTACCGCGAGCAGATTGGCGTCCGCAGCAGGACATCGGTGAACTTTTCGGGCTTGTGCCCGGAACGAAGGCGGCCGGCGCCCGACGACGGCGCCGGCGGCCCTGCCGCCGGACTCGCGCCAGAGCGTGAGCACGCCCTATTCGAGCGCCTTGGCGAGCTCCTCGTCGAGCTCGGGGAGGGCCTTGAAGAGGTCGGCGACCACGCCGTAGTCCGCGACCTGGAAGATCGGGGCTTCCTCGTCCTTGTTGATGGCGACGATCACCTTGCTGTCCTTCATCCCCGCGAGGTGCTGGATGGCCCCGGAGATGCCGACCGCGATGTAGAGGTCCGGGGCGACGACCTTTCCGGTCTGCCCGACCTGGTAGTCGTTCGGCACGAAGCCGGCATCCACCGCCGCCCGCGACGCGCCTACCGCCGCCCCGAGCCGGTCCGCCACCGTCTCGAGGAGGTGGAAGTTGTCGCCGCTCTGCATCCCGCGCCCGCCGGAGATGACGATGCTCGCGGAGGTGAGCTCGGGCCGCTCGGAGCGGGTGAGCTCCTGGCCGACGAAGCTCGAGAGGTCGCCGCCCGTTCCGGCCCCGCCGCCGCCCACCTCCTCGATGGGCGCCGCGCCGCCGCTCTCCGCGACGGCCTCGTAGGCGGTCGCCCGGACGGTGACCACCTTCTTCGCGTCGCAGGTCCGGACGGTCGCGATCGCGTTGCCCGCGTAGATGGGGCGCACGAACGTGTCGGCCGATTCGATGCCGATGATGTCGGAGATGGGCGCCACGTCGAGGAGCGCCGCGGCCCGGGGGAGGATGTTCTTCCCCCCCGTGGTATGCGCGGCGAGGATCGCGTCGTACGGGCCGGCGAGCTCGACCAGCAGGTCCGCGATGGGCTCGGCGAGGCCGTGGGAGAAGGCGGGCGCGTCGGCGAGCAGCACCCGGGACGCCCCCTCGACCGCCGCCGCCGCCTCCGCCGCGTTCCGGCAGCCTTCCCCGCACACGAGCAGGTGAACGTCGGCGTCGAGCTCCCGCGCCGCCGCGACTGCGCACAGGGACGCGTTGAGGATGGCCGAGCCGTCGTGCTCGGCATAGACGAGAACGCTCATCAGATCACCTTGACCTCGTTCTGGAGCTTGCTCACCAGGCCGGCCACGTCTTCCACGATGACCCCGGCCTGGCGCTGCGGCGGTTCCTTGACGGAGACGACGCTAAGGCGCGGATCGGGCGATACCCCGAGCTCCTCCGGGCTCACCGCGTCGATCGGCTTCTTCTTCGCCTTCATGATGTTGGGAAGGGAGGCATAGCGCGGCTCGTTGAGGCGGAGATCGGTGGTGACCACCATCGGGAGCGCGAGCGCCACCGTCTCGAGCCCGCCGTCCACCTCGCGGGTGACGTTCGCGGTTCCGCCATCGCCGCCGTCGAGTTCGATCCGCGACGCGAACGTGCCCTGCGACCAGCCGAGGAGACCGGCGAGCATCTGGCCGGTCTGGCTGTTGTCGTTGTCGATGGCCTGCTTGCCGAGGATGACGAGCCCCGGCTGTTCGCGCTCGACCACGACCTTGAGCATCTTCGCGATCGCGAGCGGCTGGAGCTCGTCGTCGGTGAGCACGTGGATGCCCCGGTCCGCGCCCATCGCGAGGGCGGTGCGGATGGTCTCCTGGCACTTCTGCGCCCCGAGCGAGACGACCGCCACCTCCTCCGCCTTGCCCGCCTCCTTCAGGCGCAGTGCCTCCTCGACCGCGATCTCGTCGAAGGGGTTCATGGACATCTTGACGTTGGCCGTCTCGACCCCCGTCTCGTCCGACTTGACCCGGATCTTGACGTTGTAGTCGACGACCCGCTTGACCGCCACCAGTATCTTCATCGCCGCAGTTTCGCTTCGTGACCGGCCCGGAATCGGGCGAGCGCGAAGGGTAATTGCGCGCGCCGCTCCATGCAACGGATTCGGGACGACGCGCAGGAACATTTTTTTGTCGCGCTCGGATGCTGTCAGCCGGTGAGGATTTGCCGTTCTCGAGGTTGATGGCGCCTCCGTGAGCCTGAAACCGGCATGTCGACAACGAAATGCTCTCCGAA
>JAJDXW010000021.1 GCA_022823045.1 Gammaproteobacteria bacterium
CCCGCCCGAGCGGTGCGCGCAGAATGTTCCGGTAGCCGAGGGTCACGAGCAGCGCGACCGCGAGACAGAGCCAGTAGAAGCGATCGGGCGAGCCGTAGCGGTCCACCTCGAACCCGGCGATGGAGATGGTGGGGGCGACGAGCCCGACCACCCCTCCGGTCCACGGCTCGGCGAGGACGATGATGTCCTCGGTCAGGATGGAGAGCGCGAGGGTGGCGATCGCGAGGTAGATGCCATGGAGCCGGAGCGCGGGGATCGCGATGAGAACCCCGGCAAGCCCGGTCAGGAGCCCCGCCAGGGTGAAGGAGGCGAGAAAGGGCAGGCCGAACCGCTCCATCAGAATCGCGTTGGCGTAGCACCCGGCGGCGAGGAACGCGGCGTGGCCGAGGCTCGGCTGCCCGGCATGGCCGGTCAGCACCATGAGGCCCATGCCTGCGATGGCCCAGATGAGGACGTTGGTGGCCTCCCCGATCAGGAAATCGTCGAGAACGAAGGGCAGGGCGAGCGCGAGAACGACGAGCCCCGCGTAGCGGAGCGCCCGGCGCGCGTCCGGAAAGAGCCGGATGTCGTGGTGGTAGCTGGTCTTGAAGCGCACCCGCACCGCTTCCGGCCTCCTCAGACCTTCTTGCTGCGAACCTGGGACACGATTCCGTGGGGACGGAGAATCAGCACAATGAGCATCAGCACGTAGGGGGCTACTTGCGAGTATCCGGCCTCGACGTAGCGGGCCGCGAACGGCTCGACGAGGCCCACAATCAATCCGCCCGCGAGCGCACCCGGAAGAGAGCCGAAGCCGCCGATCACCGCCGCGGCGAACGCCTTGATGCCGAGAAGCCCGGCGTTTGGGTCGATCGAGCCCTTGGACGCAAAGAGGATCCCCGCCACCGCCGCCGTCGCGCCCGCGAGCGCCCAGACGAGCCCCTGGACCCGCTTGACCGGGATGCCCATGTAGTACGCGGCGAGCTGGTTCTGGCTCGACGCCTGCATGGCGACCCCGAGCTTCGTCCGGCTGAAGAACGCGAACAGGAGACCGGTGAGGAGCAGCGTGACGACGATCACCGCGACTTCGTCGAGCCCCAGCGCCAGCCCCCAGAGGCTCGTGTTCAATCCGGCCACCGGACTCTCGAGGGCCTGCGGATCGTGGCCCCAGATCACTCCGGCGAGAAAGCGCAGCACGAAGCCGATGGCGATGGTCAGGATGACCACCGCAAGCTGCGACTGGCCGAACACGTGGCGCAGGATCGTGCGCTCCAGCAGCCAGCCGACGGCGGCCACGATGAGGATTGCGCCGATGCAGGCGACCCAGAAGGGCAGGCCGAGGTGCGTGTCGTTGGTGAGGCTGAGCGCGGTGAACGCGCCGAGCATCATCAGGTCGCCCTGGGCGAAGTTGACCTGCTCGGTCGCCTTGTAGATGAGGACGAAGCCGAGCGCGATCAGGCCATAGACGCAACCGTTGGCGAGGCCGCTGACGACGAGCTGAAGAATCTCCAAGGGTTTGCCCCGGGCGGCACCACCCGTCCCGCGAGGACGACCGCAACCGGCGACAATCCTCGCGGGTTGCGGGAGGAAGTCAACCGCCGTACGGGTCGCCGATCGATGGCGCGGAGGCGGGCCGAGCCGCGATCACGAAGCGTTTCGGCCCAGCCGGGGGCTACTGGTCCCGCGCCGCCTCGCCGATGTTGTCGACGCCCCGCTGCTCGAGGAGGTGATCGAGCCAGTCCGGATCCATCTCCGGCACCGAGGAGAGGAGGAGGTCGGTGTACTCGTGGTGGGGCGGGCGGAACATCTCGTCCTTCGGCCCCGCCTCGACCACTTTGCCCTCCTTCATCACCACCACGTCGTCCGCGATCGAGCGCACGGTGGCGAGGTCGTGGGTGATGAACATGTAGGCGAGGTCGAGCTCGTCCTGGAGGCGGCTCAAGAGCCTCAGAATCCCTTCCGCGACGAGCTGGTCGAGGGCGCTCGTCACCTCGTCGCAGATGATGAACGAGGGCTCCGCGGCGAGGGCGCGGGCGATCCCCACCCGCTGCTTCTGCCCGCCCGAGAGCTCCGACGGCACGCGATGGTAGAACTGCGACGGCTCGAGCTCGATCTGGTCGAGCAGCTCGTCCACCCGCTTCTTGAGGTCGACGCCGCGCCGCCCGCTGTAGAAGGCCACCGGCCGCCCGATGATCTCGCCGATCCGCTTCTTCGGATTGAGCGCGGTGTCGGCCATCTGGTAGATCATCTGGGCCTGGCGGAGCTGGTCCTTGGTCCGGCTCCGGAAGCTCGCCGGGAGCGCCGCCCCGTTGTAGCGGATCTCGCCCGCGGTCGGGGGCAGGAGGCCGGTGATGCAGCGCGCCGCGGTCGACTTGCCGGAGCCCGACTCCCCGACCACCGCGACGGTGCGGCCGCGGTGGATGTCGAAGGAGACGTCGTCCAGCACCTGGACAGGGCCATAGGACGCGCTCACCCCGCTCACCGAGATGACCGGGGTCTCTTCCGAACCGGCCGCCGGCTTCTGCTCGCGCCGGAAGCTCCGCACCGCCCAGAGCGACTTGGTGTAGTCCTCCTGCGGCGACGAGAGCATGGAGCGGGTATCCGCCTCCTCGACCTCGTCGCCCCGGAGCAGCACCTTGATGCGGTCGGCCATCTGCGCGACCACCGCGAGGTCGTGGGTGATGTAGAGCGCGGCGGTGTCGAACTGGTCGACGATGTCGCGGATGGCCGCGAGCACCTCGATCTGGGTAGTGACGTCGAGCGCGGTGGTCGGCTCGTCGAAGATGATGAGGTCCGGCCGGCAGCTCATCGCCATCGCGGTCATCGCCCGCTGGAGCTGTCCGCCCGAGACCTGGTGCGGGTACCGGAACCCGATCTCCTCGGGGTTGGGCAACCGCAGCCGCCGGTAGAGCTCCATCGCGTCCTGCTCGCTCTCGCGCCGGGTCCGGATCTTGTGCTGGACCGGCGCGGCGGTGTGCTGGTCGATGAGCTTGTGGGCGGGGTTGAACGAGGCGGCCGCGGACTGCGCCACGTAGGCGATGCGCGCGCCGCGGAGCATCCGGAGGTCCTCCTCCGGCGAGGAGGTGAGCTCGATGCCGTCGAACTCGATGGTGCCGTCCGAGATCCTGCACCCGTCGCGGGTGAAGCCCATGGCGGCGAGCCCGATCGTGGACTTGCCGGCCCCGGACTCCCCGATGAGACCCATCACCTCGCCGCGGTGCAGGTCGAGGTCGACGCCATGCACGATCTCGAACCACTTCTCATCGGCCCGCCCCTCGATGCGAAGGCCCCGGATCTTGAGCAGAAGGCCCCGTTTCTGTTCCTGGTTCATGGCGTTACTCCTTGAGACCGGAGGAGAGATGGAGCATCCAGTCCACCACGAAGTTGACGGCCACCGTGAGAAGCGCGATGGCGGCGGCGGGGATGAGCGGGGTCATCTCGCCGAACGAGATGAGGGTCGCGTTCTCGCGCACCATCGAGCCCCAGTCCGCGGTCGGCGGCTGGATGCCGAGGCCAAGGAACGAGAGGGCGGAGATGGCGAGGAAGACGAAGCAGAACCGGAGGCCGAACTCCGCCACCAGCGGGGCCGTCGCGTTCGGCAGGATCTCCTTCACGATGAGGTACGAGGTCTTCTCGCCGCGCAGCCGCGCCGCCTCGATGTAGTCCATCACCACGATGTTCCCCGCGACGGCCCGGGCGAGCCGGAAGACGAGCGGCGAGTAAAGG
>JAJDXW010000263.1 GCA_022823045.1 Gammaproteobacteria bacterium
GTGACCTTCGACGAGTGGGATGCCTGCGTCGCGAAGGGTGGTTGCGAGGGGTATCGCCCGCGGGACAGGGGCTGGGGGCGCGGGGACCGGCCGGTCATCTTCGTGAGCTGGAGAGACGCGCGGTCGTACGTCGAGTGGCTCTCGCGGACCACGGGAAACGACTACCGGTTGCTGACCGAGGCCGAATGGGAGTACGTGGCGCGGGCGAACAAGCCGTCGCGGACGAGGTTCACCTGGGGTGACGCGGTGGGCTCGGGCCGGGCGAACTGCGAATCGTGCGGCAGTCGCTGGGATGACCGGAGGACTTCGCCGGTCGGCTCGTTCTCCGCGAACGCCTTTGGCGTCCACGACCTGCACGGGAACGTGGCGGAGTGGGTGGAGGACTGCTATGAGGCCGACTATGCGAAGGCCCCGTCGGACGGAACCGCGTTCTCCCGCGCGAACTGCGAGAAGCGGGTGCTGCGGGGCGGCGCCTGGAACTGGGGGCCGATGTCCCTCCGGTCCGCGAACCGCTCCCGGAGCGACCCTTCGACACGGGCGCCGGGTTTCGGGTTCCGGGTGGTCCGGTCGTTGCCGTAGGGGGAGGGGAGGTATGCGCCCCGTTGGCGCCGGGTATCGGAAGCGGGCTCTCCGGCCGTGCCGCCCCGTGCTACGCCGTGCCGCGTCCTGCCCGCGGCCGTCGCCCGCTTGCGACTCGCGGGGCAGCTTCCGAAAATGGTCGTCCGAACCTTCCATTAACCCACCCGTGAGTCGCCGGCGGGTGAACGTCGGACCGAGAGGGCGAAGCGGAGAGGGGAGTTGCCGGATGTACGCGCGCGGAATTGAGACGAAGGGGACCTCCATCGGAGCGGTCGGAGCGGCACGAGCTTCCGGAGCACCGGTAGCGCCGGAAGCACCCGAAGTCCGGTCCAGCCGCAGGAGTACGTGTCTCCGGCGCATGCTGCTCGCCGTCTTGGTCGCGGCGGTCGGTCAATTGCCGGCCGCCGAACGGGCGCTCGCCGACGATTTCGAACGCTTGGTTGCGAGCGCCGAGACCGAAGGAACGGTCTCGGTTCTCGTTACCGGATGGCAGGCCGTCACCGGCGACGAGCTGAACCAGGGGAGCCGCGGTGACGGCCCGGTCGCCATCACCGGTGACGAGCTCGCCCGGAACCTGGAGGCGACCTCCCCGAGCGTCTCCGTAACCCGGCGGTACCGGAACTTCCCGGTGCTCGCGATGGAGATGGACGCCGCCTCGCTCCGGGCCGCGAAGGAGCACGGGAGCGGGGTCGAGGTCTGGGACGATCCGGTGCTCGAGCCGTTCCTCGAAGAGAGCGTGGAGATCGTCGGGGCGCCCGAGGCGTGGCGCAACGGCTATGCCGGCCGGGGACTCGCGATCGCCGTCATCGACGACGGCGTGGACACCCGCCACCCCTTCCTCGCGAGGCGCACCGTCTTCGAGGGCTGCTTCTCGGACATCTGCCCGAACGGGCGCAGCAGGATGCTTGGCCGGGGAGCAGCCTTTCCGGCCGGCTCGCACGGGACCCACGTGGCCGGGATCGCCCTCGGCGGGGCGGTGGACGGAGAGCTCGCCGGGGTCGGTCCCGACCTTCGGCTCATCATCATCAACGTCGCCAACCGGAGGAGCCGCGGCATGAGCGGGCGCAACATCCTCGCCGGGCTGGACGTGGTGCTTACCCTCGCCCAGCGGTATCCGGGGGTGATCGGGGCGGTGAACATGAGCCTCGGCGCGGAGCGGGAGCGCCCGGGCGTCTGCCGTTCGCGCATCTGGGACTACGCCTCGCGCCTGTTCCGGCAGGTCGGCGTTCCGGTGGTGGTGGCAGCGGGGAACGGCTCGAAGGAACACCGGGCGTCCCCGGTGGGATTCCCGGCCTGCATCGAGGGGTTCATCAGCGTCGGGGCGGTCACCAAGTCGGAGGAGGTCGCGTCCTTCTCCAACAGCGGGCCGGCCCTCGACCTGCTGGCTCCCGGGGTGGACATCCGCTCTTCCATCGTGAAGGGCGGCGGGGGCGGCCGGCTCGAGCGCGGATACGATAGCTGGCCGGGAACGTCCATGGCCGCTCCGCACGTTGCCGCGGCCATCGCCCTGCTGAAGCAGGCCTCGCCGCGGAGCTCGGTGGCCGAGCTGCTCCGGGCATTGAAGAGCACGGGGACCGAGGTCGAGGACCCGCGCCGCGGCGGGGTCGAGGCCGAGCTGATCGACCTCGGCGAAGCCATCGGCTCCCTTCGGTCCACCGCCGCGGGCGCGGACCTGCCGCCCGTCCCCCAGATGAACCTCGATGCGGACCCCGCCGATGAACCCAAGCCCGATGACGAGGAGAAGGACGAATGGAAACCCATCACCGGTTAGAAGCGAGGCGGAGCGAGAACCGCCGCCGCGAAGTTCATCGCGTCCTGGGCCGTTCGGCGTCATGCCTGCTGCTGTCCGGCCTGCTGGTGGGTTGCGCGGCCACGACGCCGGTGGAGCCGGAGCCGCTCCCGCAGCCGGTTCCGCCCACCCCGCAACCCAAGCCCGACGCGCCGAAAGAGGATGGAAAGGGATGGAAACCGGTCACCAGCTAGGGCCCGCGTCGGGCGGGGGAGGGCGCCGCGCCGACGGCCCTGCTCGCTTGGTGCGCGCTCTCTCGATCGTGGTCCTTTCCGGGCTCCTGGCCGCCTGCCAGCCGCCCGCCGGCGACATGAAGCTGGCCACGACGGGTCCGCCCGCAGGGGGTGTCGACGCGCCCGGGAAGCTCGCGATCATCGTCAACCTCGCGGTGGATGACGGGACGGGAGCGGCAGGCAGCTCCGGCGATGACGACTCCGTCGCCGCTGTCACCGCCCGAGTCATGGAGCGCCTCGAGGCCACGATGCCGGCCGAGGATTTCGCCGCCGTCCGGACCTTCAACCTCTTCCCGGCCATCGCACTCACCGCGGACGGGGAGCTCATCGCCCGGATCCTCGCCATGCCCGAAGTGGTGTCGATCGAGCGGGACCAGGAGCTGCAGATCCAGGCGCCGCAGTCCGATCTTCGCTTCAAGTAGGGGAGAGCCGATCATGGCAGGCAATCCATCGGGATCCCGTCTCCACCTTGGCTCGAAGGGGCGATGGGCGGCAGCCGCTGTCCTCGCCTTGGCCGTCCTCGTCGGGCTTGCGGGGCTGTCGGCTCCGCTCCCCGCCGGAGCGGCCGGCGAGGAGCCGGTCGTGGGGCGGGACACGCTCATCGGCAAGCTCATCCCGATCACCGGGGACCCGCTCGAGCGCCGCTCCGTCGACCTGCGGATCGAGTTCGGGAAGAACTCGGCCGAGATCGGCGAGGGAGCCACGGCGCAGCTCCGGGAGCTCGGCGAGGCGCTCGTCTCCGAGGTGCTCCGGGAGGTTCCGGTCGGGGTGTACGGCCATACGGATACGGGCGGCCCGGCGGACTTCAACCGGGAGCTCTCCGAGCGGCGGGCGCAGGCGGTCGCGACCTACCTGCGGGAGCACTTTGCCCTCGCCGAAGCGCGCTTCCGCGAGGTGCGCGGCTACGGCGAGGAGCGGCCGCGTTCCGACCTGCCGCCCACCGCGCCCGCCCAGCGCCGGGTCGAGATCGTCACCTTCCACAAGCGGTGGGACGAGGAGCCGGCGGCCGGGAAGGAGGAGCCGGCCGCGCCGGCCGGAGCGCCGGCGGACCAGTCGGATTCGGGGGTGGTCGTGATCGGCGCGGACGACGCGTCGGCCCCCCGAAGCGAGGGGCCCGCGGCGGGCACGGCGGCCGGCGAAGGCGCGGGCGAGGAAAAGAAGGAGAAGGGCGGAATCGTCGCCATCGAGTGACCGCACCGCCCGTTCCCGCACCGGGCGCCGTCCTGCCAAGCGTGTGGACAAGTGCAAGACGCTTGCCTACATCGCCACCGCCCGGGACGACGATCCGATCCGCATCCTTCCCTTCGATGCGGTCACCTTCAGCCTGAGCAGGCTTTGGCCGCAGCATTGCCGTAGCGGGTTCCGGGGAGGCAGGCTTGGAGGACGATCCGGGCATGCCTCCCCGGCAGGCGTTCACAGCTCCGCGAACGGGAGCGCGGTGACGCCGAAACCGAGTGGCAGGCGCAGATCGCCGGGATGCACCACGTATCCGGGCATCGCGGCCTCGCCGAGGTCGTTCCGAAGCGTCCGGATGGCGGCCGCCATGCCCGGTCGGGGGGTGGCCGAGAGTTTCACCTCGATCGGCACGAGCTTCCCTGCCGCGGCCACCACGATGTCCACCTCCGTACCCGCGAGCGTTCGCCAGAAGAAGACCTGTGGTTCGATTGCTCGGTGGGCGAGCGATTTCACCACCTCGGAGAGCACCGCCGTCTCCAGAATGGCGCCTCCCAAGGGGCCGGAAGCAGCGTGCTCCGCATCTTTCAGCCCGGCAAGATGACAAAGCGTTCCGACATCCGTGAAATAGACCTTGGGAGTCTTGACGAGTCGTTTTCCGACGTTCGCGAAGTATGGGCGCAGCACGATGACCTGCCACGTTGCTTCGAGCACGGATAGCCAGGCCTTCACCGTGTTGACGGCGACGCCGAGGTCCCGCGCGACATCGGTCAGGTTGAGGAGCTGTCCGGTGCGGGCGGCAAGCACCTGCATCAAGTTCCGGAACTCGGTGAGGTTCCCGACCTGCCGGAGGTTGCGCACGTCCCGCTCGAGGTAGGTCTGGATGTAGCTTCCATGCCAAAGGGCCGCATCTCGCTCGGGATGGGTGAACGGCTCCGGGTATCCGCCCATCAGGAATGCGTTCCAGAGCTCCCCGTAGGTGAATCGACCGGCCGCCTTCGGCCCGCGATCCATTTCCCATGGAAGGGGGCGTTCCGGGCACCCCTCCGCCTCCCGCCGGGAAAGCGGCAGCAGGCGGAGCATGGCGGCACGTCCCGCGAGGCTTTCGGTGATGCTCTCGGTGATGGCGAGGTTTTGTGAGCCGGTCAGCAGGTACTGACCAGGCGTGTGCCGGTCTTCGTCGATCCTCTCCTTGATGTATGGGAACAGGTCGGGCGCATACTGTGCTTCGTCGAAAATGACCGGTGGGGTGAACGCCTCCAGGAAAGAACGGGGATCCGCCTGTGCGGTCGCGCGAACGTCCGGCGGCTCCAGCGAGACGTAACGGTAGTCCCGGCCAAAGAGGTGTCGGAGGAGGGTCGTCTTCCCGGATTGACGCGGACCGGTGAGCACGACGGCCGGAAACTCGGCCGTCGCCCTCCTCAGCACGGGCTCCAGGGAGCGCTCGATGTACCGCATGATCGTCGCTTCGGACGAGTGGAAATCGTGAAATTGAAATGCATGATTTCCATCTTAGATGCGCCCCCCAACCTTCGCAACAAGGTGGAAGTCGGTCGTTCGGGACGCTTGCACGCGGCGCTTGCGCCCAGCGGAGGGAAAAAACCGGAACGGCCCCGCGCGGGGGCCGTTCCGGTATTGTGTGGGATGGAGTCGTGGACGCGCTTACTTGAAGCGCTTCTTCTCGTCCGGGGACTCCGGGCGGTCCGTGGTAGGGATGAGCTTGTCGACGAGGATGCTGCTGCCCGACACGGAGATCAGGAGCTCGTTCTTGACGTCGAAGCCCATGTCGCGGAGCAGGATGTAGAGCCACTCCTCGAGCTTGACCGCTTTCGCGGAGGTGAGGTAGTTGTAGCGCCGCACGGTGGCGGACTTGTTGATGAGGTCGTGAGTACGGTAGCCGGGGAACTCCTCGGCCATGACCCCGACAATCGTCAGCGCCTCGTGGTCGTCGAAGTACCGGAAGGTGACCGTGTAGGCGGTGATCATGCCGTGGCCGGGGTCGCCCGCGGTGGAGCCGCCGCCGGTGACCACCGTTCCCCCGCCGACTCGGGTTCCGCTTCCGCGCGGTGGTGAGTACCGCGTGAGCTTCTTGGCCAGCGTGTCACCCAGGGAACCCGCAATTTCCCGCGCCCGGTCACCCACCACCTCGCTGATGCAGAGTCGATTCTCCAGGCAGTCGTGAGGCGCCGGGTACTCGATCTCGCTGCCCTGACCCGCCGCCGTGTCGGGCCACTCGAACGAGTCCAGGAACTGGTTGTTCTCGGCGTCGTAGATCTCTCCTTCGATTCGCGTCCGCACCTTGGTCGCGAACGAGAGCTTCTTGGCCTGCGCGTGGATGCGGAAGAGAACCCAGGCCCGCACCTGGTGCGATGCCTTGCCGCTCTTGGGCATGAGCTTCATGCGCTCGATGAGCTCCCGCTTGGGGCGCCGGTCGGAGATGGTCCAGCCGAGGTCCACCGCGACCGATTCCTCGTCGATGATGCGGAAGCCGTGGCGCTGCATGGAGCTCTGGAGCTCGGCGATGACCCGCTTGAAGATGTTGCTCGAGCGCTTCACTGTATCCGGGTTCTCGTCCTCGCTCATGACGAGCACGGGGATGTTGGTGGCGACGTTTCCCTGTGCGCTTGCGGCGGGCGGCACGGTGGCGCAGGCGGTGGCGAAGGACACCGCGGCCGCGAGGCTGAGCAGCTTGGCGGTGGAGTGCAGAGACTGTTGCATGGTTCCAACTCCTTTCGTGGGTGGATGAGCCTTATCCTACCGTGCCGCCAATGGAAGGAACGGGGCGGTTTTCCGGGCCGGCACGAATCCGGTCCGAAATCGCGGGCTCGACGACAGCGAAGGTATCGCGTTCCCGGGCTGGGAGCTACCGCCCGAGGAACTCGGCGTCGCGACCCTCGCGGAAGGCGCGCGTCCCCTCGTCGAGGTCGTGGGTGTCGCCGAGGTCGCGGAACGAGTCGGACTCCAGGCGAAGCGCCTCGTCGAGGCTCATGCCGTGGATGCGGTGCATGACCTCCTTCGCCATCCGCTGCGGGAGCGGGGCGCGGCTCGCGAGCCGGGCCGCGTAGTCGAGGGACTCGGCGAGGAGGCGGTCCGCGTCGACCACCCGGTTGACGAGTCCGATGCGGTACGCGTGCTCGGCGTCGAAGAGGTCGCCGGAGAGGATCATCTCCATCGCGTTGCCGAGCCCGACGATCTCCTTGAGCCTCACCAGCGCCCCGTCGCAGGCGTGGAAGCCCCAGCGCGTGTCCTGGAGCCCGAATCGGGCGTTGGGGGCTGAGAAGCGGATGTCGGCCGCGAGGGCGAGCTCGAGCCCCCCCGATACCGCGTAGCCGTTCACCGCCGCGACGATGGGCTTGAAGATGGGGAGGTTCCGGGTGATGCCGCCGAAGCCGGGGCCGTTCGTGAAGCGGCGCCGGAACTCCGGGACCGGGGTGGTGGCGTAGGCCATCGTGTAGGTCTTGAGGTCCGCGCCCGCGCAGAACGCCCGGTCCCCGGCGCCGGTAATGACCGCGCACCGGGCGTCGTCGTCCGCGTCGAACTCCTTCCAGCGTTCGATGAGGGCGTCGTTCGCCGCGAAGTCCATCGAGTTCATCCGCGCGGGGCGGTTGATGGTGATGAGGCGCACGTGGCCGCGGCGTTCGTAGAGGATGTCGTCGCTCAAGAGGGAACTCCCGTCTGCCGATCGATAGTCTCGATGAGCAGGCGCTTGGGACGGCGGTCGGCGATCTCGCAGCCGAGGTCGGCGGCGCCCGGTTCCTCGTCCGTCATGCGGAATCCGGGACGCTGCATCGCTCCCTGAATCTCCGCGATGACGCGCTTGAAGATGTCGCTGGTGCACTTGATGGTGGTGGAATCCTCATCCTCGCTCATTATGGGCGCTCGGTTTCGGCCGGAATACGCAGCCTTGGACTGTGGGTTACTGCCCTCTGCCTCGCGCCGTTTCGGGGCCATCGGCGCCAGGCCCGGACTCCGTTTGCTCGATCATGTAGTCCATGAGGCTCGGGGTGCCGGATGTCCAATGGTCATCGCCTTCCTGCCAGATGAAACCCCGGCTGTTCAACAGGGACAGCATGGCCTCGATCGAACCGTCGTGTTTCGCCAGCACTGCATTGATCTGCGAGTCCGTCATCTCCCCGCCCGCATTGCGGAAGGCAACGGCGACATCACGTAGGAGTGCCAAGGTCCCGTCTTTTTCCGGCGAGACTCGACGGCCTTGATGGCGACTTCCACCTGCTCGGTCGAGAGCGCCCCGGCATCGGACTGTCGCAGGGCATTCCAGGCCGCCTCTCCGTAGAGTTGAAGGAAGAACGGATAGCCGGCCGCTGCTTGCGCGAGCGCGGCCAAGGCGGACTCCTCGGCAGTAACGCCGGCCTGCGCCAATGGATGCGCCAGGACGGAGTGCGCTTCGTCGTTCGACAGAAGGCTGACCGGCAGACGCAGACCCCGGATCCAGAAGGTGGCGTTGCTGGCGTCCAGTGTATCCACGAGACCGGGTGTTCCGCCCAGCACGATGCCGACGGGGTCGAGTCCGGCCCGCGCATTGCACTGCATTCAAAAGGTCGGCCAGCATCTGTGGATCGGCCTCGTACGCTTCGTCCAGGGTCAGCAGCACGGCGGAGGCGCCATCGGCCAGCAGCCGACCCAGCGGTGGAGAGGGATGAATTCCCGGTCCGTTCATCGAAACGGACACCAAGCCGGACGCATCGGCCTTCAGGCCGATGCGCAGCCGCTTCAGGTTTCGGGACCACCACGGCCGAGCTTGGACGAGCGCGGTCGCGAGCCTGTCCGGAGACCGCACGTCTTCCGGGAGAAGACGGAGCCTGATCATGCCTCCCGGGCCGTCCCGCTGTCCGGCCTGCCGTTCGAGCCAATCGAGCATCACGGTCTTGCCGTTGCCGCGCGGGCCGTACAGGTAATGGAAGTGGGGTCCCTGCTCTCCATGCCGAAGGCGATCCAGCATATCGAGCAGCGGCCGCTCGATCTCGGACCGATGCCCCATGTAGGTCGGGGGCAAGCCGGCACCGGGGCGAAAGGGGTTCATCGCGGGGATATCGGAGGTGATGGAACCGCCGCCATCATTGTGCCGTCATGTCGGGAAGTGGGCCAGGAGTTGGTAGACCTGACCCGTTGCGGGTGCGGAGCCCCGATGGCAGTTGCGCCTCCTCCCCCAGGCTCTCATCCACGGAAAATCGTTCCGCTTTTTCACGACTGGACAGGCCCTGAAACGCCGCCAAGTCGGCGATGATCTCGTCCAATGCCAATCGCATGTGACAATGCCGGGAATCAATCCAATGTCCTGGCAACTCGGAAGCCTACATTATAACTCCGAGCTTTCGGGGGGTCACTAGAGCGAGACGCGGAGCGCATGTCCACCGGTGGGTTAACCCACGAACCGCTCCGTTTCATGCGATGTTTTATGCGACCATTACAATCACCACCATCCGCCCACACACTACCGTCTGCTGGCGCAGCCGAGTAGTTCTTGTGGTAACAGTCCCCAACCCACTCCGAAACATTCCCATGTACGTCGTACAGGCCAAACGCATTCGGCAAGAACGAACCAACCGGCGCCGTCCCCTTACCGCCCCAATAACTTTCACATCCATGGGCGCAATTCGCCTGATTCCGACCTACCTTTTCACCCCACCAGAAATGCGTCCTCGTCCCGGCACGCGCCACAAATTCCCACTCCGACTCGCTCAATAATCGATAACGATTCCCCGTCTTCATCGACAGCCACTGCACATACGTCTGCGCATCCTCCCAATTCACACACACCACCGGATGCGAGTCATCGCCCTGTGAGAACGGAAATCCTGGATTGCGCCAGTCCCCCTCTGAATTCATTGCCCACTCGCCATCCTCAACAATCCAGCATCCATCTCCCATCGAATGATTGGTCTCTTCCACAAACCAATTCCATTCCCTCCGTGTCAACTCATATACCCCCACTGCGAACGGATAAGCTATCGTAACTCGATGCATTGGACTCTCATGGTAACCAACCCTCCTCAAGGAAAGCGGTTCCTTACTACCCATCATGAACGAACCCGACCGAACCACTGCCATTTCAGGACAGATCTCACAGTCCCGAAATCGCTCACCCACCTTTGGACTTCGCTCCCTTTTTTCCGCCTCGGTTCGCAATCGCCGCGCCTCCGCCACATGACGACCCGAGGGATACGTCTCCAGGTATGACGAATACGACTCCGCTGTCCCCGCGACCTTCGCGCTCAAGAATGCCGCATCGTCCGCACGGCGGGCCGCCTCTGCTTCTCGACGCTCACGCTCCAATCGTGTCCTGAGCTCGCTTCTCTGCCGTTGCTCTTGTTCCAGTCGGCGCGGCGCCTCCGCCTGCTGGCGCTCCTCCTCCGCTTGGTGCTGTCCCGCCTCGTCCGCCGCCACCAACGTCCGGGCAACTCGAAAGCCGACGTAGCTGGCCCGCACCCCGGTGGAGTTTCCGAAGCGATGTCCGGAAATGCCCTGTACGTAGTACCACGCTCCGCCACGCAACACCCGATTATCGCAATTCCCGCCCTCCCAAGCACTCCCATCTGCGGGCACTTCACGGTAACTGAAACTATTGTTCCAACAATCCTCCATCCATTCCCATACGTCCTCGTCGTGCAGCACGAATTTGGTCGACACGTATTCCCACTCGGTCTCACTCAACAACCGATACTCCTGCCCTGTCTTCTCCGACAGCCACGTCACATACCTCTGCGCATCCTCCCAACTTACATTGACGACCGGACGCTTCCCACGACCATTCTCGTCATTTGGACGGTACCCCGAGCACCCACCCTCCGACGTGCATGCATCCCACTCCGCAAACGTCACCTCGTACATACCCACAGCGAATGGATCCCCAAGGTACATCTCGTGCACCGGCCCTTCATCGCCGTCTTGCTCCGCTATCTCGTAACTTCCGGCAGGTATCGACACCAATTCCGGACACCCTGCACAATCTCGGAACCGGTTCCCGACCTTCTTCACTTTCGCCAGTTTCGCAGCCTTTTGGCCCTCCATCATCAATGCCTCGAACTGCTCCCGCGTCAGAAATCCCGTCTCCGGCAAACCCTTCTCCCTCTGATGCGTCGCTATCCCTCCACGCGTGAGAATACCGAACCACCCGTCCGCCGCACCCACCTTGAACCCGAGTGCTGCAAGCCCCCGCTGCACCAGTACCCGTTGCGCGTGCGTCAGGCCCAACGCCTTCTCGACCGACTCCGCATCCCCGACCGACGAAGGCAGCGACGGCTCTTCCACCGCCTCGGGCTCTCCCGCCCCATCATCTTCCATCACCGTCACGGTCGGCTCCGCCTTGGGTGCGCTTGACTCAGGACGTGGCGGGAATACGCCATCCGCTCCTGTGCTCGCCAGCACCGTGTCCGGACTCCCGACAAGGCTCGCGTTCTGCCGGCGCTTCCAAGTGCGGCGTGCGGCGCGAGTCATGTGGCGGTCCAGATACGTCTTCGCCTCCCGCGCAGTGATCTCTCCGTCGGCGTTCGCGTCTCCGGCACCGTGGAGTGCCTCCAGCAGATGGTTCGTAAACAGTCCGTGGCCCGCCTCCCGGTCCCAAGAGGCGAGCTGCTTGCCGGTGGCTGCGGTCAGCACCGCCAGCCGCTTACCTGCTGTCTCCGGCAGGTCCGGACTCACGTAAACCGGGGAGGCGGAGTCGATCAACATCCCTCCTCCGCTGTTCCCGGAGAAGCAGGCATCCACATAGACCATCACGGATCGCGCCTCGTCGAGGCCGGAGAGATTCCGGTACAGCACGTCGATGGGATAGCCGTTCAGCTCCGCAGTGTTCGGGTCGGCGTCCACCGGCAGCAGATAACCGCGCTTGTCCTCGATGCCCGGTGCACCGTGGCCAGAGTAGTACACTACCACGTCGGAGTTGCCGGCCGGGTCCAGATAGGACCACAGATCACTGCGATCCGCCGAAACCCGGCTTCCAAAGGTGGACCACATCTGGGCCTGGGTGGCGTCGCGGAGGTCGATGACATTCTCCGGGTCGAAGCCAAGGACATCAAGCACGTAGCCCCGGAATGCGTCCGCATCGCGGTGGGCGAAGGTCACCTCCGGGATCCCCTCGGCGTAGGTGCGGTTGCCGATGATGACCGCCACCCCGCCGGGATTCTCGTATTCTGCCGCCGTCGCTCCGACAGCGCCGGCTGCCGCCATACACAGAACGGTCGCCCCTCGGAGCCATCCACCTGGAAGCAGACTGCGTATCGTTCTGGACATGATGCTCTCCTTCTCGTCGAGCCCGGTCATCCGGGTTCGAGGCTCCCGGACGACACCCGATTCCCCGGGAGCCGGATCCGACACCATCTCAGGAGAAGGATTGTAGCTGCCGACAAGGCGAGGTGGGACAGATTCGCCCTTCAATTCGTTTCGAAAAGTGCCGATGCCCCCGTACGATGATGAACAATCGTTCACGTTTCGTCCATCAATTGTTAATCCAACCGCGTTTATCCTCCCATCACGCGAGTCTCGACTCGTACCACGACAATCGGGAGGGCGAGCACATGATACGCAATACCCCTTGCCCAAGTTCGTTCCGGGGTTGGATGCAGTGGCAGGCACTCTCCAGCGTCTCATAGAGCTCGCCGTGCCCGTCATGTCGACATGAAAGGGGGGAACTCCACATGACTCATCGAAGGAAAACACGACGTGAGGCGCTTGCTGCGATGGCGCTCGGTTCGGGTGCGATGGCCAGCGGGCTCATACCGGGTGCGGTCGCTCAGGATGAAGTGCGGTTACCGGTGTCTCCGGATGACATTCGGGGACTGCATCGCCGGTGGCTTGAACAAGCTGCTGAGGAGCTTGGCGGCACGCTGGCACTGACCCGGGCGGGACTCGATCAAGCGCGGACAAGCTTGGCCGAACTGCCCGATCTGCTCGAAGGCAACGACGATGATGTACTCAGGCAGACGCTCGACGTGCTGTTCAATGCGGATAATTTGGATGACCTGTTGAGTCGCGTCATGGTGACCTATGAGCAAGCCGTTGATGGGCTCGGTGATGTCGCTCGGGCTATTGTGGAGATTATCGTGAGCAGCGTGGAGTATGCACAGAACGTGCTGAGGGACATCGACTACGACATCGCCAAGCTCGTGATTGCTCACGATGTGAGAGCCGCAATCGACGGTGCGGCGCTCGGCAGTGAGCTCGTTGCTTGGCTTCCGGGAGCACGAGTGGCTGGTGCCGTTGCCGCGGCAGTGGTGGCGGGTACGGCGGGCTCGATCATCGGCTATGAGGACGCGAAGGATCGAGCGCAGATGCGCCGCGACGGCTGACGGGCGGTCGGGGCATGCTCAGACCGATCTCTGGGCATGCCCCTCTATATTCATGCTACCGTCCGCAAGATGTCGGCATCGCCTCCTTGTCGGGTGAGGCGAAACGCAACCGACCAGGTCCATTGCGCGGGCTGTCCTCGCGATCCTCCAAGCTCTCCTCGGGCACGCCTTGGCACCCTGCGGATGACATGCGCAACCGCGCGATCCATGCTGAGCTCGGACGTATGGAATCCGTCAAGAGACGATTCGAATCGCGGCGTTACCGGACAGTGCTACGGCCACGGCGTGGTCAGGCTGAAGATGAAGCCATCGAAGGGAGGGATGGAAATCGGCTTGGCGTCCCGGAAGGTCATACCACCAAAAATTTGTGCGGACGGAGCCGGGGAGCGGATGCGCGCCGCGCCGGGGTCCCGCGCGGCGGTCCGCGTCCCGTCAGGGGGAGAGGGCGGGGAGGCGCTTCCCGACCAGATCCGCGAACGTGCCGAGCACCCGCAGGGTGAGGCCCCAGATCACGTGGCCCTCGAAGTCGATGCCGGGGTGCACCGTCTCCGCCCGCCCGGGGCGCTCCCACTCGATGCTCGTCGCCGTGCCGGGGTCGAACAGGTGCCGGAGCGGAACCCAGAACGCCTCCGCCACCTCGTGGTTCAGGGTCGCCCGCCAGCCCGTGGCTCCCCTGCGGCGGAAGTCCGGTCCCAGGTGGTACACGAAGGGCGAGAGCGACCCGCGGGGTCCGATCCGGTACAGGGGTTGGGCGGGGAGGGCGCCCAGGCACTGGTCGCGAGTGAGGCGAAGCCCGATCTCCTCGAAGGTCTCGCGCTCCGCCACCGCCGCCGCGTCGGGGTCGCCGGGCTCGGCCCGCCCGCCCGGGAAGGCGACTTGGCCGGACCAGGGGTCCCCGTCCCGCACCGTGCGCAGGATGAAGCAGGCCTCGAGCCCGTCGCCCTCGCCCGCGAGGGCCATTGCGACCGAGGCGTTCCGCCACTCCGCGGTGAACGGGGAAGCGGGCTCGGCCGGGCCCCGTCGCCCGAGGGCGGTGCGGATTTCTTCGACGGTGAACAAGGCGGTGCTTCGTGGATCGGTGGGATCGGAGTGGTGCGGTGAGAGCAGGCTGACTCGGCGAGACCTGTTGACTCGGTGGGACCGGACTTGCGTGGACGAGGAGCCGGAGGGCGGTCGCGTCGGCAGTCGCGCGGGGCGTCCGGGGCGTTCAGGCGCTCGCCGCCCGGCGGCCCTCGATCGCGTCCCAGATGGCGGCCTCGATGCGGATGCCGTCCAGCCGGTCGATCTCCTGGATCCCGGTCGGGGAGGTCACGTTGATCTCGGTGAGCCACTCGCCGATCACGTCGATCCCGACGAAGACGAGCCCGCGCTCGCGGAGCACCGGGCCGAGCGCCTGGCAGATCTCGCGATCGCGCCCGGTGAGCTCTGTCTTGCGGGGCGTCCCCCCGGCGTGGAAGTTGGCGCGCGCCTCTCCCGCCGCCGGCATCCGGGCGACGGCCCCCGCCGCCTCGCCGTCGACGAGGATGATGCGCTTGTCGCCCTCCTGCACCTCCGGGAGGTAGCGCTGCACCATCATCGGCTCGCGCGCCCAGAGCTCGCCGAACATCTCGAGGAGCGCGTTCAGGTTCTCGTCGCCCGGCCGGAGGTGGAAGACCCCCGCCCCGCCGTTGCCGTGCAGGGGCTTCACGATGATGTCGCGGTGCTCGCGGCGGAAGGCGTGGATGTCGTCCGCCCGGTTCGTGATGAGGGTCGGCGGCATGAGCTCGGGAAAGTGGGTCGCGAACAGCTTCTCGGGCGCGTTCCGGACGCTCACCGGGTCGTTGACGACGAGGGTCGCGGGGTGGATGTGCTCGAGGAGGTGGGTGGCGGTGATGTAGGCGAGGTCGAAGGGCGGGTCCTGGCGCATCAGCACCACGTCGAAGTCGGCGAGATCGACCGTTTCGAACCCCCCGAGGGTCGCGTGGCGGCCTCGCTCCCGCCGCACCTCGAGGGGCTGGGCGTGCGCGGTGAGGCGCCGTTCGCGGAAGCTGAGGTCGGACGGGAGGTAGTGGTAGAGGGTGTGCCCGCGGCGCTGCGCCTCGAGGGCGAGCGCGAACGTGCTGTCGGCGTCGATGTCGACGCCGTTCACGTGGTCCATCTGGATGGCGACGGCGAGAGTCACGGGCTGGCGGCGGCGGAGCTGCGCGGTTCGGGGTCGACCGGAATTCTACCTGCCACTTGGTTCACAATAGCCTGCGGGCCGTTCGGGATGGTCTGAAGGGTCGCGCACTGGAGACGTCGGGGCGTCTCCGGAATGATTCTTGCGGCATTCCGGGGGCGGAATCCTCAGGAAGCGCGCGACAAGCCCGGCTGGAGCGCCCGCGGCACGCCGGCGTTGGGGGATCCGCCGGCGGAATCGACCGGAAGGAGACAGGCTCATGGCATTCACCGCACCCATCGACAACTTCCGGTTTCCGGAGTCCTCCCGGGGCGCCTTCGCCGGCAAGCGGGTGCTCATCACGGGCTCGGGACGCGACGGTGGCATCGGGCAGGCCTTCGCCCTCGCGGCGGCCATGAACGGGGCCAAGGTGGTGGGGGTCCACTTCCACCGGAGCTACCGGGACGGCTTCGACCTCGTCGCGAAGCTCCGCGAGCACGGGGTGAAGGCGTTCGCCCTCCAGGCCGACGTCACCAACATGCGCGACCTCTGGGCCTCGCGGGGCTACGTCGTCGACCAGATGGACGGAGGCGGGCCGGACCTCGTCATCTGCAACTCGGGGCTCACCGAGAAGGGATACCGTTTCGGGCGCGCCCTGCCGGAGCGCGAAGAGGAGAGCCGGGCGGAGCGCCGGGCGCGGGTGCGCCAGAGCTTCATCGACCACCTCGAGGAGTCGAGGACCGTCCTCGACACGAAGATCGACGGCTTCGTCGCCATGACCCACCTCTGGGCCGGCGAGGCGGTCTACCACGACCGCCCGCTGACCCTCGTCTACGTTTCCTCCCGCCAGGCCATCGACCCGGGGATCGCGGTCCCCGGCTACGTCATCGCGAACTGGGCGGTCCTGCCCCTTCCCCGGGTGCTCCAGGTCAACCTCGGCCGGTCGTCGGGGCTCGTCAACGCCTGCTGTCTCATGCTGCCGTTCGTGCGGACCGGGATGACCGAGGAGTTCGCGGACAACCCGAAGGTGTTCGGGCGCTGGCAGTCCCGGATGCTTGAGCCTTTCGAGGCGGCCCGGGCCGTCACCCGGCTCCTGTCGAGGCCGGCCCCGGAGCTCGACCTCGGGAGCTTCGAGCTGCTGGTGGAAGGCGAGCCGGCGGCGGTGCGGCTCGCGTGGTCGCAGGTCCACCTGGACGTGCGCGAGGAGACGCTCGACTGGAGCATCGCCGACCCCCTCGTCTATCCGTCCGATTCCGGCCCCGCGAGCTGAGGAGCGCCGCGCGCGGCGAACCGCGTTTGGCCCCGGCGGCACGGAGCCGGGAGGCGGGGGATCAGTCGTCCCGTTGTCGCTCGATGGCGTCGAGGCGATGCTGGAGGGCGAGGAGCTGCGCCCGCAGGGCCCGGATGTCGTCCCCCGGGGAGGCCGAGGGGGCGGCCTCCCGCTCCCCGGCGGGAGGCTCCGGCGCGGTGGCCGTGGGGGGCTCCGGGTCTTTCGGTTCCAAGGGGTCGACCGGGTCGCGGCTTCCCCCTGTCGCGGACCGGACGAGGCGCGTGAAGTACTCGGCGTTGCGCTCGCCGAGCTCGCGGAATGATGCGAGCGCACCGACCGGATCGAACGGATTCGACAGATTCCGGACAAGGTCGCGCTGGTTCGCTGCGAACAGCTCCATGCTGCTCTCGAGGTAGGCGGACAGATGCTCGCCGAGACCCTCGTGGTAGAAGCGAAGGAGCCGGCGCAGGGAGCCGAGCGACAGAAGGTTGTTTCCCCTGCCCGCCTCCTCGGCGACGATCTGGGCGAGGACCCACGCGGTGATGTCGCGGTCCGTCTTCGCTTCCCGCACCACGAAGTCCTCCCCGCGCCGGATCATTTCGTGGAGATCCGCGAGGGTGACGAACCGGCCGGTCGCGGTGTTGTACAGCCGCCGGTTCGCGTACTTGCGGATGACGGCGGGCGCGCCGGACCCTCGGGCGGCGGATTCCGGGCTCACGGGACGCTTCCGGGGTCGGGTGACGAGCGGGCCATGCGCGGGTTGTACCCGATCCGGCTACGCAATGCAAAAGATCGTCCGCCGACCGTTGTCCGGGACCGATGACGGCCCTTTGTCCGACCCCTTGGACGATATACAACATACGGATATTATTCGAGTCAAGGAGTGTGAATGCGGCCTCTTTTGCGAGCGCGGAAGGCGCCGAGCCGTCAAGGGGTTGACACGAGGAATTCCGGCTCTATTATTTTGCATTGCAAAAAATTATGCCGGCCCGCATCCCGCGGACGGCGCGACGAGCTACGGACGAGGAGAATCGAAGATGGACGCAAGTGCAAAGACCGGGACCACGCAGTCGGCCTTCGGGACGGCCGGTCCGGAAGCGCTCGAGAGCATGGCCGCGCTCGGCCGGGATGCCTTCGAGCGGACCATGCGCATGACTGCGGAGGCCACGGTCCGCGCCTGCCGCGGGGCGGCCGCGGCGAGCACCGCGCAGCTCGAGGCCGCCCGGGCACTGCGCGAGAAGATGGGGAACGGCACCAGCGAGAACGCCTCCGCCCTCTCCGCTACTTCCGAGGCGGCCATCGCGGGGATGGAGACCTGCATGGAGAAGGCGATCGAGTTCACGCGCGCCAATGCGGACGCGGGCATTGAGGCCGTCGGCCGGACCTTGGCGGCGAAGACGATGGACGAGTGGCTCACCGTGCAGATCGATTCGGCCACCCGTATGATGAACCTCGGTCTCGCGCAGGCTTCGGAGTTCGCCCGCATCGTCACCGATACCTCCACCCGGTGCGCGGATCCGCTCAAGGCGCGGGTCGAGGACACCGTGCAGGCGTCGTAGCGGGTCCTGGAGCAGGTCGCGGAAGGCAAGGGCGGGGCCGTTCCTCCCCGCCGGAGTCCACCAACCATGGCGAATCGACGCGATGACGAGCGCCCCGACGCCGCGGCCGGCGCGGGGACCGGACCGGACGGCCCCGCCGCGGACGGCGGGAACGCGTTCGCCGAGCAGCTCCAGCGGATGATGGCCGATTTGGCCGGGGCGTGGGCGAGCGGCGCCGGGAGCGCGGCCGGGGGGGCCGTCGAAGCGATGGGGGACCTCGCCGGCCGGGTCCGCTTCGATCCGGCGCGGATGGTCGAGGCCCAGATGCAGCTCTGGCAGGACTACCAGCGCCTGTGGATGGGCACCACCGCCCGCCTGCTGCACCAGGCCCCGCCCGCCGCGCCGGTGGCCGAGCCCGCGCCCGAGGACCAGCGGTTCCGCGACCCCGAGTGGAGGGAGAACCCGGTATTCGACTACATCAAGCAGGCCTACCTGCTGAACGCGACCTGGGCGAAGCGCATGGTGGAGAGCATCGACGGGCTCGACGACGACACCGCGCAGAAGGTGGACTTCGTCAGCCGCCAGATCGTCGATGCGCTGTCTCCCACCAACTTCGCGTTCACCAATCCCGCCGTGCTGCGGGAGACGAAGGAGCGGCGCGGGGAGAACCTGCGCGAGGGGGCGGAGAACCTCGCCGCCGCGCTCGCCAGGGGCAAGGGGCCGCTCGCCGTCGAGCACGTCCCCCCGGACGCGTTCGAGATCGGCACCGACATCGCGGTCACTTCGGGCGAGGTGGTGTTCCAGAACGAGCTCCTTCAGCTCATTCAGTACGCGCCCGCGACGCAGACCGTCCACAAGCGGCCGCTGCTCATCGTGCCGCCCTGGATCAACAAGTACTACATCCTGGACCTCCGTCCGCAGAACTCGTTCGTCGCCTGGTGCGTCGCGCAGGGCTACACCGTGTTCATGGTGTCGTGGGTGAACCCCGACGAGCGCCATCGCGACCGGGGTTTCGATGACTACCTCCGCGACGGGGTCCTTGCCGCCCTCGACGCGATCGAGGAGGCGACGGGGGAGCGGGAAGTCACCGCCATCGGCTACTGCATCGGCGGCACGCTGCTCGCGATCGCCCTCGCCTGGATGGGCGCGCGCGGCGAGACCCGGATCCGCGCGGCCACCTTCTTCGCCGCGCAGGTGGATTTCGCGGACGGCGGCGAGCTTCGCGTGTTCACCGACGCATCGACCCTCAAGCTCGTCGAAGGGGAGGTCGAGCGGCAAGGATTCCTCGACGGGGCCTCCATGGCCGCCGCCTTCAACCTGCTTCGCTCCAACGACCTCGTGTGGCACTACGCGGTCGAGAGCTACCTCATGGGCAAGAAGCCCCGCGCCTTCGACCTCCTCTACTGGAACGCGGATTCGACGCGCTTCCCGGCCCGCCTCTTCTTCGACTACCTGCGGGGCATGTACCAGGAGAACCGCCTCTCCACCCCCGGCGCGTTCGAGGTGCTCGGCCAGCCCATCGACCTCGCCGACGTGCGCACCCCCGTGTACCTCCAGGCGTCCCGCCAGGACCACATCGCGCCGGCCGCGTCGGTGTACAAGGCGATGAACCTCTTCTCCGGTCCCCGGCGCTTCGTGCTCGCCGGCTCCGGGCACATCGCGGGGGTGATCAACCCGCCGGACCGGAACAAGTACCAGCACTGGATCAACCCGGGCCGCCGTCGCCCCCGGTCGCTGGACGAGTGGCTTCAGGGGGCGGAGGAGCATCCCGGTTCCTGGTGGCCGGACTGGCACCGCTGGATGTCGAGGCGCTCGGGGCGCCGGGTGGCGGCGCGGGTTCCGGGCGAGGGCGGGCTCGGGCCGATCGAGCCGGCTCCGGGCTCCTACGTGCGAGTGCGATGCGACGGGTGAGCCATGCCGGCGCCGGCCGATGCACCGGCTGCCGCTCCCACCCCGGCTCCGGCCGCCCTCAATTCCCCTGCGCGCGGCCCACAACGGGAGGCAACGCATGAAGATCAGGATCGACATCGACTGTTCCCCGGAAGAGGCGCGGGCGTTCCTCGGATGGCCCGACGTGACGGACTTCCAGCGCGCCGCGATGGAGCAGATGCAGAAGCGCACCACGGAGTACTTCGAGTCGCTGGAACCGGAGAAGCTCGCGCGGATGTTCATGCCGGCCGGCATGGAGGCCTGGGAGGCGATGCAACGGACCTTCAGCCGCTTCGCGTCCGGCGGGGCGGGGGGCAGCTCGGACAAGAACTGAGCTTGCCCCCTTTCCCCGGGAACACCGTGGAGTAGCCAGCCCGAGGCAGGTTCCTTCCTTAGCGGGTTGCATGAGCCGCGGAAGAAGGGGCCTTTCCCAAGAGCCGGCGGGCCACGCCCGCGAATCGATAGGTTATCGAATGCTCCGCGCAAATCCGGGCGGCTCGTTTGTCCGGGGGCCGGAGCCGGGGTGCCGGACTTCAGCCCGCCGAGGTGCTGACGAACCCCACCCCGACCACCACGAGCGCCACCCCCGCCAGCACCCTCCCGGTGATCCGCTCGTCGCCGAGGGTCGCCGCCGCGAGCAGCGTGAACACCGGGTAGGTCCCGACGATCGGCGAAACGACGACCACCTGTCCCATGAGGAGGGCGGCGAAGAGGAAGCCCATTCCGGCGGCGATGCAGAACCCCGTGATGACGAAGTAGCGCAGCCCGGCAGCGGGCATCCGTCCCGGCCAGCTTCCCCGCTGCCAGCGGTAGGCGGCGGCGACGACCACGAGCGACACCGTGAACGAGGAGAAGGCGGCCATGAACGCGTTGGGCAGGAGATCCATCCCGATCTTGCCGATGAAGTGGTTGAAGCCGCGCAGGGCGGCGGTGGCGGTCGCGAAGACGAGGGCGGCCGCGACCAGACGCTGCTGGGCGCTCCCACCCGGGGTCCGGGACAG
>JAJDXW010000063.1 GCA_022823045.1 Gammaproteobacteria bacterium
CCCGCGTGCTCGAGGTCCGGGGTGCCGATCCCGGCCCCGAAGGTGTAGCGGGTGGCGTGGTCCTTGTGCCAGTTGCAGATCTCGGTGCCGTAGACGTTGTTGGGAGTCCCGAACGCCCGCACGAGTCGTTCGACCCACGGGTGGGAGTCCGAGATGGAGGTCCCGCTCGGGGTCGTGATCGCGAAGGCCACCCCCTTCGGACCTTCCGCCTCCACGATGCCCTTGAGCTTCGCGGCCGCGAGGTCGAGCGCCTCGTCCCAGCCGATGCGGACCCAGCCGGGGTCCGGATCGCCCTTGGGGCGGGTCCGCCTGAGGGGGTGGAGGATCCGGTCCGGGCTGTAGACGAGCTCCGGGGCGGCCTGACCCTTCGCGCAGAGCGCGCGCCCGGTCGGATGGTCGGGGTTCCGCTCGACGGCGACCAGGCGCCCCTCGCGCACCACCGAGATGCAGCCGCAACGCGAACGGCAGAGGGCGCACCAGCCGGGAACCCGGCGTTCGGACCCTGTCGTTCGATCGGATGCCTTCATGGCCTGCACCCCGAGTGACGCGTGCCGGGGCATCGTACCGCATCGCAGCCCTCGATACGCATGAGGTTCCGGCTGCGGCCGCAGGCATTCCCGGAAGGGACGGGCCCGCCTCCCGAGCGCGCGGGCACCTTGCCCGAGCGAACGTTGGAGCGCCCCCACCCCTCGCCGGACGGAAGAGCTCGTTCCCGGGGAGCCGACTCCCGAGAAGCCCTTGCACCTGGAACGCTCCGGCTCCAAGCCGCCCTCTCCGGCGAGCCCCGTGGCGAACCGCGCCCGATTCCGGCACGATCCCGCCCGCACGGGCATCCCCCTCCCCGGGGCGCACGGGAACCTGCCGAACCGAGCATGAGCACCCCCAACGGCTTCATCGAACGCTGGTGCCGCGAGCACGCGATCACCGAGGTCGAGGCCCTGATGCCGGACATGGCGGGGGTCGCCCGCGGAAAGATCATGCCGGTCACGGCGTACTGCCGGGCGCTCGGCCTCAACCTCCCCGAAGCCCTCGTGCTCCAGACCGTCACCGGCGACTTTCCCCAGGACGCGAGCGCGGTCGACCCCTCCGACCGCGACATGGTGCTCCGCGCCGACGAGAGCACCATCCGGCTCGTCCCGTGGGCGGCGGACCCGACCGCGCAGGTCATCCACGACTGCTTCCACGCAAACGGCGAGCCGGTAACGACCACCTCGCGCTACGTGCTCCGCCGGGTGCTCGACTTGTACCGCGACCGCGGATGGCGGCCGGTCGTCGCCCCCGAGCTCGAGTTCTACCTCGTCAAGCGCAACGCCGATCCGGACTATCCGCTCGAGCCGCCGGTGGGTCGCTCCGGGCAGCCGGAGTGGGGCCGCCAGTCCTTCGGAATCGACGTGCTGAACGAGTACGACCCCCTCATCGACGACATCTACGACTTCTGCGAGGCGCAGAAGATCGAGCTCGGGACCCTGAGCCACGAGGCGGGAGCCGCCCAGCTCGAGATCAACCTCTCGCACGGCGACCCCCTCGACCTCGCGGACCAGGCGTTCCTGTTCAAGCGCACGGTGCGCGAGGCGGCGATGCGTCACGGCGTCTACGCCACGTTCATGGCGAAGCCGATGGAGGACGAGCCGGGGAGCGCCATGCACATCCACCAAAGCGTGGTGGACGCGGGAACCGGCGAGAACGTGTTCGCGGGGCAGGACGGCGCGATGTCCCCCCTCTTCCGCGCCCACATCGGCGGGTTGCAGCGCTACCTTCCGGCCGCGATGTCGTTCTTCGCCCCGAACGTGAACTCGTACCGCCGGATCACGAAGTACCTCGCGGCGCCGATCAACGTGCAGTGGGGGGTCGACAACCGCACCGCGGGCCTCCGGGTCCCGCTCGCCGAGGCGGACGCGACCCGGGTCGAGAACCGGGTCGCGGGGGCGGACGCGAACCCCTACCTCGCCATCGCGGCATCGCTTGCCTGCGGCCTCATCGGGATGACGGAAGGGATCGCACCGACGCCCGCGATCGAGGGGAGCGCGTACGCGATGCCCTACGAGCTGCCGCTCAGCCTCGGCGAGTCGCTCGGGCGGCTGCGCGACTGCGGGCCGCTCGTCGATGTCCTCGGGGAGCGCTTCACCGCGGCCTACGGCGCGGTCAAGGACTGCGAGCTCCGCGCGTTCCAGCAAGTCATCAGCTCGTGGGAGCGCGAGTTCCTGCTCCGCAACGTGTGAACGCGGGGGGGGGCGGCAGCGGCTGGCGCGGCCGGCGGGGCTCGCGGATAATCGGGCGCCTCGGCGCGGGCCGGGAGTGGAGTCCGCTCGACGCGGCCCGCCACGAAATGAGCCACCCGGAAAGACGTTCGAGGAGATTCCCGATGAAACGAATCAGCGCCAGGCGCATGTCCCGCCGCTCGCTCCTTGCCGGGGCCGGCGCGGCGGCCGCAGGCCTCACCATCATCCCGAGGCTCGGCTGGTCGGCCGAGGAGGCCAGGCTCAACTTCTACAACTGGGACACGTACATCGGCGAGACCACCCTCGACGACTTCAAGGCCGCCACCGGGATCGAGGTCAAGATGGACCTCTTCGCCGACAACGACGAGCTCTTCGCCAAGCTCAAGGAAGGGAACCCCGGCTACGACGTGATCGTCCCCACCAACGATTACGTCGAGCGCATGATCACGGCGGACATGCTGGAGCCCCTCGACCACTCGAAGATCCCGAACATCGAGAACATCACCCCGGTCTTCCGCGACGCGACGTTCGACCCCGGCCGCAAGCACAGCCTCCCCTACATGTGGGGGACCATCGGCATCGGGTACCGGAAGTCGAGAGTGAGCGCTACCCCGGAGAGCTGGAAGCACCTCTACGATTCGGACGAGTACTCCGGTCGCATCGCGATGCTCGGGGACGGCAGCACCATCGTCGGAATCGGGCTCAAGTACCTCGGGTACTCCTACAACGAGACGGACCCGGCCCGCATCAAGGAAGTCGAGGAGCTCGTCATCCGGCAGAAGCCGCACATCAAGGCGTTCGCGGAGGACAACGGACAGGACCTCCTCATCTCCGGCGAGGTCGACCTCACCATGGAGTGGAACGGGGACATCCTTCAGGTCATGGACGAGGACGACGACCTCGGCTATTCCGTCCCGAAGGAAGGCGGGCTGCTCTGGGAGGACACCCTGGCGATCCCCAAGGATGCGCCGCATCCCGAGAACGCCCACGCATTCATCAACTTCATCCTCGACGCGGAGGTCGGCGCCGCGATTGCAGACTTCATCTACTACGCGACTCCCAACGAGGCGGCGAAGCAGCACCTGTCCGCGGAGTACCTGGAGAATCCCGCGATCTTCCCGCCGCCGTCCGTGGTCGAGATCTCGGAGACGGACAAGTACCTCGGCGAAGAGCACCAACGGCTCATCGACGAGACCTGGACGCGCATCCAGGCCGCATGACGCGCCGCGAGAGGCCGGCCACCGGGCGCCACGCGCGTCCGGGGCCGGCGGCCGGAGACCGTTGGCACCAATGCAGCGCGCCCACGATGCGTGCGACGGACTGCAGGCCGGACTAGCGAAACGTAATCCGACGTTTGTGGCCCGGGAAGCACGCGTCGCACGGGTGTCGGATTGCGCTTCGCCAATCCGACCTGCCGACTACCGGCTTCCGTGGTCCCTGTCCAATCATGGTGTCGTTTCCGGGCCGATTGGGGTGAACGCGCCCTGGCCCGGAAATCTCACCAGCCTTCTGCTGCGGACGCGGATCTGCTCGCTGTGACAAGGTGTACTCCCTCAAGCCGCTTCGACGTAGTTCGACTACGCCTTCAGCGCCTTTCGGTCCGTGCACCTTGTCACAGCGGCATCTCCACGCCCTCGCGACGAAAGCTGGTGAGATTTCCGGACTAGAACGCGATGGACACCTGGCGCACGAATCGGCGAGCGTTCTGGACGTTCTTCCTGCCCCCGACCGTGTGGCTCGTCCTCTTCTTCCTCGCCCCGCTCGCCCTCGTCTGGGGCTTCAGCTTCGGAGAGAAGCGGGGCCTCGTCGAGATCGCGATCAACGGGACGCTCGAGAACTACGTCCGCGCCCTCGACCCCCTCTACCTCCGGATCTTCGGGAAGTCGTTCTGGTACGCGGCGCTCACCACCCTCATCTGCCTCGCGGTCGGACTGCCGGTGGCGGTGGCCATCACCTTCGCGCCCGGCCGCTGGAAGCCGATCCTGCTCCTGCTCACGATCCTCCCGTTCTGGACCAACCTCCTCATCCGGACCTACGCCCTCATCGCGGTGCTCCGGACGCGCGGCTACGTCAACTTCACCGCGGAGTGGGTCTGGGAGAAGGCCAACGCGGCCCTCGCGTGGGCCGGGCTCGGGGAGCTTCACCTCCTCGGCGAGCGCTTCGAACCGTTCGGGCTGCTCTACAACAACACCGCCGTCGTCTTCGGGCTCGTCTACGTGCACCTACCCTTCATGGTGCTGCCCCTCTACGCGGCCCTCGACCGCCTCGATCGCTCCTACCTCGAGGCGAGCCTCGACCTCGGGGCGAGCCAGATCCGGACGTTCGCCTCGGTCGTCGTGCCCCTCGCGCTCCCCGGAATCATCTCCGGCGTCATCATCACGTTCATCCCGGCCCTCGGCTCGTTCCTCACCCCGGACCTCCTCGGCGGGACGGACAGCCAGATGATCGCGAACGTCATCGAGCGCCAGTTCAAGTCCGCGAACGACTGGCCGTTCGGCGCAGCCCTCTCGTTCATCCTCATGTACGTCACGTTCTTCGCGCTCGCCCTGCGTGCGGTGACGAGCCGCGGGCGCTCCGCGATGGAGGCGGCGTGAGCCGGGGGGCGGCGGATCGGCGGCGCCTCCCGCCCGGGCCGCTCGAGTACGGGCGGCGTGCGTGGCTCAGGCTCACCCTGCTCGCGACCTTCGTGTTCCTCTACGCCCCCATCGCGACCCTCATCGCGTTCAGCTTCAACGACAGCCGCCGCAACATCGTGTGGCGGGGGTTCACGTTCAAGTACTACGAGAAGGCGTGGAACAACGACTCCCTCATCGAGGCGTTCACCAACTCGCTCACCATCGCGTTCGTCAGCACCATCGCGAGCACCGTGCTCGGGACCCTCGCCGCGGTCGCCCTGTGGCGGTTCCGCTTTCCGTTCAAGGGCCCGCACGAGGCGGCGATGGCGCTCCCCATCGTCATCCCCGAGATCTGCATGGGGGTGGCGATGCTCGCGTTCTTCGCCCGGATCGGGTGGCCGACCGGCCTCCCGTGGCCCCTCAACCTCGGCGCGATCACCATCGCCCACATCTCGTTCAGCTTCCCCTTCGTCGCGGTGGTAGTCCGGGCCCGGCTCGCGAACTTCAACCGCGAGCTCGACGAGGCGGCGCGCGACCTCGGCGCGTCGGAGTGGCAGGCGTTCCGGGACGTGCTCGTGCCGTGGATGCTCCCGGGGCTCGTGGCGGGGGCGCTCCTCGCGTTCACCCTCTCGCTCGACGACTTCGTCATCACCTTCTTCACATCGGGACCGGACACGGTGACCTTCCCGGTGAAGGTCTACTCGATGGTCCGGTTCTCGGTGACCCCGGAGGTGAACGCGGCGTCGACGATCCTCATCGCGATCACCCTCGTCATCACCAGCGTCGCACTCTGGATGCAGGGGCGGACGGGCGCACGGGGGAACCGGGGGCCAACCGCCGCGACGAACGGCACGGACGGCCGATGAATTCGATGAATGAAGGTGTCGGCGGGACCGGCGCCCCGCCGTCCGGGCGCCCGATTGTCGAGATCCGGGGCGTCACCAAGCGTTTCGGGACGGGCGAACCGGCCGTCGACGCGGTGGACCTCGAGATCCCGGAGGGAGAGCTCTTCGCCCTCCTCGGCCCGTCCGGCTGCGGCAAGACGACGCTCCTGCGGATGCTCGCGGGGTTCGAGACTCCGACCTCCGGGGAGATCCGCATCGACGGGGCGGACGTCGCCGACGTACCGCCGAACCGCCGGCCGGTCAACATGGTGTTCCAGTCGTACGCGGTCTTCCCCCACATGAGCGTGTTCGACAACGTGGCCTACGGCCTCAGGGTCACCGGGGTGCCGGCGGCCGAGCGCCGGGAGCGGGTGCTCGAAGCGCTCGGGCTCGTGCGTCTCGACGGGCTCGAGACGCGGAAGCCCGACCAGCTCTCCGGCGGGCAGCGCCAGCGGGTCGCCCTCGCGCGGGCGCTCGTGAAGCGACCCCGGGTGCTGCTCCTCGACGAACCGCTCTCCGCGCTCGACGCGAAGCTCCGCGAGGCGATGCGCCTCGAGCTCGTCAACCTCCGGATCGCGGTCGGGATCACCTTCGTCTTCGTCACCCACGACCAGGACGAGGCGCTGTCGATGGCGGACCGGATCGCGGTGATGGAGCACGGGCGGGTGCGGCAGGTGGCCGACCCCGCGACCCTCTACGAACACCCTGGCTGCCGGTTCGTGGCCGACTTCATCGGCAAGGTGAACCTGTTCGAGGGGACGGTGCGCGCGTCGGGGGACGGCGTGGCCGCGCTGGACGTGGAGGGGCTCGGCGCCCTGTCCGTTCCCCACCCCGGCCCGGTGCGGGGGGAGGTCGGGGTCGCGGTCCGCCCGGAGAAGATCCGACTGAGCGAGGCTCGGCCCGCGGACGCGGGGTTCTCGTTCGAAGCGACGGTCGAGGACTACGCGTACTACGGGAGCGAGACCCACCTCTTTCTCGTAACCGCCGAAGGGGTGCGGCTCTCGGCGACGGTCCCCAACACCGATCGCGGCCCGGTCCGGGCCGAGCGGGGGGCGCGCCGCTTCGTGAGCTGGCGGCCCGCCGACACCCTCGTCCTCACCGAATGACCGCTCTCGCGTGAGGCTCTACGGGCGGCTCAGTCGTCCGCGGCGGGCGGCGGGGGGAACCGGTCATCGAACCGCTGCTCGAGTCGGTTGACCCGCTGATCGAGTCGGTTGACCGTACTCTGCAGCCCGGCGACCGAACTCTGAAGCCCGGCAACCGATTCGCGCAATTCCCCGACCGATTCGTGCAACCTCACGACCGAATCGTGCAGCTTTGTGACCGAGTCGCGCAGTCCCTCGTACAAACCATCCAGCCGAGAGACGCGCTCTCGGAGGCCGGCTACGTCCCGGTGGAGACTCCAGAAGAATCCCGCGAGAACCACGCCTACCCCGAGGATCGCGA
>JAJDXW010000396.1 GCA_022823045.1 Gammaproteobacteria bacterium
GATCTCGATTCCGCGCTCGAACTGCTCCGACGGCATGTGTCGTTCTCCTCACGGGACGGGGTGAATCGCCGCGACTCGCGCGGGGGCGGCGCGGGGCGCTATCGTAGACGATGGCGACGGACGCGGCGGCGCGGCCGGCAAACGGGAAGGCAGAGTCGGGGTCGGAGTGGGGTTCTCCGATTCCTGTCCGGCTCGCTCCGCCGCCTCGAGAACCCCGCTCCGACCCCGACATCGCCCGGGGGAACGATGCGGGCTTGGGCTTACGCAATCACGATACGGGGCACGAGACATGACGAACGACGGGATTCTGGCCATCTGGCACGACGTCGACGCGGCCATCGGCGACGACTACGAACGGTGGTACTTCCAGGAGCACCTGCCGGAGCGGGTCGGGGTGCCGGGCTTCGTCGCGGGACGCCGCTACGAAGCGGTGGAAGGTGCCCCGAGATTTCTCACGTACTACGAGGGGAAAGGTCCGGATACTTTTGTTTCGGCGACATATCTTGATCGCCTCAACGATCCGACGCCCTGGACCAGCTCCGTGCTGCGGCACTTCCGCGACACCAACCGCACCATCTGTCGCCGGACCTGGGAGGCGGGCGAGATCCGTGGAGCGTGGGCGGTGGTGCGCCGGGTCAATCGGAGTGGGGAGGAGGAGGACGAAGCGGCCCGGGGAAAGGTCGCCTCCCTCGAGGGGCGGGGCCGGGGATGGGCCGAGGACTGGAGGACGCTGCGCGTCGAGATCTGGCGGCGAGAGGTTCTCGCGCTTCCGGGGCCGACGGCGGAAGCGAACCTTCGGGCCGCGCCGGACCGGTTCATTGAAGGGGCGGTTCTCGCCCACTTCGCCCGCGAGGAGGACGCCCGATCGGCCGCGGAAGCCGCCGGTCCGGAGGGTGGCGCGGAGACGGGCGTGTACCGGCTCCTCTGCGAGCTTCGAAGCGTCTGACGGAGGCGGCGGCGTGGCCATTCACTTCTCCCGGGAGGAGCTCGCCGCCCGCCGCGCCGCGACCGGACGGGCGATGGAGGCGCGAGGTCTCGCCGGCCTCCTCGTGTTCAAGCCCGAGAGCATGTTCTACCTCACCGGCTACGACACCTTCGGGTTCTGCTTCTTCCAGTGCCTGTGGCTCGGATGGGACGGGAGCATGACCCTCCTCACCCGGGCCCCGGACCTCCGCCAGGCGCGCCACACCTCGGTCATCGAGGACATCCGGGTGTGGGTAGACGAGGCTGGGAGCGACCCGGCGGGCGAGCTGCGCGAGGTGGCGGCCGGTCACGGCGCGGCCGGCAAACGGATCGGGGTGGAGCTCGACACCTACGGCCTCACCGCCGCGAGCTGGCGGCGGGTGGAGGCGGCGTTCGAGGGCTTCTGCCGCCTCGAGGACGCCTCCGGGCTCGTCTCGGAGCTTCGCCTCGTCAAGAGCCCCGCCGAGCTCGAGTGCGTGCGCCGGGCCGCGGAGCTCGCCGACGACGCCCTCGCCGAGGCCGATCGCCTTGCGGTCCCCGGCGCGTTCGAGGGAGACATCCTCGCCGCGATGCAGGGAGCGGTGTTCCGGGGGGGCGGGGACTACCCGGGGAACGAGTTCATCATCGGCTCCGGTCCCGACGCGCTCCTGTGCCGGTACTTCACGGGACGGCGCCGGCTCGGAGCGCGCGATCAGCTCACCCTCGAGTTCGCGGGCGCGTGGCGGCACTACCACGCCGCCCTCATGCGGACCTTCGTCATCGGGCCGCCGGGAACGGAGCAGCCCGCCATGCACCTCGCGTGCTCCGAGGCCCTCGACGCGTGCCTCGACGAGGTCCGGCCCGGGCGGGTCTTCGGCGACGTCTTCGACGCCCACACAAGGGTGCTCGATGCGGCGGGGCTCCGCGCCCATCGGATGAACGCCTGCGGCTACAGCCTCGGGGCGACGTTCGCTCCCACCTGGATGGACGGACCGATGTTCTTCGCCGGCAATCCGCGCCCCATCGAACAGGGGATGGTGCTCTTCGTGCACATCATCGTCGCGGACAGCGACGCGGGCCTCGCCATGACCCTCGGGGAGACGGCAGTGGTCACCGGCGACGGGTGCGAGCGCCTGAGCCGGGCGCCCCGGCGCCTCGCCCCCGGACTCGCCTGACCCGGCCCCCGGCGCGCACGGGCCGCGGCCGGCCGGGACGCCCGCGCGGACGGCGGAGGGGGGCGGCGGCCGCGTTACACTTCGCTCCGCCGCGGAACAAGATGGCACCGGCCCGGGCGAAGACGAGAGGACCGTTGAACGAGACGCAGCACGCGATCCGCCTCGGGGCACTCCTCGTCGTGCTCTGGCTGGTGCTTTCGGGCCACTACGGGGCGCTCCTTCTGTTCCTGGGGGCCGCATCCTGCGCCCTCGCGCTCTTCATCGCGCTCCGCATGGACCGGGTCGACGGGGAGGCAGTCCCGCTTGCCATGCGTGCCTGGCGCTGGGTCCGCTACACGGCCTGGCTCGGGGTCGAGATCGTGAAGTCGAACCTCCAGGTGGCACGGGTCCTCATCGACCCGCGGCTCCCGATCCGGCCCGCCGTCTTCCGCGTGGAGGCGACCCAGCACTCCCTCCTCGGGCACGTCGTGTACGCGAACTCGATCACCCTCACCCCGGGCACGGTCTCGATCGATCTCCACGGGGACGCCATCGACGTTCATTCGCTGCTCGCCCCGGACCTCGGCGCGCTCGGCGAGATGGACCGGAGGGTCTCCGAGATGGAGCGGGAGAGCCCGGGGGAGCGCTCTGGGTGACCGCCTTCGGCATGGGCGTCGCGGGGGTGGGCGCGCTGGCGGTGCTCGCCGCGATGTGCCTCGCCATGTTCCGCGCCCTGAAGGGCCCCACCGTCTACGACCGGATCCTCGCCGTCAACCACTT
This sequence comes from Gammaproteobacteria bacterium, assembly GCA_022823045.1. Classification (GTDB taxonomy): domain Bacteria; phylum Pseudomonadota; class Gammaproteobacteria; order HK1; family HK1; genus JAJDXW01. The sequence goes on from JAJDXW010000396.1 coordinate 2,877, forward strand.
CGGGACCCTCACCGTCCTCCTCATCGCGGCCGCGGGCTTCCTCGCCGGCCGGCCCGAGTTCCTCGACATCGCCCTCGTCTACTGCCTCATCAGCTTCATCGGCACCGTGGCGGTGCTCAAGTTCTTCGAGTACGGGGACCTCGGCCACGCCGGCCGGAGCGATCCTCCCGCGGCCGGGGGGTCGTGATCCGGTGGCCGCCACCGACCTTCTGAGCGCGCTCCTCGTGATCGCCGGAGGTTTCTTCCTCATCGTGGGAGGGCTCGGGCTCGTTCGCCTCCCCGATCTCTTCACCCGGCTTCACGCCGCCGGAGTCGGCGACACCCTGGGGGTAGGCCTCTTCGTGCTCGGCTTCATGTTCCTCGTGGACCTTGGAACCGTGACCGTCAAGCTCGCTCTCGTGCTGCTGTTCCTCCTCCTCACCGGCCCGGTCGCGACCCACGCGCTCGCCAAGGCGGCGCTGCACGGGGGCCTCCGGCCCATCGCGGCGGAGCTCCCCGCGCCCGGTTCCCCGTCGGAGGTGGACCCGCCGTGGAATACCTGATCGACATCGTCCTCCTCGCCCTCCTCGCGGTCACCGCGGTGGCCATCGTGCGCCTTCGCAACCTCTTCGCGGCGGTGATGCTGGCCGGCATCTACAGCCTGCTTACGGCCGCCGTATTCGTGATCCTCGACGCGGTCGACGTCGCCTTCACCGAGGCGGCGGTGGGGGCGGGCATCGCCACCATTCTCATGCTCGCGGCGGTCGCTCTCACCGGCCGCGAGCAGACCGCGGCAACCGGCCCGAGCGCCGTGGGCCTCGCGATCGTCCTCGCGACCGGCGCGGCCCTGGTGTGGGGCACGATCGACATGCCGCCCTTCGGCGACCCGCTCGCCCCGGCCCACGTCCACGTGGCCCCGCGCTATATCGAGGGAACGCTCACCGAGATCGGGATCCCCAATGCGGTCACCTCCGTGCTCGCGAGCTACCGCGGCTACGACACCCTCGGGGAGGTGTTCGTCATCTTCACCGCCGGAATCGGCGCGCTCGCGCTCCTCGAGAAGCGCGGCGGGGGCTGACGGCCGTGCGCCACCACCACGTCCTCCACGTCGTCGCCAAGATGGTGATCCCGCTCATCCTCCTCTTCGCCCTCTACGTGCAGTTCCACGGGGACTTCGGGCCCGGGGGCGGTTTCCAGGCGGGGGTCATCTTCGCGGCGGGCCTCATTCTCTACGGGCTCGTGTTCGGGGTCGACCGGCTGCGCCGCGTCGTGCCGCGCGACCTCGTGCGGGGGCTCGCGGCCGGCGGGGTGCTGCTCTACGCCGCAGTGGGAGTGGCGGGGCTGCTGCTCGGAGGCTCGTACCTCGACTACGGGGTGCTCCTCCCCGATCCCATGGCCGGCCAGCACCTCGGGATCCTGCTCATCGAATTCGGAGTGGGGGTCACGGTGGCCGCGGTCATGACGACCCTCTTCTACTGCTTCGCCGGTTGACGGGCGCGCGGAACGAAGCGGTGGACGCAATTCTCGGGCACTACAACTACTGGATCGTCATCGCGCTGATGATGGTCGGCCTCTACACGGTCGCGGCGAGCGGGAACCTCGTCAAGAAGGTCATCGGGCTCAACATCTTCCAGGCCTCCGTGTTCCTCTTCTTCATCTCCGTGGGCAAGGTGTCGGGGGGCACCGCCCCCATCGTCGCGGAAGGCTGGACCCTGTACTCCAACCCCCTGCCGCACGTGCTAATCCTGACCGCCATCGTGGTCGGGGTCGCGACCACCGCGGTGGGCCTCGCCCTCGTCGTGCGCATCAACCGCTCCTACGAAACGATCGAGGACGACGAGATCCGGCGCTCCGATCTGCGCGACCTTCCATGATCACCGCCCACCTGCCCGCGCTCCAGGTCGTAGTGCCGCTCGTCGCGGCGCCCGTGTGCGTGCTCCTCAGGTGGAGCCGCGTGTCGTGGCTGGTGGCGATGGCGGCGAGCCTCTTCGCGGTGGCGGGAGCCTGGAGCCTCCTCGGGCGCGCCCTCGCAGAAGGGCCGACCTCGTATCTCCTCGGCTCCTGGGCGGCGCCGTGGGGCATCGAGTACCGGGTGGACGAGACGAACGCATGGGTGATGCTCGTGGTGAGCGTCATCAGCGCGCTCGCGCTCCTCTTCGCGCGCCGGAGCGTGGAGCGCGAGGTCGAGACGGATCGGATCCATCTCTTCTACACCGCGTGGCTGCTCTGCCTCGCGGGGCTTCTCGGGATGGCGGTGACCGCCGACGCCTTCAACGTCTTCGTGTTCCTCGAGATCTCCTCGCTCTCGTCGTACGTGCTGGTCAGCCTCGGCACCCGCCGCGAAGCCCTCGTCGCGGCGTTCCGCTACCTCGTGCTCGGAACCGTCGGGGCCACGTTCTTCCTCATCGGGGTGGGACTCCTCTACCAGGTGACCGGCACCCTCAACATGGCCGACCTCGCCGCGCGCATCCCCGAGCTCGGACCCCATCGCACGGTCACCACCGCATTCGGCTTCCTCGCCGTCGGCATCGCGGTGAAGAGCGCGGTCTATCCGCTCCATACGTGGCTGCCCAACGCCTACGCCTTCGCCCCTTCGGCAGTCTCGGTGTTCCTCGCCGGCACCGCGACGAAGGTGTCCCTGTACCTGCTCCTCCGGTTCCTGTTCACGGTGTTCGGGCCCGAGTTCGTGGCCGGCGGGCCGGTCCCCCACCTGCTCGCGATCACCGGCATCGCCGGACTCGTCGCGGCGTCCGTCGCCGCCGTCCGGCAGGAGGACGCGAAGCGCCTGCTCGGCTTCTCGAGCGTCGCCCAGATCGGCTACCTCGTCCTCGGGGTGAGCCTCCTCTCGACCGCGGGGGTCGCCGCCGCCCTCATCCACCTCTTCAACCACGCGCTCATGAAGGCCGCGCTATTCGTGTGCCTCGGATGCATCGCGTACCGGGTCGGCTCGGCCCGGATCGAGGACCTCGCCGGGATCGGGCGGCGCATGCCCTGGACCGCCTCCGCCCTGGTGGTCGGGGGCCTCAGCCTCATCGGGGTGCCCCTCACGGCCGGCTTCATCGGCAAGTGGTACCTCGTCGTGGCCGCGCTCGAGGCCGGCTGGTGGCCGGCCGCGGCCGCGATGCTGCTCGCCTCCCTCCTTGCCGTCGTCTACGTGTGGAAGATGGTCGAATCGGCGTACTTCCGGGCGCCGTCGGCCGCCGCCGCCGACGTGCGCGAAGCGCCGTTCTCGATGGTCGCCGCGGCCTGGGGACTCGCCGGGGCCAACATCTGGTTCGGAATCGACGCGTCGCTGCCGATCGAGGTCGCCAACCGGGCGGCGGCGGCGCTCCTCGGAGGCTGAGTGGATACGCCGGGGCTCATCTTCTGCGTGGCCCTGCCGCTTGCGGGCGCGGCCCTCGTCGTCGCCCTCGGGCGCTGGCCGAACCTGCGCGAGGCGGCGAGCCTCGCCACCGCGGGGTGGCTCTTTCTCGAGGTCCTTGCCCTGCTGCCGGCGGTGGAGGCGGGGGAGCGCCCGGCCGCGGTGCTCACCGCGGTCATCCCGGAGATCCCGATTGCCTTCGAGGTCGAGCCGCTCGGGATGATGTTCGCCCTCGTCGCGAGCTTCCTGTGGATCGTGACCACGATCTACTCCATCGGGTACATGCGCGGGCACGGCGAATCGAACCAGACCCGGTTCTACGCCTGCTTCGCCATCGCCATCGCGAGCGCGATCGGGGTCGCATTCGCGGCCAACCTCCTGACACTCTTCGTGTTCTACGAGGCGCTGACCCTCTCGACCTATCCCCTGGTCACCCACTCGGGCACGGATGAGGCGAGGCGGGCGGGCCGCGTCTACCTCGGGGTGCTCCTCGGCACCTCGATCGCCTTCCAGCTCTTCGCGATTCTGTGGGTGTGGGTGCTCGTCGGGGATACCGGCTTTCGCCCCGGCGGCATCCTCGCCGGTCACGCCGGCCCGGCCGCGACGGCCGGCCTGCTCGCCCTCTTCGTGTTCGGCATCGGCAAGGCCGCGGTCATGCCGTTCCATCGCTGGCTCCCCGCCGCGATGGTCGCCCCGACTCCGGTGAGCGCCCTGCTGCACGCGGTCGCGGTGGTCAAGGCGGGGGTGTTCGCGGTGCTCAAGGTGGTCGTGTACGTGTTCGGCCCCGAGCACCTCGCCGCGGTGGGAGGCGGCGCGGACTGGCTGCTCGCGTTCGCGGCCCTCACCGTCCTCGCCGGGTCCCTCGTCGCGATGCGGCGCGACAACCTCAAGGCCCGGCTCGCGTACTCGACGGTGAGCCAGCTCTCCTACATCGTCATGGGGGCCCTGCTCGCGAGCGCGTGGGGGATCGTGGGCGCGGGGCTCCACATCGTGATGCACGCGTTCGCCAAGATCACCCTGTTCTTCTGCGCCGGAGCGATACTCGTCGCCCACCACCGCACCGAGGTGAGCGAGCTCGACGGCATCGGCCGGGCGATGCCGCTCACCATGGGGGCCTTCCTCGTCGCAAGCCTGAGCATCGTGGGTCTTCCCCTGCTCGGGGGGATGTGGAGCAAGTGGTATCTCGCCCTCGGAACCATCGAGGCGGGGCAGTACGCGCTGCTCGCGGTGCTCATGCTGAGCTCGCTCCTGTCCGTCGCCTACCTCCTCCCGATCCCGGTGCGGGCATTCGTGAAACGGGGCCCCGCGGCGGGGAGCGGGATCGCCGAGGCCCCCCGACCTTGCGTGCTCGCGATCGCGATCACCGCGGCCGGGTGCTTCGCCCTCTTCTGGTACGCGGAACGGTGGCTCAATCTGATGGAGCAGCTCGTGCGCCCCTGACCTGACCCGGTCCGGATCAGAGGCGCCAGAGGTGGACCCCGGGCGGCACCCGTTCGCGGTCGAGCAGACGCGGCACGTCGGCGACCACCCCGACCCCGTTCTCGAGGAGCGAGCCGACCAGGGTCCAGGCGTCCTCCCGCCGCCACTCGTCGTGGGCCACCGCGAGCACCACCGCGCGCGCGGGCCGCAGGTCCTCGCACCGGGTGAGCCCGACGCCGAGCTCCGCGTGCGCGGACTCGTGGTCGGCGAGGGGATCGTGGACCTGGACGTCCATGCCGTAGCGCCGGAACTCTCCGACGATGCGCGCCGTCCCCGAGTTGCGCACGTCGGGGACGTTCTCCTTGAACGTCGCGCCGAGCACCGTCGCCACCGCCCCCTTCACGGGGGCGCCCGCCCGAGCGAGCAGCCGCACGACGCTCGAGGCCACGAACGACCCGATCTCGTCGTTGATCCGGCGCCCGGAGAGAATGACCTCCGGGTGGTGGCCGGCCCGCATGGCCTCGTGGGTGAGGTAGTAGGGATCGACCCCGATGCAGTGCCCCCCCACCAGGCCCGGCCGGAACGGCAGGAAGTTCCACTTGGTCCCGGCCGCCGCGAGCACGTCGCCGGTGTCGATTCCGAGGCGCTCGAAGATCATCGCGACCTCGTTCATCAGCGCGATGTTGACGTCCCGCTGGGTGTTCTCGATCACCTTGGCCGCCTCCGCGACCCGGATCGACGGCGCCCGGTGGACCCCCGCCTCGACCACCGATCCGTAAACCCCGGCGACCGTCTCCAGGGTATCGGGATCGCCCGCGGCGACCACCTTCACGACCCGGGCGAAGCCGTGCGCCTCGTCACCGGGGTTGATGCGCTCCGGCGAGTATCCGACGAAGAAATCGCGGCCCGCGCGAAGCCCCGACGTCTCCTCGAGGATCGGGATGCAGACATCCTCCGTCGCCCCCGGGTAGACGGTCGACTCGTAGACCACGATCCCGCCCCGCCGGATCTCGCCGCCGACCGTTCGGGACGCCGCCTCGAGGGCTCCGAGGTCCGGGTGTTTCGCCTCGTCGACGGGGGTGGGAACGGCGACGATGAAGAAGTCGGCCCGGCCGAGGTCGCGCGGGTCGCGGGTGAGCTCGAGGGGCGGCGCGGCGAGGCGCTTCGCCCCGACGGTCGCGTTGCGGTCGATCCCGCGGCGAAGCTCGTCGATGCGGGCCGCGTCGCTGTCGAAGGCGATCACCGGCCCCCTTTCGCCGAACGCGACCGCGACCGGCAGGCCGACGTATCCGAGACCGATGACCGCGATCCGGCGTCCGTGGGCGGGGCCCGTCGCGGCCGGCGGGGCGGCGTTCATGCCCCGTAGTACTCGCGATACCACTCCACGAAGCGCGGCACCCCTTCCTCGATGGGAGTGCGCGGGCGGTAGCCGGTGAGCGCGGCGAGGTCCCCGATGTCGGCCGAGGTGTCGGGAACGTCTCCGGGCTGAAGGGGCAGGAAGTTGCGGACCGCAGTGCGCCCGAGGCACTTCTCCAGCGTCTCGATGTAGCGTTCGAGCTCCATCGGAGCCTGGTTGCCGATGTTGAGGATGCGATAGGGGGCATGACTCGTCGCCGGATCCGGATCCGTCGCGTCCCAGTCCGGATCGGCGGCCGGGGGATGGTCGAAGGTCCGAACCACGCCTTCGACGATGTCGTCGATGTAGGTGAAGTCACGGCGGTGACGGCCGTGGTTGAAGACCTCGATGGGCTCGCCGGCAAGGATGTTGCGGGTGAACCGGAAGAGGGCCATGTCGGGCCGCCCCCACGGACCGTACACGGTGAAGAAGCGCAGCCCCGTGGCCGGCAGCCCGTGGATGTGGCTGTAGGAGTGGGCCATCATCTCGTTCGCCTTCTTCGACGCCGCGTACAGGGAGAGCGGGTGCTCGGTGCTGTCGTGGGCGGAGAACGGGAGCTTTCGGTTCGCTCCGTATACCGAGCTTGTCGAGGCGAACACGAGGTGCTCGACGCCCGAGTGCCGGCATCCCTCGAGCACGTTGAGAAAGCCGACGAGATTCGCGTCCGCGTAGGCATGAGGGTCCCGGATCGAATGACGGACTCCGGCCTGGGCCGCGAGGTGGACGACCCGTCGCGGGCGCGTCCGCGCAAAGAACCCGGGCATGGCGTCGCGGTCGGATATGTCGAGCTTCTCGAAGGTGAATCCGGGAATGTCGTCGAGCCGGGCGAGCCGGGCCTTCTTCAGGTCGACGTCATAGTAGTCGCTGAGATTGTCGATGCCGGTGACCGCATCACCGCGTGCGGCGAGCCGGCGGCAGAGGACCGACCCGATGAATCCCGCCGCCCCGGTGACGAGGACCGTCATCTCGTGCCAGCGTCAATGACGCGCCGGTCTCTTGATGCGCGAGTCAATGCTGCGAAGGGGATTCCCGAGCGTGAGGAGCGAGGCTGCGGCCGGCGGCGCGCGCCGTGGGTCGAAGATAGCTGGCCGGCTTCGAACATGTCTCGTCGGTCCGAGGCGCAGCCTCGTCAGGTGATGGTGCTCCCGGGAAGATCGTAGCACGCGGCCTGCGGTTGAAAGCGTCCCGCGGTGCCCGCATTTCAATCCCATCCTCAATTCCCGCTCGCCGAAACGAACGGAGAATTCGATGTCACCGGAAAAGCTGACGACCCGGCTCCAGCTCGCCCTCGCCGATGCGCAGAGCCTCGCGGTGGGCCGCGATCACCAGTTCATCGAGCCTGCCCACCTGCTCATGGCGCTGCTCGATCAGCGCGACGGCGGCGTGCGGCCGCTGCTCGGCCAGACGGACGTGAACGTCGATCAGCTTCGCACGGGGCTGGGGGTTCTCATCGAGCGGATCGCGCCGGTCACCGGCACCGCCGGCGACGTGCACGTCGGTCGCGACCTCGTGCGCCTGCTCAACGTGGCGGACAAGCTCGCCCAGGAGCGGGAGGACCGCTACATCTCCAGCGAGCTGGTGGTCCTCGCGGCGGTGCGCGATGGCGGCGCGGTCGGGCGGCTCCTCGCGCAGTGCGGCGCCCGCGAGGACGCGCTCGCTCGGGCAATCGAGGCCGTCCGGGGCGGGCAGGCGGTGGAGGACCCCGACGCGGAGGAACACCGTCAGGCCCTCGAGAAGTTCACCATTGATCTCACCGAACGGGCCGAGCAGGGCAAGCTCGATCCGGTCATCGGGCGCGACGACGAGATCCGGCGCACCATCCAGGTCCTCCAGCGCCGGACCAAGAACAACCCCGTGCTCATCGGCGAGCCAGGGGTCGGCAAGACCGCGATCGTCGAGGGGCTCGCGCAGCGGATCGTGGACGGCGAGGTGCCAGAGGGGCTCAAGGGCCGCCGCGTCCTTTCGCTCGACATGGGCTCGATGATCGCGGGCACGAAGTTCCGCGGCGAGTTCGAGGAGCGCATGAAGGCGCTGCTGAACGATCTGGCGAAGCAGCAGGGTCGGATCGTGCTCTTCATCGACGAGCTTCACACCATGGTCGGAGCCGGCCGGGCGGAGGGCTCGATGGACGCCGGGAACATGCTCAAGCCCTCGCTCGCGCGCGGCGAGCTGCACTGCATCGGGGCTACCACCCTGGACGAGTACCGACAGCACGTGGAGAAGGACGCGGCCCTCGAGCGACGTTTCCAGACCGTGCTCGTGGACGAGCCGGGGGTCGAGGACACGGTCGCCATCCTGCGCGGCCTGAAGGAGCGCTACGAGGTCCACCACGGGGTGGACATCACCGATCCGGCCCTCGTCGCCGCCGCGACCCTTTCGCACCGATACATCACCGGCCGGCAGCTCCCCGACAAGGCGATCGACCTCATCGACGAGGCGGCGAGCCGCATTCGCATGGAGATCGACTCGATGCCGGAGGAGATGGATCGGCGAGGCCGCCGGCTCATCCAGCTCAAGATCGAGCGCGAGGCCCTCGCCAAGGAAAGCGACCAGGCATCCGGCGAGCGTCTCGGGCGGATCGAGGCGTCCATCGCGGAGCTCGAGCGCGAGTACGCCGACCTCGAGGAGGTGTGGCGCGCGGAGAAGGCCCTGCTGCACGGTTCGCAGAATGCCAAGGAACTGCTCGAGCGGGCGCGCCTCGAGCTCGAGACGGCCCGGCGCGCGGGCGATCTCGCGCGGATGGCGGAGATCCAGTACGGGCGAATCCCGGAGCTCGAGAAACGGCTCGCGGAGGGCGAGACGTCGGTGGCGACGAAGCTGCTGCGCAACTCGGTGACCGAGGACGAGGTGGCCGAGGTGGTCTCGAAGTGGACCGGGATCCCGATGGCGAGGCTCGTCGAGGGAGAGCGTGAGCGGCTGCTGCACATGGAGTCGGCCCTCGCCTCCCGCGTGATCGGCCAGGACGAGGCGATTCGGGCCGTCTCGGACACCGTCCGCCGGTCGCGCGCGGGGCTCTCCGACGTGGATCGCCCCAACGGCTCGTTTCTCTTTCTCGGTCCCACCGGGGTCGGCAAGACCGAGCTTTGCAAGGCGCTCGCCGAATTCCTGTTCGACACCGAAGAGGCGTTGGTGCGGGTCGACATGTCGGAGTTCATGGAGAGCCATTCCATTGCACGGCTCATCGGCGCGCCGCCAGGCTACGTGGGTTACGAGGAGGGGGGCCACCTCACCGAGACCGTGCGCCGCCGGCCGTACGCGGTGGTCCTGCTCGACGAGATCGAGAAGGCGCACCACAGCGTGTTCAACCTCCTTCTCCAGGTCCTCGACGACGGCCGCCTTACCGACGGCCACGGGCGCACCGTGGACTTTCGCAACACGGTGGTGGTGATGACCTCGAACCTCGGCACCGAGGTCATCCAGAGCATGGCGGGCCCCGTGGAAGAGGTCCGGGCCGGGGTGCTCGAGATCGTGCGAGGGCATTTCCGCCCCGAGTTCGTCAACCGCATCGACGAGATGGTGGTGTTCCGCCCCCTCGGGCGCGACGAGGTGCGCGCCATCGTGGACCTTGAGGTCGGTCGGCTGCGGGCACGGCTCGCCGAGCGCGGAATCGGGCTCTCGGTGACGGACGCGGCCCTCGACCGGATTGCCGGCTCCGGCTACGACCCCGCCTACGGCGCGCGTCCGCTCAAGCGGGCGTTCCGGGTCGAGGTGGAGAACCCGCTCGCGCGGCGGATCCTCGCCGGGGAGATCGGAGACCGGGAGACGGTACGGATCGACCGGGACGGGGACGGCGGGTTGCTGACGTTCGAACCCGACGGTGCCGAGGAGATCGTCGCCGGCTGACGTCGTTGCGGCGGCGAGGGGTGGTCGGGGTGACAGGATTTGAACCTACGACCCCCACGTCCCGAACGTGGTGCTCTACCAGGCTGAGCTACACCCCGAGCGGTTCAGTACGTGCGTTCGATGACGAACTCGGCGAACGACGAGAGGGCCTCCCGGAACCGGGTGTCGGGAACGTCCCGGAGGGTCTCGCGGGCGCGCTGCACGTAGTCGCGAGCGGAATCGACAGTGTATTCGATGCCCCCGGCCGACTCAACGGCGTGGATGAGCTCCGGAAGCTGCCCGAGGTCGCCGGTCCGGATCGCGTCGCGCACGGTTCGGGCGGTCTCTTCGTTCCCGGCCCGCATCGCGTGGATGAGAGGAAGGGTCGGCTGCCCGTCCGCGAGGTCGTCGCCGATGTTCTTGCCGATGGCGGCCGCGGTGCCCCGATAGTCGAGGATGTCGTCGACGAGCTGATAGGCGGTGCCGAGGCTCGCGCCGAAGCGGGCCATGCGGCGTTCGTCCGTATCGCCGCGACCCGCGAGCACCGCTCCGACCCGGGCCGCCGCCTCGAAGAGCTTGCCCGTCTTGCAGCCGACGACTTCGAGGTAGCGCTCTTCGGTGGTGTCCGGGTCGTGACGATTGACGAACTGCATTACCTCCCCCTCGGCGAGGATGTTGGTCGCATCCGCCATGATCCGCATGATCGGCAGGCTCCCCACCTCGACCATGAGCTGGAACGCGCGCGAGAAGAGGAAGTCGCCGACGAGGACGCTGACCTCGTCGCCCCAGATCGAATTGGCGGTCGCGCTCCCGCGTCGCATCGTGGAGCGGTCCACGACGTCGTCGTGGAGCAGGGTCGCGGTGTGGATGAACTCGATGATGACCGCGGCGTCGATGTGCGCCTGTCCTTCGTAGCCGAACGCCCGGGCCGCGAGCAATGCGAGGAGCGGGCGAAGGCGTTTCCCTCCCTGGGAGATGAGGTACTCCCCGGTCTCCCGAATGAGCGGAACCTTCGAATCGAGGTTCTCCAGGATCCTCGCGTCGACGGCGGCGAGGTCCTCCTCGACGGGGCGGCGAATGGATGCGAGCCGGTCCGCCCCGGAACCGGGCCCGGCTCCCGACCCGGATCCGGACAGGAGGTCCGGCGGGGATGGGTCCCGGAGCAGCCCCGGTGGGCTCCACACGGGGAGCGGGTTCGTCGTCACGTTGAGCCTCCTTTCGATACTGCGTAGAATACCGCCTCCGGGCGGGGTCATGTCCCGCCTTCGTTTTTGCGGTTCGCGTTCCGGAAGTCGAGTGGGCGGGAGGTCTCCAATGCACGCGGTCATCGAATCCGGCGGAAAGCAGTATCGCGTCGAGCCGGGAAGCCGCATCCGCGTCGAGCGGCTCGCGGCGGAGGAGGGCGAGCAGGTCGAGATCGACCGCGTGCTCCTCGTCGGTGACGGGGAAGAGGCGGTCGCGGGCACCCCCTGCGTCGCCGGCAGCCGGGTTTCCGCCACCGTCCTCGGCCACGGACGGGCGAAGAAGATCAACGTGATCAAGTTCAAGCGGCGCAAGGGCTACATGCGCAAGCAGGGCCATCGCCAGGCCTGGACCGAGCTCCGGATCACGGACATCGAGACGGGCTGAGCACCTGGTTGGGCATTTGGCGGGGAGGTTCTCCAGATGGCGCACAAGAAAGCGGGCGGCAGCAGCCGGAACGGCCGGGATTCCCACTCCAAGCGCCTCGGCGTCAAGCGATACGGCGGCGAGCGCGTGCGGGCGGGCAACATCATCGTGCGCCAGCGGGGCACGCACTTCCATCCCGGCGAGAACGTGGGGTGCGGCCGGGACCACACCCTCTTCGCCACCGCCGACGGGCAGGTGGTGTTTCACGCGGGGGGTCCCCGAAACCGCCGCTACGTGAGCGTCAGATCGGCCTGAGAGGCTCGTTCCCGGCGGCCGCCCACGTCCACTCCGGCACCGACGCCGCCGCGTGTCGGAAAGGGATGCCCCGGCATTCCCTTCCCGGTTCCCCGGCGGGATCCCATGAAATTCGTCGACGAGGCGATCATCCGCGTCGAGGCCGGTGACGGCGGACGCGGCTGCACGAGCTTTCGCCGCGAGAAGTTCGTTCCCCGAGGCGGCCCCGACGGCGGCGACGGAGGGGACGGAGGGAGCGTGCTGCTCGAGGCCGACTCCGCACTCAACACTCTGGTGGACTTTCGGCACCAGCGGCGCTTCCGGGCGGGGCGGGGAGAGGACGGGCGCGGGCGCAACTGCCGCGGCGCGAACGGACCGGACCTCGTCCTCAACGTCCCGGTCGGCACGTCGGTGTTCGCAACCGAGACCGGCGAACGGATCGGAGAGCTGATGGCGGCGGGCGAGCGCCTCGAGGTAGCCCGCGGGGGGCGGCACGGGGCCGGTAACGCCCGCTTCAAGTCGAGCACCAACCGCGCCCCCCGCCGTTCGACCCCGGGGACCGCCGGCGAGTCCCGGGAGCTTCGCCTCGAGCTCGGCCTGCTCGCCCACGTGGGACTGCTCGGTCAGCCGAACGCCGGAAAGTCCACCTTCCTTCGCGCCGTGTCCGCGGCCCGTCCGCGGGTCGCCGACTATCCCTTCACCACCCTCTATCCCCAGCTTGGAGTGGTCCTCGTGGACCCGCTTCGCAGCTTCGTCCTTGCCGATATCCCGGGCATTATCGAGGGTGCGGCGGAAGGGGCGGGGCTCGGGCTCGCGTTCCTGCGACACCTCATGCGCACCCACCTCCTCCTGCACCTCGTCGATGCCTCCGACGGGGTGGAGGCGGCCCTCGCGGGCGCGCGAGCCGTCGTGGACGAGCTGGAGCGCTACCGGCCCGAGCTCGCGAGCCGCGAACGGTGGCTCGTGCTCAACAAGATGGACCTCGTGCCGGGGCCGGAGCACGCGGCGCTTCGCGATGCGTTCCGCTCCGAGTTCGGAGAGCCCGTCCACCTCGTGCAGGCGCTCGCCGGGAAAGGGTGCCGCGAGCTCTGCGGAGAGGCCATGACCTGGCTCGAAGCGCTTCCCGGGGAGGGAGAGGGATGACGCGCATCGTGGTGAAGATCGGGAGCTCCCTCATCACGAACGACGGAAAGGGGCTCGACACGGACGCGATCGACGGGTGGGCGTCCCAGATCGCGGCGAACGTCGCGGGCGGTCACCGGGTGGTCCTCGTTTCCTCCGGAGCCATCGCGGAGGGGATCCGGCGGCTCGGGTGGAGCCGCCGCCCGAGCGCCCTCCACGAGCTCCAGGCGGCCGCCGCAATGGGCCAGATGGGTCTCGCGCGAGCGTGGGAGAGCGGCTTTCGCCCCCACGACCTCCACGCCGCGCAGCTCCTCTTCACCCACGACGACATCGCGCACCGCGGCCGCTATCTCAACGCCCGGACGAGCCTTCGCACCCTGCTCGACCTCGGGGTGGTCCCCATCGTGAACGAGAACGACAGCGTCGCGACGGACGAGATTCGGCTCGGTGACAACGACACCCTGGCCGGACTGGTGGCGAACCTGATGGAGGCCGACGAGCTGCACCTCCTCACCGACCGGAACGGGCTCCACACCGCGGACCCCGCGGTCGACCCCGAGGCGAGGCCGATCCGGCGGGCCGACGCGGGCGATCCGGGACTCGACCGGATGGCGGGGTCGGGCGGCACGTGGGGGAGGGGCGGGATGGTCACCAAGCTCGCCGCAGCGCGCCTCGCCGCCCGCTCCGGGACGACGACCCTCATCGCCTCCGGTCACGAGCCCGGGGTGCTCACCCGGCTCGCCGCCGGAGAGGCGCTCGGCACCCGCCTCGATCCGGACACCGCGCCGCTCGCCGCCCGCAAGCGCTGGCTCGCGGGGCAGGTCCAGGTCTCCGGGAGCCTCGTGATCGACGACGGGGCGGTGCGGGTGCTGCGCGAGTCGGGCCGAAGCCTGCTGCCGGTCGGGGTGACGAGGGTCGAAGGCCGGTTCGCGCGCGGGGAGATCGTGTCCTGCCTGGACCGCGACGGGCGGGAAGTGGCGCGCGGGCTGGTGAACTACGGAGCGGACGAATCGCGCTCGATCATGGGCCGGCCGAGCGGTTCGATCGCCGAACGGCTGGGCTACGCCCATGAGCCGGAGCTCATCCACCGCGACAACATGGTGCTGGTGGGCGCCGGGTGAGCCCCACGCGGTGGAGAAAGGTCGCGGGGGGGCCGGAGGGGTCCCGCGTGGAGCAGGGGTGCTCCGGGCGGGATCGGGCGCCCCCCGCCCGAGTCGGGACGCGCGGCCTCAGGCGATGGCGCGGATCCGGGCGTTCAGCCGCCTCTTGTGCCGGGCCGCCTTGTTCCGATGAATGAGGCCCCGGCCAGCCGCCCGGTCGATGGCGGGAACCGCGTCGCGGTACGCCGCCGCGGCCGCTTCCCGGTCTTCGTTCCGGATCGCGCGCAACACCTTCTTGACGGAGGTCCGGAACCGGGATCGGGCGGACTGGTTGCGCCGGCGCCGGATCTCGTTCTGGCGCCCGCGCTTCCTCGCTTGTGCTGAATTGGCCACGGCGTTGAGTCTCTCCTGCAAGACGCGCGTTCGACCGGCGATTATCGCGCGTCCGGGCAGGCGCAATCAACCGGGCGGGCCGCCGGTCGGCGAACGGTGAGCGCCCCGCGGCTGCTCCGATCGGTGTTCTCGACGGGGGCCGGCACCCTCGTCTCCCGGGTGCTCGGCTTGATGCGGGACGTCGTCATCGCGTCCGTGTTCGGCGCGGGGGCGAGCGCGGACACGTTCTTCGTCGCCTTCCGGATCCCGAACTTCTTTCGCCGCCTGTTCGGGGAAGGGGCGTTCTCGCACGCGTTCGTCCCGGTGCTGAGCGAGTACCGCGTCTCGAAGAGCGAGGAGGAGGTACGGGACCTCGTCGGCCACGTCGCGGGCACCCTCGGCGCAGTGCTGCTCGCGGTGACCGCGGCGGGGATTGTCGCCGCCCCGGTGCTCGTCTACGTGTTCGCCTCCGGCTTCGCCGCCGATCCCGGGCAGGCCGCCCTGACCGGCTCGCTGCTCCGCCTCACCTTTCCCTACCTCCTCTTCATCTCGCTGACCGCGTTCGCGGGCGGGATCCTCAACACCTGGGGGCGATTCGGGATCCCCGCGATCACCCCGAGCCTGCTCAACGTGGCGCTCATCGCGGCCGCGATCGGGCTTGCGCCCCGCTTCGAGGAGCCGGTCACCGCCCTCGCGTGGGGGGTCCTCGCGGGCGGGGCGGCCCAGCTCGCGTTCCAGCTCCCGTTCCTGTGGCGCATCCGGATGCTCGTTCGGCCGCGGCTTCGCCGCGCCCACGAGGGGGTGCGCCGCATCGTCGGCCTCATCATCCCCGCGGTGCTCGGCGTCTCCGTCGCCCAGGTCAACCTTCTCGTCGACACGCAGTTCGCGTCGTATCTCGTCACCGGCAGCATCTCGTGGCTCTACTACTCCGACCGGCTCATGGAGTTTCCGCTCGGGGTGTTCGGCATCGCGCTCGCCACCGTCGCGCTCCCCAGCCTCGCGGCGCGCCACGCGGAGGGCGACACCCGCGGCTTCCACGCCACCCTCGACTGGGCGCTGCGGCTCGTCCTCGTCATCGCGGTTCCCGCCGCTCTCGGACTCGGGCTCCTCGGTGTGCCGATGGTCGCGACCGTGTTCCAGTACGGCGAGTTCGGAGCGCACGCGGTGCGGATGTCCGCCCTCAGCCTCTCCGCCTACGCCTCGGGCCTCGTGGCGTTCGTGGCCGTCAAGGTGCTCGCGGCCGGGTTCCACTCCCGGCAGGAGATGCGCACCCCGGTCCGCATCGCGGTGGTCGCGATGGTCGCGAACGTGGTGCTCAACATTCTCCTCGTCGGCCCGCTCGCGCACGCGGGGCTCGCCCTCGCGAGCTCTCTCGCAGCGTGGCTGAACGCCGCGCTGCTGCTCCGAAGCCTTCGGAGCGGCGGCGTCTGGCGCGCCGCGCCCGGGTGGACCCGGCTCCTTGCTCAGGTGGGCTTCGCGGCGGTCGTCCTCACCCTGGTCCTGACCTGGCTCCACGGACCCGATGCCGACTGGACCGGGGGAGGGGGTATCGAGCGGGTGGCGATGCTCGCCGGGCTCGTCGCGGCCGGCGTGATCACGTGGTTCGGCGCGCTCGCGGTGAGCGGGGTCCGCCCCCGGGACCTGCTGCGGCCGGCGGACGGCTCGACGACGCCGGCCGTATAATCTCCCGGCGTCACCCCCGAACCCCGGCCGACCCGCGCGCTTGGCCGGCGCAGGCGCCGGACGCAACGCGCGGCGCCAGCGAACGGCCGCAACGGAGCGAAACCGTCTTGGAGCTCATCCGCGGTCTGCACAACCTTCGCCCCCGTCACCGCGGCTGCGTACTCACCATCGGGGTCTTCGACGGCGTCCACGTCGGTCACCGGGCATTGCTCGAGCGGCTCGCGGCGCTCGGAGAGGACTTCCGCCTGCCGTCGATGCTCATGGTGTTCGAGCCGCATCCCCAGGAGGTGCTCGACTACCTCGTCACCCCGGCCCGGATCACCGGGTTCCGCGAGAAGATGTTCGCCCTGCGGGGAACCCCGGTCGACCGGGTGCTCTGCGTGCGGTTCAACGAGAAGTTCGCCACGATGACGGCCCGCGCGTTCATCGATGACCTGCTGGACACCAAGCTCGGGGTTCGCCATCTCGTCGTCGGCGACGACTTCCGCTTCGGCTACCAGGCTGAGGGGGACATCGAGCTCCTTCGCACGGCCGGACCGGCCCACGGATTCAACGTCCACCGTCGCGACACGTACCGGATCGAGGGAGACCGGGTCAGCAGCACCCGCATCCGCAACATGCTCGCGGTCGGATGGCTCGACGCGGTGGTTCCGCTCCTCGGAAGGCGCTTCAGCGTTTCCGGGCGGATACGCCACGGCCGCCACCTCGGTGCGAGCCTCGGGTTTCCGACCGCGAACTTCGCCCTTCGCCGCCCGGTCTGCCCCGTCTCCGGCGTCTTCACGGTCGGCGTGCGGTTGGAGGGGGCGGACACGTCGCTCCCCGGGGTCGCGAACGTCGGGGTGCGCCCGACGGTGGGGGGCACCGAACGCCGGCTCGAGGTGCACCTGCTCGGCTTCTCGGGAGATCTCTACGGCCGTCACGCGGAGGTCGAGTTCTACTCGCGGCTGCGCGAGGAGCGCCGCTTCGAGTCGATCGACGCCCTTCGCGGCCAGATCGCCCTCGACGTGAAGGCCGCACGCGACTTCTTCGCTGCCCAGATGCTGGGCTGAAGCGATGCCCGCCGGAGCCGGGCGGCGCGCGTTCGCGGGGTGGCTGGGCGTCGCGGCCGGGCTCGCGGTCGCCGATCAGGCGACCAAGGAGTGGGCCCTCGCGTCCCTCAAGGAGCCCGCCGCGCTCCTCCCGTCGCTCAACCTCGTCCTGGTGCACAACCCGGGCGCCGCGTTCGGGTTCCTCTCCCAGGCGGGCGGCTGGCAGCGGTGGTTCTTCATCGCGGCGGGGATCGCGATCGGGGCGTTCGTCGCCGTGTGGCTGTGGCGGGCCGTTCGCGCCGGGCAGCGGTGGACCCCGGCCGGGCTCTCCCTCGTGCTCGGGGGCGCGCTCGGAAACGTCTGGGACCGGATTGTGCGGGGCGCGGTGGTGGACTTCATCGACGTCCACTACGGGTCGTATCACTGGCCGGCCTTCAACGTGGCCGACGCAGCGATCACCGTGGGCGCCGCCCTGGTCATCCTCGCCGCCTTCCGCGGCGACGGGAAGGAGGGCGCGGAACGCTCCGGAAGGTGAGCGGAGCAAAGCGACCGTACGCCCGTATCGCGAGGTAAGCCCGGCGCGGATGGGCGCACGGCGGACATCGGCCCCGCCGCAAAGCAACGAATCCGTCTCGTATAATGACGTCGGACGCCGGTGTAGCTCAGACAGGCAGAGCAACTGATTCGTAATTAGTAGGTCGGGGGTTCGAATCCCTCCACCGGCACCACCTTCCAGGGTTACAAAACAGCATCTTACAGTCGAACCGGGAACATTTGACATTATCCAAAATTAGCGTATATTTCGGCCCGTTGCTGACATAGTGCTGACACGGGAGTGCTGACATGGCGAAAACGCGACTGACTGAGAAGCGCATCCGGGACGCGCGAGCAGGCGCGAAGACTGCCATTCTGTGGGACGACCAGGTGAAGGGGTTGGGAGTCCGAATCACTCCGGCCGGAGCGAAGTCTTACATCCTCAACTACCGGGTCGGCGGGCGCGAGCGGCGGGTGACACTGGCGAAGGTGGGCGAGTGCTCGCTGACTGTGGCGCGGGCGCGGGCTGGCGAGGAGCTGATCCGCATCCGGGCCGGCGAGGCGGACCCGCTCGAACGGCGGCGCCAGTCGCGCGCCGCCCCGACCGTGGCCGAAGGGTTGGACCGGTTCTTTGATGAGTTCGTCCCGGAGCGGGTGGCGCTCGGGAAGATGCGGCCGAAGACGGTGCACGAGTACCGGCTGAACGCGAAGGTGATCCGGGCCGGACTCGGCACGCGGAAGGTGGCGGACGTGACGCGCCGCGATGTCGAACGGATGGTCAAGCATCTTCTCGACAAGCCGACGATGCGCAACCGCATTCTCGCGCTCGCGTCCCGGCTGTGGACCCTGTTCCAGGATTGGGAATGGACCGACAAGAACCCCGTGCGCTTCGTCGCGAAGGCCCGAGAAGAACCGCGGGACCGCACCCTGTCCGAGTCGGAGGTTGCGGCCCTCGCGTCCGCTCTCGAAACCGAGAGCGCAATCCGGCCCGCTTCGGTCGCGGCGATCCGCATGGCCATGATGACCGGCCTACGGATTGGGGAAGTACTCGCCATGCGATGGGACGATATCGACTGGGAAGGCGCCCGGGTCACTCTCCCGACCACGAAGACGGGCCGGCGCGTGCATCCGCTCTCCGCGCCCGCCCTGGAAGCTCTCGCGAGCCTCCCGCGCATCCACGGATGCGATCACGTCTTCACTTCCGGAGGCCGGGCCGGACTCACCTACAAGACGGTGCACGGTGCGCTTGCGCGGGCCGCGGAGCGGGGCGGTATCGAGAACGTCCGACTTCATGACCTTCGGCGCACGATGATGACCGCGGCAGCGGCGGATGGACTCTCGGCGCACGTGGTCCGGGATTTGCTCGGGCACCGTACCGCGACGATGGCGGACCGCTACGTGCGCCATGCCGGCTTTGCCGTGCGCGAGGCTACCGAACGCATGGGCGCCCGCATGAAGGCCATCATGGACGGGACGCCAAAGGCGGACGTGGTTCCGCTCTCGCGGCGGCCGTGATTCCGGACGATAGCGCGCTCCGGGAGTGGGCGCGCTGGATCGACGGAGACGAGTTGAGCTTTCCGCCCTCGGGCGTCGACTGGCGCCCGACCAGGCTCCACCTTCGGCGCGTCTACTCCGCCGCGCTGGAAGGGTCCGCGGAGGCGATCGACGTTCTCCAGTGGGAAGTCTTCCTTCAGGCGGCATCCGGCCGGCGCTTGGCGGGCTCGCTCCGCGACTTCGCGGCCGACGTGGCACGCGGCCGGATTGAGATCGGACGGCGGACTCCGGGCCGGCCGACCGACTCGGAACGCGATTGGCGCATGGCTCGCACCGTGGACGCGCTCCGGCAAGGGGGACTCACTAGAGGCGCCGCCCGCGCCGCCCTCGCGGATGCGCTCGGAGTCGACGTCGATGCGGTCCGCAACGCGGAGAGACGAGACGCGCGCGGTTGGTGGGGGGGGACG
>JAJDXW010000154.1 GCA_022823045.1 Gammaproteobacteria bacterium
CTTCGTGTCCCACGACTGGGACGCGCTGCTCGCGGCGGCGCGGGCCGTGGATGGCGGATCCGGCTCCCGCGGTCCGCTTGCCGGCGTGCCGCTCGCCCTCAAGGACAACATCGCGACGACCACCCTCACGACGAGCGGCGCCACCGGCGCCCTCGCAGGTCTGGTCGCGCCGCGCAACGCGCCGGTCGCGAAGGCCCTCTTCGAGGCGGGCGCGCTCCTCGGAGCCAAGGCGAACATGCACGAGCTCGCCTTCGGAATCACGAACAACAACGCGGTCACCGGTCCCGCCCGCAACCCCTGGGACCCATTGATGATCCCGGGCGGCTCGGGCGGCGGGACCGCCGTCGCGGTCGCGGCGCGAATGATGCCGGGCGGGCTCGGGACCGACACGGGCGGCTCCGTCCGCATTCCGGCGGCCCTCTGCGGGCTTGCCGGCTTCCGCCCGAGCGTCGGGCGCTATTCCGGGGCCGGGATCATTCCCATCTCCCACACCCGGGACACCGCCGGCCCCATCGCCCGCTCCGTCGCCGACCTCCGGCTTCTCGATGCGGTGATGGCGGGCGCCGGCGGCACTGGTGGCACGGGCCGCACCGGCGGCGCCGGCCGCGCCGGGCCCGATCCGGCTTCGGCTCCGGCTCCGGCCCTCGACGGCCTGCGCCTCGGGGTCCCGCGCGGCGCCTTCTTCACGGACCTTGAACCCGAGGTCGCGGCGGAGGCGGGCCGGGTCCTCGATCTCCTCTCCGATCTCGGGGTGGTCCTCGTCGAGGCGGACATCCCGGAGGTCTCGGAGCTCAACGCGGCGGTCGGGTTCCCCATAGCCCTCTACGAGTTCGTCCGCGACCTCCCGCGCCATCTCGCCGAGAACGGCCTCGCCCTGTCGCTCGAGGACGTGCTCGGCGGCATCGGGAGCCCCGACGTGAGGGAAATCGTCGCCTCGCAGCTCGGCCCGGACGCGATGCCCGAGGCGGTGTACCGGAAGGCCCTTGACGTCGATCGCCCCCGCCTCCAGCGCGCCTGTGCGGACTACTTCGCGGAGCACGCCGTCGAGGCGGTGATCTTCCCCACGTCGCCGGTATCGGCCCGTCCCATCGGAGACGACGAGACGATCGAGCTCGGCGGCGAGCGCGTCCCGACCTTCCCGACCTTCATCCGCAACACCGACCCGGGCAGCAACGCCGGGATCCCCGGGTTGAGCCTCCCGACCGGACTCGCTTCGACCGGCTTGCCGGTAGGGATGGAGCTTGACGGGCCGGTCGGGTCGGACGTGCGGCTCCTCGCCGTCGGGGCCGCCGTCGAGGAGGCCGTCGGGTTCGATGCGCGCCCGGGCTGCGCCTGAGCCCGCGCCCGTTCCCGCGTCCGTTCCGTACCACCACTATGGAGGAACACTACATGAACCGAAGAGAAGTGCTGAAGACCTCCATCGCCGCCGCCGCGCTCGCCGCCGCGGCGCCGCGCCTGCTCGCCCCGTCCGCCCGTGCCGCGGACCCGCTCAAGGTCGGGGTGCTGATTCCGATCTCCGGGCCGGCCGGCCTGTTCGGCCCCTCGTCCCGCAACTGCACCGAGCTTGCGGTCGAGGAGATCAACGCCGCGGGGGGGATCCTCGGGCGGACCGTCGAGCCGGTGTTCGCGGACGTGGGCGGCCCGCCCGCCGACGCCACCAAGGCGGCCCTGAAGCTCTGGAAGGGCGAGGGCGTCGAGGCGTTCATCGGCATGCACGACAGCGCCGTCCGCGGCGCCCTCACGAACCTCTTCAAGGGGCAGGTGCCCTACGTCTACACCCCGGTCTACGAGGGCGGGGAGTGCTCGGCGGGAACGTACGTGCTCGGCGAGACCCCGAGCCAGCAGCTCGAGCCCGTCGTTCCGTGGATCGCCGCCAACCGGGGCGCGAGCCGGTGGTACCTCATCGGCAACGACTACAACTGGCCGCGCGACACCAACGCGGCGGCCAAGGGCTATATCGCCGCGTCGGGGGGCTCGGTAGTCGGCGAGGAGTACCTGCCGTTCACCGCCGACAACTTCGACTCGAACCTCGCGAAGATCCGGGAGACGGAGGCCGACGCGGTCCTCATCACCCTCGTCGGCGGCGCCTCCGTCGGCTTCAACCGGGCGTTCGCGAGCTTCGGCCTCGCGAGCCGGGCGCTTCGCCTCGGGACCCTGATCGAGGAGAACACCCTCGCCGGGATCGGGGCGGAGAGCTCGGCGAACCTCTACTCGTCGGCCGGCTACTTCGCGAGCATCGACACCCCGGCCGCGAACGCCTTCGCGGAGACCTACGCGGCCGCGTTTGGCGCCGATGCGCCGCTCCTCAACACCCTCGGCGAATCCTGCTACGAGGGGATCAAGCTGCTCGCCGCCCTGGCCGAACGGGCCGGATCGCTCGCCCCGTCCGAGATGGACGCGGCGGCGGACGGGACGAGCTACGAGGGACCGCGCGGCCGGGCGACCATGCAGGACCGGCACGTCTCCCGGGACGTCTACCTCGCGGAGGCGGCCGGCGCGGAGTTCCGGGTCATCGAGACCTTCGCGAACGTCGGGGCCGGGAACAACTGCGGCTGAGCACGGCGGGGGAAAACGGGGTCAGGGTCGGTTTTCGGAACCGAGAACCGACCCTGACCCCGTTTTCCCGTTTGGGAGGCGCGTGGAGCTTCTCGGCACGTACGCCCTGAACTACCTCTACATCACCGCGATTCTCGGGCTCGTGGTCCTGGGGCTCGCGGTGGTGTTCGGCCTGCTAGGCGTCATGAACATGGCCCATGGCGAGTTCGTGATGCTGGGCGCGTACAGCGCGGTGGTGGTGCAGGCGGCGGGCCTGCCGCTCCTACTGTCACGTCACACATGATATGTCGCACTAAAGGTGATAGATTGCCGGTCCTCGGTACAGGAGGGTCCGGGCATGAAACGCTACGTGGTGACATTGGACGAAGCGGAAAGGGAACATTTGAAGGCGGTCGCGAACAAGGGCTCGCACCATTCGCAGAAGGTGATCAACGCGTTGATCCTGCTCAACTGCGACGCGGGGGACTTCAACGAGCGGCAGGCGACCGGGGAGGCCATCGCGAACATTCTGCGGATCAGCA
>JAJDXW010000108.1 GCA_022823045.1 Gammaproteobacteria bacterium
GTGCGCCGACCAAGGCGGGTACCGCGGCGACGCACGGCGCCCCGCTCGGGGCGGACGAGGTGGCCGGGGCGCGCGAGGCGATGGGCTGGAAGCACCCCCCCTTCGAGGTTCCGGACGAGGTGCGGGCGGGCTGGGATGCAAGGGCGCGGGGCGAAGAGGCGGAAGCGAAGTGGCGCGGGCGGATGGAGGCGTACCGGGCCGAGTGGCCGGAGCTCGCGGAAGAGCTCGAGCGACGGCTCTCGGGGGCGCTGCCGGCGGACTGGCGGAACGTGAGCGAGGCCGTGATCGCCGGGATCGCGGGCGAGGGGGCGGTGGCCGCGACCCGCAAGGCCTCGCAGATCGCTCTGGAGCGCTTCGCGCCGCACCTGCCGGAGCTCGTCGGCGGGTCGGCCGATCTCACGGGTTCGAACCTCACGATGTGGACGGGCTCGCGGCCGATCGCCCGGGACGCGCCGGACGGCAACTACCTCTACTTCGGGGTCCGCGAGTTCGCGATGTGCGCGATCGCGAACGGAATGGCGCTCCACGGGGGGGTCATCCCCTATGCCGGGACGTTCCTCGTCTTCTCCGACTACGCACGAAACGCGATTCGCATGGCCGCCCTCATGCGGCTCCGGGCCGTTTTCGTGCTGACCCACGATTCGATCGGCCTCGGCGAGGACGGACCGACCCACCAGGCGGTCGAGCACGGCCCTTCGCTCCGACTCGTCCCGAACCTGTCCGTGTGGCGGCCGTGCGACACCGTCGAGGCGGCGGCGGCGTGGCGCCACGCGATCGAGCGCGAGGACGGGCCGGTGTGCCTGCTCCTCTCGCGCCAGGGCGTGCCCCACCAGGCGCGGACGGAGGGGCAGATCGAGGCGATCGGGCGGGGCGGCTACGTGCTCGTGCCGGAGCCGGCGGGGCGCCGCCCCGATGTCGTCATGATCGCGACCGGCTCGGAGGTGGAACTCGCCGTCGAGGCGGCGGCGGCGCTCGCGGGTGACGGCCATGCGGTGCGGGTCGTGTCCATGCCGTCCACCGACGTGTTCGACGCGCAGGACGAAGCGTACCGGAACGAGGTGCTGCCGCCGGAGGGGTTGCGGGTGGCCGTCGAGGCATCGCACCCGGACGGCTGGCGCAAGTACGTGGGCCTGGACGGGCTCGCAATCGGGGTCGCCACGTTCGGCGAGTCGGCCCCGGCGGCCGACGTGTACCGGCATTTCGGGCTCACGGCCGAAGAGGTGACGGAGGCGGTGCGGGCACGCCTCGACGGGTCGGGCGCTAAGCCGGCGGGAGCGGGATAGCGGACGGTGCGGCAACGCGCCGGCAGTCAGCAACATCCGCGGAAGAGAGAAATGGCGATCAGGATCGGAATCAACGGTTACGGGCGCATCGGTCGGAACATCCTCCGGGCGCTCTACGAGAGCGGGCGCACGGGGGAGATCGAGATCGTCGCGGTGAACGATCTCGGGGATGCGAACACCAACGCCCACCTCACCCGCTACGACACCGTGCATGGCCGTTTCCCGGGCACCGTCGAGGTCGCGGAAGGGGCGATGGTCGTCAACGGCGACCGCATCCGGGTGCTCGCGGAGCGAGAGCCCGCGAAGCTGCCGTGGGGCGAGCTCGGGGTGGACGTGGTCATCGAGAGCACCGGACGGTTCACGAGCAAGGCGGCGGCGAGCGCCCATCTCGAAGGTGGAGCGAAGAAGGTGATCATCTCCGCCCCGGGCGGCAAGGACGTGGACGCGACGATCGTGTACGGGGTCAACCACCATGTCCTGCGGCCGGAGCACGAGGTCATCTCGAACGCCTCGTGCACCACGAACTGCCTCGCCCCCCTCGTCAAGCCCCTGCACGACGCGATCGGAGTCGAGCACGGGATCATGACCACCGTGCACGCGTACACGAACGACCAGAGCTTGAACGACGTCTACCACTCGGATCTTCGGCGCGCGCGGGCGGCGGCGGCCTCGATCATCCCCACCGGGACGGGGGCGGCGGCCGCGGTGGGCCTCGTCCTCCCCGAGCTCGCGGGAAGGCTCGACGGGTTCGCGCTCCGGGTGCCGACCCTCAACGTGTCGCTCGTGGACCTCACCTTCTCCGCGAGCCGGGACACGAACGTCGAGGAGATCGACCGGGTGATGCGCGACGCCGCGGCGGAGGGCTCCCTCGCCGGGATCCTCGCCTACAACGACGAGCCCCTCGTGTCGGTGGACTTCAACCACCACCCGGCGTCGTCGGTCTACGAGGCACCGCTCACCAAGGTGCTCGGTGGCCGGCAGGTGAAGGTGCTTGCCTGGTACGACAACGAGTGGGGTTTCTCCAACCGGATGCTCGACACCACCGTCGCCTTCATGAATGCCTGAGGGAGCGGTGCGCGCAATGGCGGGACCGCCTCTCTCGGGCCGTGTCCGCCGGCCCTTCCCTCTCCGATTGCGAGGCTGCCGCCACTCCCAGGGCCGGCGAGGTCACGGGATGTGCTCGCTCCACTCGCTCCCACGGCTCGGTGCCGGCTTCCCCTTCACCCTCTTTTCGCCGCGGCACCCGGTCCCGGCGGTGTTTCGGCGCGTTCGCGGCGGGTCTCGGTGAGAGATGGAGGGAACCCCCGCGTTCGCGCGCATGGCCGACTTCGACCTCGCGGGACGGCGGGTGCTGGTCCGCGCGGACCTGAACGTGCCCCTCGCGGGCGGGACGGTGGCCAACGCGGCCCGCATCCGGGCCTGCGTCCCGACCTTCGAGCAGGCCCTCGCGGCGGGGGCGGCGGTGACCGTGGTGTCCCACCTCGGCCGTCCGGCCGCAGGGTGCTTCGATCCCGCGTTCTCCATGGTCCCGGTCGCGGCGCGGCTTGGGGAGGCGCTCGGCCGCGCGGTGCCGGTCGCGGCCGGGTGGCCGTACGAAGGGCCGGGGCCGGGGCCGGGCGAGATCGCGCTCGCCGAGAACGTGCGCTTCCTCGCCGGCGAGACCGGGAACGACGAGAGCCTCGCGCGGCGGATGGCCACGACCTGCGATGTCTTCGTGATGGACGCGTTCGGGACCGCCCACCGGGCGCACGCCTCGACCGCGGGGGTCGTCCGGCATGCTCCCGTATCTTGCGCGGGGCCGCTCCTCGCGGCGGAGCTCGATGCGCTCGGACAGGCCCTCGAGCGGCCGGCCCGGCCGGTCGTCGCGGTGGTCGGGGGGGCCAAGGTAGCGGGCAAGCTCGAGCTCCTCGAGAACCTTGCCGGGAAGGTCGACCGGCTTGTCGTCGGCGGGGGGATCGCGAACACCTTCCTCGCCGCGGCGGGCCTCCCCGTCGGGGCGTCGCTCTTGGACCGGGATCGGGTTCCGTTCGCGGCGGCGCTCCTCGCGCGGTCGGGGTCCGGTGCGGGAGGGTTCGACGTGGTGCTCCCGAGCGACGTCGTGGTCGCGCAGGAGCTCGCCGTGGACGCGGTCGGGGCGGTCAAGCCGGTGCGGGAGGTCGGCGCAGCGGACCTGATCCTCGACATCGGTCCCGAGAGCGCCGAGCACCTCGCCCGGATCTTCGGCGAGGCGGGTACGATCATCTGGAACGGCCCGGTGGGCGTCTTCGAGTGCCCGCCGTTCGCCGCGGGGACCGCGCGCCTCGCCGAGGCGGTGGCGGCGAGCCCGGCGTTCTCCATCGCGGGCGGAGGCGATACCCTTGCCGCCATCGAGACCTTCGGGGTCGAGGCGGGGCTCTCGCGGATCTCGACCGGGGGCGGGGCCTTCCTCGAGTTCCTGGAGGGCCGGACGCTTCCCGCCGTCGCCGAGCTCGCGGCGGCGCGCCGGCGCTCCGGTGCGGGAGTCGGCGGCAACTGAACCATTGGCGAGCCACGGGGATTGAGAAGGGGAGGACCAGGGTGATGGACAAGACGAGTCTCGAGAGCGTCGCGAACGCGATGGTGGCGCGCGGCAAGGGAATTCTCGCCGCGGACGAGAGCGCGCCGACGATCCGGCGCCGCTTCGACACCATCGGTCTCGAATCGACGGAGGAGAACCGCCGGACGTGGCGCGAGCTCCTCATCACCGCTCCGGGCGGCGGGGAGAGCTTGAGCGGGATGATCCTCTTCGACGAGACCCTCCGGCAGTCGACGTCGGACGGGGTGCCCTTCCCGCGGGCCCTGGAGGCGCAGGGGATCCTCCCCGGTATCAAGGTGGACACGGGGGCGAAGGACCTCGCCGGGCACCCCGGCGAGAAGGTGACGGAGGGGCT
>JAJDXW010000146.1 GCA_022823045.1 Gammaproteobacteria bacterium
CTTCGTGCTCTCCCCGCTCCTCGTCGGGGTGGTGGTTCGCTGCTACGGCTGGATCATCATCCTCGGCAACAACGACGGGCTCATCAACACGACCCTGATGGACCTCGGGATCATCGAGTCGCCCCTCGCCCTCATGTACAACACGTTCGGGGTGAGCGTGGGCCTCGTCCACATCTTCCTGCCGTTCATGATCCTGCCCCTCCTCGGCGCCATCCAGTCGATCGACCCCGCCCTCGAGGAGGCCGCCCAGTCCCTCGGGGCCTCGCGCTTCCGGACCATGCTCCGGGTCGTCTTTCCCCTGAGCCTTCCCGGGGTGCAGGCGGGGACGGTGCTCGTCTTCGTGCTCACGATCAGCTCGTACGTGATCCCGATCCTCCTCGGCGGCTTCAGCGTCATGATCATGCCGACCCTCGTGGTGCAGCAGCTCATGGACGCGATGCTGTGGCCGTTCGGGGCCGCCCTCGCCTTCATCCTCTCGATCGCGGGAGCGCTGGTGGTGTACGTCTACTTCCGGCTCACCTCGCGGGCGATCCGCGGAATCGCCTGAGGCGCTCGATGGCCGGCGGGGACCAGGCGATCGGCGCGGCCGCGGCGCCCGGCCGACTCGGGCGCAAGGCGGGGCACGTCCTCTACCTCGCCGTCGTCGTCATCGTCTACGTCTATCTCCTCACCCCGCTCGTCATCGTGGTGCTCGCCTCGGTCAATGCGGGCGAGTTTCTGACCTTCCCGCCGGAAGGCTTCTCCCTTCGCTGGTACGTGGCCTTCTTCGAAAGCGAGGCGTTCATGGGATCGCTCTTCTTCTCCCTCCGGCTCGCGTTCTTCGCCACCATCGTGTCGACCGCGCTCGGGGTCGCGGTGGCGCTCTACGTGGTGCGGTTCGCGGGGCGCTGGCGCGAGCGGCTCCGGCTCTTCATCCTCCTGCCGCTCCTCCTCCCCGAGATCCTGACCGCGATCGCGCTCCTCTTCTTCTACTACAACGCCGAGGCGTTCTTCCGCGCGCTGGGGCTCGATGTCGGGAGCGGAATGTTCCGAAACTCGGCCCTCGGCCTCCTCATCGGGCACGTCCTCATCACCCTGCCCTTCGTCTTCCTCGGGATCTCCGCCTCGCTCTACAACTTCGACCGGTCGCTGGAGGAGGCGGCGCGGAGCCTCGGCGCGAGCCGTTTCACGACCTTCCGGCGGGTGACCCTTCCCATCATCAAGCCGGGGATCATCGCGGGCGCCCTCCTCGCCTTCATCATCTCCTTCGATCTCTTCAACATCTCGCTCCTCCTCAAGGGCGTCGGCATCGCGACCCTCCCCATCCAGCTCTTCGACTACGTGCGCTGGGAGTACGACCCGACGGCGGCGGCGGTCGCGACGGTGAGCATCGTCATCACCGTAATCGCGATCCTCATCACCGAGAAGCTGGTCGGGCTCCGCTCGCTCCGGTTCTGATCGCGGACGTCGCATCTCCGGTGGGGTTCTGCCTGCCCCGGCTGGATCCACGATCGCCGAGACCGTGGATTTCGGTTCAGCCCCCGTCTCGTCCGACCCCGATCCGCTCGGGGTGCGCGACCGGTTCGGGCCGGGTTCGTCGTCCCCCGCCCGGTTGAAACGTCTTCTCCTCCCGGGTCTCGGCAGCGCAGGCGCCGCTCAGTCCATCCGCAAGATGATCTTTCCGAAGTTCTCGTTCGCCTCCATCATCTCGTGGGCGCGGCGGACCTCGGCGAGCGGGACGACGTCGTGGATGATGGGCCGGATCGAGCCCGCGGCGAGGAGCGGCAGCCAGCGCTCGCGGAAGCGCCGCACGATCGCGCGCTTGTTCGCGACGGACTGCGCGCGCAGGGTGAATCCGCGAATCGAGAGGCGCTTGCGAAGCATCGCGCCGAGGTCGAAGGACGCGACCCGGCCGCCCATGAATCCCACGAGAAGCAGGGTTCCGGTCGGCTTGAGCACCGAGAGGTTGCGGGCGAGGTAGTCGGCACCGATGAAGTCCTCGACCACATCGACGCCCTCGCCCCGGGTGATGCGGAACACCTCCTCCACGAAGTCCTCCGTCTTGTAGAGGATCCCGTGATCGGCGCCGAGTTCGAGGACGCGATCGATCTTGTGGCGCGAGCCGGCCGTGAAACAGACGGTGGCCCCAGAGTGCTTCGCCATCTGGACCGCCGCGGTGCCGACTCCGCTCGCCCCGGCGTGGACGAGGAGGGTCTGGCCCGCGTCGAGCCCACCGAGCTCGAAGACGGTCTCGTTCGCGGTGCAGTACACCTCGATGACCGCCGCCCCTTCGGCGAAGCTCCACCCTTGGGGGAGCGGCACCGCGAGCCCCGCGTCGAGGATTGCGTACTCGGCGTATCCGCCTTCCGCGACGAGCCCGAACACCTGCTCACCGGGTGCAAACGATTCCACGCCTGGGCCGATGGCGGCGACTTCCCCCGAAATCTCGAGCCCCGGGACGTTGCCGAGTCCGGGCGGCATCGGGTAGGTGCCCGCCCTCTGGAGGCAGTCCGCTCGGTTGACTCCTGCCGCCCGCACCCGCACCAGCAACTCGCCCGGCCCCGCCTCGGGCTCGGGCGCGTCCGCCATCGTCAGCACGTCGGGTCCGCCGTATACGGGCAGCATTACTTGCTTCATGGCTCGGCTTCTCCTTTCCGCCTTTCCTCGCCGCCCCCGTCCGACGGGGCTCGGCCCCGGACCGAAGGAGCGTACGTTGCGCTCTCGGGCGCGCACTCATGCAGATCGATCACGTAAGCGTAATCCGTGAGAGAGGCACGCGCCACGCGGGTTGAGGGCCGGGCTGCGACTTCGTCCGACCCGACCCGTCGCGTCGCCTGGGTTCCGGCCATGTAGAACCTGGCTCAATTGCAATTTGACGGCCCGCAAGAAATCGACTCCCGAGCGGCGCGGATCCCTGAATTGGTGCGCGACCGACGTTCGATCCCTCGCGAGA
>JAJDXW010000143.1 GCA_022823045.1 Gammaproteobacteria bacterium
CTGACCGCCGGGACGGTGCACCTGTACCTGCAGAGATCGGGAGTGGACGAGCTGCTTGACTCGGAGGATGTGCGCGAGAGCGAGATCCGGACCCGGCGGAGCCGGATCCGGACCCGGGGGGCGCATCAGCACCATTACGTCGCGAACATCACGGGCCGCGACGTGAGCTTCGGCATCGGTCCGGCCGGGACCGGGAAGACGTACCTCGCGGTGGCGTGCGCGGTGGAGGCGCTCGAGAGCGAACGGGTCCGCCGGCTCGTGCTCGCCCGGCCGGCGGTGGAGGCGGGCGAGCGCCTCGGCTTCCTTCCGGGAGACCTCGCCCAGAAGGTCGATCCCTATCTGCGCCCCCTCTACGACGCGCTCTACGAGATGCTCGGATTCGACCGGGTGGGGCGGCTCATCGAACGGCAGTCGATCGAGATCGCTCCGCTCGCCTACATGCGCGGCCGCACCCTGAACGAGTCGTTCATCATCCTCGACGAGGCGCAGAACACCACCATCGAGCAGATGAAGATGTTCCTCACCCGGATCGGGTTCGGCTCGAAGGCGGTGATCACCGGCGACGTGACCCAGATCGACCTGCCGCGCGGCCAGACCTCGGGCCTGGTGCACGTCCAGGACGTGCTGAAGGGCGTCGCGGACGTCGGCTTTACCTGGTTCACCTCGCGCGACGTGGTGCGGCACCGGCTCGTGGCGCGGATCCTCGACGCCTACGAAGAGGCGGAAGCCCGGAGCTGAGGTGGTGGCGGTGGCCGTGCAGTACGCGTCGCGCGCGCGCTTCCTCCCACCGCGCCCGGCCGTGGAGCGATGGGTCGAAGGCACGCTCGAAGGGCGTCGCGAGGGGGCGGACCTCACCGTGCGCATCGTCGGACGGGAGGAAGGATGCCGGCTCTGCGAGCGTTTCCGCGGGAGCTCCCGTGCGACGAACGTGCTTTCGTTCCCCTTCGATGCTCCGCCGGGGGCGCCCGCCGGGGAGGGAGAGCTCGGGGACGTCGTGCTCTGCGCGCCGGTGGTGAACCGCGAGGCGCGGGACCAGGGCAAGCCCCGGGCCGACCACTGGGCGCACCTCGTCGTGCACGGAGTCCTCCACCTTCTCGGATACGAACACGACACGCCCGCCGCGGCGGAGCGCATGGAAGGGCTCGAGCGCGGTATCCTCGCGCGGTTCGGGGTCCCCGACCCCTACGAGGTCCGCGATGGCTGACTCCTGGCGGGTGCGTCTCGCGCGGGCCCTCTCGGCGGCCCCGGCCACCCGCGGGGAGATGATCCGGATGCTGCGCGCGGCCGAGGGAAAGGGCCTGGTGAACGCCGACGCGCTCGCGATGATCGAGGGGGCGCTCTCGGTCGCGGACCTCCAGGTGCGCGACATCATGGTCCCGCGCACCGGCATGGTCGTGGTGGAGAGCGACAAGCGGCCCGAGGAGTTCATCGCCGCGGTGGTCGAGTCCGGCCATTCCCGCTTTCCGGTGATCGGGGACGGCCGCGACGACGTGGAAGGGATCCTGCTCGCCAAGGACCTGCTGCGGTACTTCGCGCTCGAACGCCGCCGGGACTTCGACCTTCGCGACGCGATGCGCCCCGCCTGGTTCGTTCCGGAGAGCAAGCGGCTAAACGTGCTGCTCAAGGAGTTCCAGAACAGTCGCAACCACATGGCCATCGTGGTGAACGAGTGGGGTGGGCTCGCCGGGCTGGTGACGATCGAGGACGTCATCGAGCAGATCGTCGGGGAGATCGACGACGAGCACGACATCGACGAGGAGAGCTTCTTCGAGCAGGTGAAGCCGGGCGAGTTCGTCGTGAAGGCGCTGATGCCGGTGGAAGACTTCAACGCCGAGTTCGAGACCGCTTTCGACGAGGACGAGTTCGACACCGTCGGAGGGATCGTGGTGAAGGCCTTCGGCTACCTCCCGGAGCGCGGAGAGGAGTTGAACCTCGGCCACCTGCGCTTCTCGGTGCTCCGGGCGGACCGGCGCCGGGTGCACCTGTTCCGGGTGCTCGCCGGCGGGTAGGGCGGGCGGAAGCCGCCGCGGAATTCGGGCAAGCGGCAGGGTTCACGGTGCGCTCGCCGGCATGGGCAGATGGGGCGTGTGTCGTTGCCGGGGGGCTGATGTTCCTCGCCTTCTCGCCCTGGAACCTCGCGCTGGTCGCGGTGGCGTCGCTCGCGGTGCTGTTCCGGGCCGTGCTGCACGCGAGCCCGCGCCGCGCGTTCTGGCGCGGCTGGCTCTTCGGAGCGGCCGGCTTCGGGGCCGGTATCGGGTGGATCGCGGAGAGCTTCCAGTATCGCGACATCGGCTTCGGCGCGGCGGCCGCGCTGACCGGCCTCCTCGTGTGCCTGCTGGCCCTCTATCCCGCCGTCTTCGGCTGGGCGAGCGCGAGGTTCCTGCGAGCCGGCGGTCCCCGGTCGGGATCCGGTTCGGGATCCGGCCCCGCCTTCGGGCCGGTGTCCGGAGCGGCCGCGGCGGCCGCCTTCTGGTGGATGCCGGGCGCCTGGGTCCTCGTCGAGTGGCTCCGGGGGACGCTGTTCTCCGGCTTCACGTGGCTCCAGGTCGGGTACGCGGGGCTCGAGTCTCCGTTCGCCGCCTTCGCTCCGCTCGGAGGAAGCTATGCGGTGGGCCTCGCGGTCGCGGTCACCGCCGCGAGCTTCGCGATGGTGGGAGCGGCCCGGCATCGGGCGGCGGTCTGCGCCGTCGGGGTGTCGGCCCTCCTGTGGGCGGGCGGGGCCGCCCTCATCGTCCTCGACACCCATGCGGCGTGGACGCGGCCGGCCGGCGACCCGATGCGCGTGCTCCTCGTGCAGGGCAACGTTCCGCAGGACGAGAAGTGGGTGGAGCCGGTCCGCCGGGTGACCCTCGAACGTTACGCATGGCTGACCGAACGGAATCCCGGTGCCGACCTCGTGGTTTGGCCGGAGACCGCGATTCCGTACTTCGCGGCCCGGGTGCGCCCCTTTCTCCGCTCCGCGGGGGCGGCGGCGGAGCAAGGCGGGTACGTGCTTCTCGCGGGCCTGCTCTCCTTCGACCCGGCCTCGGGCAATCCCTACAACAGCGTCGTCCGGATCGCGTCGCCCGGGTCCGCCGACCGCCCGAGCTACTATCACAAGCGCCACCTCGTCCCCTTCTCGGAGCGTATTCCGCTCGCGGCGGTGTGGGTGCCGGTCGCCCGGTGGCTGGGGTTGCCGGCCGAGAGCTTCGCCCCGGGGGCGGCGCGGCAGGCGCCGTTGCGGGCCGGCGGCCACGAAGTCGCGGTGTCGATCTGCTACGAGAGCACGTTCGGCGCCGAGAGCGCCCGGGCGCTCGGCAACGCCGGGCTGCTCGTGAACGTGAGCAACGACGCCTGGTTCGGTGACACCGCGGGGCCCCACCAGCACTTCCAGATGGCGCGGATGCGGGCGCTCGAGCTCGGAAGGTGGATGGTCCGGGCGACCAACACCGGCATCTCCGCGGTGGTCACCCCGGAAGCGAGGGTGGCGGCTTCCATTCCGTCGTTCGAGGCGGGCGTGCTGGAGGCGGACATTCCACCGCTGAAGGGACGGACCCCCTACGCGAGGTGGCGGGACGCGCCCGTCCTCGTCCTGCTCGCGCTCCTGCTCCTCATCGCCTGGCGGGTGCGTCGGGCGAGGCGGGCTCCTCCGGGGAGGGCTCGCTCTCGATCTTGAGCTTCGCCCGGATGAAGCGCCGGTGGGGCACGTACAGGAGGTCCGCCGCCTTGCGCACGAGGTGCTCCTCGTACTTGTCGAGGCGGCCGTCCGCGTACGCCACTCGCCACAGCATCTCGATGATCTCCACCTTCTCCGGCGGCGAGAGCTCCTCGTTCAGCCGGCTGGTGAACTCGTACAGGGAGACCGCCTTCTCCACCGCCCGTTCCGCCTCCTCGACGAGGATCCGCGCCGATTTCGGGTCGAGCCCGTACGCGCCGGCGAGCATGCGGCGGATCGCGGTCCGCTCGGAGGAGTCGACCTCGAAGTCCGCGCGCGCGATCTCGACCAGCAGGGTGGCGACCGCGAGCCGGCGTGCCGGGGCCGGGTCGCGCGGGGTCTCGTCCCGCTTTCGGAATCGCTTGAGCATCGCAGGGTGGAAACTCGTGGGAACGCGGGGAAAGATGATAAGATAATTTACTGATTCGACTCAAATAGCTCCGAGCCTTACGCGAAAGTCCCGCCGGTCCTCACCGCAAGCGCGTCAGGATGCCATGGAGTCGCGCGAATCC
Source organism: Gammaproteobacteria bacterium (assembly GCA_022823045.1). GTDB lineage: Bacteria > Pseudomonadota > Gammaproteobacteria > HK1 > HK1 > JAJDXW01. The sequence goes on from JAJDXW010000143.1 coordinate 4,207, forward strand.
GCGATTTTCGCGCCTCCGCCGACCTGCTGGCGTCCGCGGCGGTGGCCCGGCGGAATCGGCGCGCCAAGCGGGTTCGGCTGGAAAAGACTTGCTTCGCTCGCTCAAGAGCCAGTTCACGCCGTTCCTGCAATGGTGGCCCGATGTCAACCGGGATACCGTGCGCGCGGACGCGCTGGCCTCCGTCACCGGCGTGCTCGTCGTCCTCCCGCAAGGGATCGCCTTCGCGTCCATCGCCGGCATGCCGCCCCAGTACGGGCTCTACGCGGCGATGGTCCCGGCCATCGTCGCCGCCCTGTTCGGGTCGTCCCGCCTGCTCGTCTCCGGCCCCACCACCGCCGCCTCCATCGTCCTGTTCTCGTCGCTCAGCGCGCTCGCGGTGCCGGGGAGCGCGGAGTACGTCGCCTACGCGATCACCCTCACCCTGATGGTGGGGGTCATCCAGTTCACGCTCGGCATCGCCCGGCTCGGGGTGCTCGTGAACTTCGTCTCCCACCCGGTCATCGTGGGATTCACCGCGGGGGCCGCGATCCTCATCGCGATCAATCAGCTCGAGCACTTCCTGGGGGTCGAGGTGCCGCCCACCCTCGACGCCTTCGGCACCCTCGCGTTCCTCGCCGTCCATGCCGAGTCGATCAATCCGCCGGCCGCCCTCGTGGGCCTCACCACCCTCGGGGCGGGGCTCGTGGCGCGGCGCCTCGTGCCGCGGGTCCCGTACATGCTGCCCGCGATCCTTGCCGGCACCGCGATGGCCCTCCTCGTGAACGCAATCCTCGAGGCGGTCCAGTGGGACCGCTCGGTCAGCCTGGTCGGCACGGTGGCCGCGGCGCTGCCGCCGCTCTCGGTCCCGGACTTCTCCCTATCGACCTTCCGGGACCTCGCGCCCGTCGCCTTCGCGGTCACCCTGTTCGCGCTCGCCGAGGCGGTGTCCATCGCCCGCTCGCTCGCGGCCCGTTCGGGGCAGTTCATCGACGGCAACCAGGAGTTCATCGGACAGGGGCTGTCGAACATCGTCGGCAGCTTCTTCTCGTCCTACGTCGCGACCGGTTCGTTCAACCGGAGCGCGGTGAACTACGAGGCGGGGGCGTGCACGCCACTCGCCGCCATTTTCGCCGGGGTGCTGCTGATCGCGGTGGTCGGGGTGAGCGCGCCGGCGCTCGCGTACCTGCCGCGGTCGGCGATGGCCGGCATCCTGTTCCTCATCGCGTGGAACCTGGTGGACTTCCGCAACATTCGCCGGATCGCGCGCACCGGCGCGTCGGAGGCGGTGGTCCTGTGGATGACCTTCTCGGCGACCCTGCTGCTCGATCTGGAGTTCGCGATCATCCTGGGGGTGATGCTCTCCCTGGTGGTGTTCCTGCGCCGCGCCTCGCGA
>JAJDXW010000208.1 GCA_022823045.1 Gammaproteobacteria bacterium
AGCCCCGGGTGAGAACCCCGAGGATCACGGCCATGAGCAGAAGGCTTGCCGGCAGGAAGACCTTCTGGCTGTCGATCGAGGCTTCCACGAAGGTCTGGTTGATCATGACCGTGCCGACGGTGCGAAGGTCCACGCCGGGAAATCGTTCTTCGGCCTCGGAAGCCACCGATCGGGCGAACTCGGCCACTTCGGCCACCGCCTCCAGCAGGCCCTCCTGCGGCAGCTCAATCGTGACGTTCACGACGCTGACATCACCGTTCCGGGCGAGAATGCTGCCCGCGATACGCGGGTCGGACGAGGCGATGGCGCGAATTCGCGACCGCGCTTCGGCTCGGTCCAGCTCCTGGCGGTCGACGAGATCTCGTACGTACAGATCGTCGCCCTCGGCGGTCGTGTACTGAAAGTTGGCGAGCGAGTCGACTCGCCTCGAATACGGCGCCTGCCAGCCGGCTTCGGTGAGCCACACGGCGGCCGAGAGCGCGTTTTCGGACGTGGCGTCGCCGTTGTCCGGAACGATCAGGAACGCGATGTTCTCGTTCTTCCCGTAGGTATTCTCCAGCGCTTCGAGCGCCAGGAGCTCCGGATTGTCGTCGTCGAAGAAGATGCGGTAGTTGGCGGAGAACTCGAGCCGCGCAATGCCGCCCGACGCGGCCGCGACCAGGAGCAGCGTGATCAGGATGACCGGCCAGCGCGCGGCGAGCACCCGTTCGGCAAATCGGGTCGCGAGCTCGTCTCCTGCCATGTTGCGCTCGTCCGAGTTGGTGGAACCGGCTACCCCGCCGGGCGCGAGTGCTCCCGAAGGAACGCCGCCGCTTCATGGTACTCGCGCTCCCGCGCGGGCGGACCACCGGCCGGACGCAGGCGACCGAGGTTCCGCGTCGCGGGGGCCTCGCCGGGCCGCCACCCGTCCAGCACCCGGACGAGCGACGCCCGGTCGTTCATCAGCAGGGCGGCGTCGCACCCCGCCGCGAGCGCGGACGCCACCCTCGCCTCGGGCGCGCCGAGGGGTCCCCGGGCCGCGCCCATCGAGAGGTCGTCGCTGAACACGATACCGGCAAAGCCGAGATCGCGCCTCAACACGCCACGGAGCCAGACCTCGGAGAACGTCACCGCGGCTTGGCGGTCGACGCCCGGGAACCGGACATGGCTGGTCATCACCCCGCCGAGGCATGGGGCGAGCGCGGCGAACGGCACGAGGTCGGCCGCCCGCAGGGCGGCGAGCGAACGCTCGTCCTCCACCGAATCGAGGTGGGTGTCGCCCCGCGCCGTGCCGTGCCCGGGGAAATGCTTGCCGACACCCGCGAACCCCGCGCGCGCCGCGCCCCGGAGCCAGCTTCGCGCGAGGTCCGTCACCGCCTCCGGCCTGGAGTGGAAGGCCCGATCTCCGATGGTCTCCTCGTTCCCCGCGCCAAGGTCGAGGACCGGGGCGAAGTCGAGATCGAGCCCGGCGCGCCGGAGCTCGGCCGCCGCGACGAGCCCCGCCGCCTCGGCGAGCGCCCGTGCGAGCGCCGGGTCGCGGTCGTACGCGGCCCCGATCCGGCGTGCCGCGGGAAGCTCGGTGAACCCCTGGCGGAACCGCTGCACGCGGCCCCCCTCGTGGTCCGTCGCGATGAGGAGCGGCGGCGAACGAAGCCCGTGCAGCTCGGTGGTCAGGGCCGCGAGCTGCCGCGGATCGGAGAAGTTGCGGTCGAAGAGGACCACGCCGCCGATTGCCGGGTGCCTCGCGATCTCGCGGTCCTCGCCGCTCGGCTCGAGTCCCGCGAGATCCATCATGAGGGGGCCCAGCCCGGATACCTCACCAGCTTCTTGGCTCACGGGCGCGGTTCCGCTCGCGGTGACAAGGCGTCGGCCCGGCCGCTCAACACGCCTCCCGGCGGTGCGCCACCTGCGCCATCACCTCTCGCGCGACGCGCTCCCCGGTCTCCCGGACCGACCAGTCGACGCCGAGGTCATGGAGCCGGGTGACCTCCAGATCCGCGTAGCCGCACGGGTCGATGCCGCGAAAGGGGGCGAGGTCGAGGTCGACGTTGACCGCGACCCCGTGATAGGTGCAGCCCCGCCGCACCCTGAGGCCGAGGGCGGCGAGCTTCGCGCCGTTCACGTAGACGCCGGGCGCCCCCGGGCGCCGGGCGGCGACCACTCCCGCTCGCCCCACCACGTCGATGACCGCCTGCTCGAGTCCGTGAACGAAGCCGCGCACCCCGCATCCGAGACGGCGAAGGTCGAAGAGGACGTAGACGACGGCCTGGCCGGGCCCGTGATAGGTCACCTGCCCGCCCCGGTCCGTCGTGAGGACCGGGATCCGCCCGGGGGCGTGCACGTGCTCGCGCCGTCCCCCGAGCCCGAGGGTGTAGACGGGGGGATGCTCGACGAGCCAGATCTCGTCCGGCGAGTCGCCGCCGCGCGCGTCCGTGAACGCTCGCATGCCGGCAACCGAGCGCCCCCAGTCCCGGCACCCGAGCCGGCGAAGACGGATCTCGAGGGCAGGGACCGCTCTCCGCACCGCCCCTCAGCGCCAGAGCAGCCAGAACCAGTCGAGGGCGCGGCGGTAGAGCGGGCCCTGCGGCACCTCGGCCAGCGCGACCAGCTCGCGTTCCTCGAGCTTCTCGTCTCCCAGGGTGACCTCGAGAGTGCCGACCCGTCCCGCCTCCGGGACGGGCGCGATGAGCGGCTCGTCGAACGCGACCCTCGTGTCGACCCGTTCGGCCTTGCGCCGCTCGACGGTCAGCCACAGGTCCTCGGCGACTCCCGCCTCCACCGACGGCCGATCTCCCGACCAGACCCGGACCGTCCCGATCGGCTCGTTCTCGGCGTACACGAGGCTGGTCTGGAAGTTCCGATAGCCGTAGTTGAACAGCGCCTCGGCGGCCCGGAAACGCTCCCGCGAGCTGGGAGCGCCCATGACCACGGCGACGACCCTCATGCCCTCGCGATTGGCCGATACCGCGAGGCAGTAGCCGGCGGCCCTGGTGTACCCGGTCTTTCCGCCGTCCACCGACGGATCGCGCTTGAGCAGGCGGTTGCGGTTCGGCTGCTTGATGTCGTTGTAGGTGAACGACTCCAGGGTGTGCCAGGCGTACATCTCGGGGTAGTCGCGCATGAGGGCGCGCATGAGGATGGCGACGTCCCGGGCGGTCGTGTAGTTGCGCTCGTGGGGAAGCCCGTGGGAGTTCGCAAAGCTCGACCCGGTCATGCCGAGGGCCGCCGCATGCTCGTTCATGAGCTGCACGAAGGCCTCCTCGGTGCCGGACACGCGCTCGGCGAGCGCAACGCTCGCGTCGTTGCCGGACTGCACGATGATGCCCTTGAGGAGGCTCTCGACCGATACCCGGCTCCCGACCTCGATGAACATCTGCGAGCCGCCCATCTTCCAGGCCCTGCGACTCACCGTGACCATCTCGTCGAGGGCGAGGTCGCCGGCCTCGAGCTCGGCGAACGCGACGTAGACGGTCATCAACTTGACCAGGCTCGCGGGCTCCATCTTCCGGTCCGCATTCTCCTCCGCGAGGATCCGTCCGGTGTGGAAGTCCTGCAGGAACCACGCCTCGGCGTTGAGCTGAACCGGGTTCGCTGCGGATGCCGCGAGTGCGAACCCGAACGCCGCGACCCCCACGACCCCCGCGGCCCACCGCCATCGCCGGCCCGTCCGCCGCACGGGCGGCGCATCAACTGTGGCTTGAAGCATTGTCGTCCTCTTCCGTGTCCTTGCCCTGACCCTCGATGACCACCCGGGCATTGCGCACCCCCGCCGCATTCAGCCGGTCGAGCACTCGATCCGTCTCGTCCGATCCGGACAGCGGACCGATGCGCACGCGATGAATGATCCGATCCTCCTTCTCGATCCAGCGGACCGACGCGAGGCCGGGCCGCAGCCGCTCCGCGAGCGTGTACGCCTTCGCGGCGTTGTGTTCGCTGGTGTACGCGCCGACCTGAACGAAGTACCGCACCGGCTCCGGCGCGAAGCGGGGCGGAGGCCGGGCGCGACCGTCTCCACCGAGATCGATTGCCCGGACCTCCACCGGACCCGAGCCGGCATCCGCGATTCCCAACTTGACCGCCGCCGTGTAGGAGAGGTCGATGATGCGTCCGGGGTGGAACGGACCGCGGTCATTGACCCGCACCACCGCACTCGCTCCGTTCTCGAGGTGGGTCACCCGGACGTAGGTGGGAAGGGGCAGGCTTCGATGAGCGGCCGTCATCGCGAACATGTCGTACGGCTCGCGGTTGCTGGTGAGGCGCTTGTGGAACTTTCGCCCGTACCACGACGCGATTCCCCGTTCGACGTACCCCCGGCTCGACGGCAGGGTCCGATACCGCCGGCCGAACACGACGTACGTGTGCGGGTTGCCGTAGCGGCTCCGGGGCTCCGGGTTCGGCACCGCGTCGGGAACCCGCAACAGCTCGGCCCGGGACGGTCCGCCGATCGGGGGGCCGTCCCGGGTGGGGTCACGCTCCCCTCCCCGCCTCGCGTAGAGCGGCCCGGCGGGAGTCCGGGCCGGACTCGCCTCCGGGCGACTCGCGCCGGAAAGGGCCTCGTCGAGCGGCGGGGAGCCCGCGCACCCCGCGAGGACCGCGATGCCGAGGGCGAGCGCCGCACGCCTCACCTGTTCTCCCCGCGCCCGATCTCGACCGCGAGCTGGTGAACCGCCATCGCGTAGAGGGCGCTCCGGTTGTACCTCGTAATCACGTAGAAGTTGCGGAACCCCGCCCAGTACTCCGGCCCTTCGGCGCCGTCGAGTCGAACGAGCGCGACGGGCGTCTCCGGAGCGGGCGGCGTGGCACCGTCCCCGGCCCGGACGCCCGCCGCTTCGAGATCGCGCCACGCGAGCTCCGGACGAAGCTCGCCCGCGAGCGGATCGGCGCGCGCGGGCTCGCCCACCGTCAGCGGGGCGGCGACCAGCTCCCCCGCCCGCCACCCGTGCCGGCTGAGGTACGAGCCGACACTGCCGACGGCGTCGACCACGCTGCCCGAGAGGTCGCGCCGTCCGTCGCCGTCGAAGTCGACCGCGTAGGCACGATAGCTGCTCGGAATGAACTGGGGGATCCCGATCGCCCCGGCGTAGGAACCTTTCAGGTCGGCGGTGCTCCGGTTCTCCTCCCGGAGGAACAGGAGATACTCCTCGAGCTCGCGGCGGAAGAACTTGCCCCGGCGGGGCGAGAAGAACGCGAGCGTCGAGAGGGCGTCGATGACCCGGAACCGGCCCGTGTACCGCCCGTAGTAGGTCTCGACGCCGATGATCGCGGCCACGATCTCGGGAGGCACCCCGAAGCGCTCCTGCACCCGCTCGAGCACCGGCCGGTGCTCGGCGACGAACTTCGCGCCGCCGCGAACCCGCTCGGGGGTGACGAAGATCTCCCGATAGGCGTGCCACGGCTTCGCCTCCGCCGGGCGGGCGAACGCATCGAGGATCGACTGCTGCCGGCGGGCGCCGTGAAAGATCTCCTCGAGCCACGCCCCGTCGAGTCCGTGCCGCGACTCGACCTCGTGCATGAACGACCGCACCGCCGCCACCTCGTCCAGCGGCCCGTCCGCGGACCACGCCGCCGGAGCGAATCCGCAGAGAAGACCGGCCAACACCCGCCGTATCCGCATCCGATACCTCCTTGCTAGTCCGCCAGCAGGCGGCGGTGCGAGAACATCGCCATCACGATCCCGAACGCCGCCATCGTGGTCACCAGGGAAGTCCCGCCGTAGCTTATCAGCGGGAGCGGCAGCCCAACCACCGGGAGCAGCCCGCTCACCATGCCGACGTTCACGAACACGTGCATGAAGAACGAGAGCACGAGACCCGCCGCGACGAGCCGGCCGAAGGCCTCCTGGGACTGCCCCGCGATCCAGAGCCCGCGGAACACCACGATCCCGACGAGCACGAGGATCACCAGGACCCCGAGCAGCCCGAACTCCTCGGCCAGCACCGCGAACACGAAGTCCGTGGAACGCTCCGGGAGGAAGTCGAGCTGCGATTGCGTCCCGTTGAGCCATCCCTTTCCGTAGACCCCGCCCGAGCCGATCGCGATCTTGGACTGGAAGACCTGGTAACCGGCGCCGAGGGGATTGCGGTCGGGATCGAGGAAGGTGATGACGCGCTCGCGCTGATAGTCCTTGAGCCAGTACCACGCGAACGGCAGCGAGGCGAGCCCCGCGGCCGCGAGGGTGCCGAGGAGCCGCCAGCTCACGCCGGCGATGAACAGCAGCCCCGCCCCCGCCACCGCGATGATGACCGCGGTTCCGAGGTCCGGCTGGTATCCGATGAGAACGACGGGGAGCGCGATGAACGCCCCCGCCGGGAGGACGACCGAGAGCCGCAACGCTCCTCCCCGCTTCGCGAGGAACGCGGCCACCATCAGCGGGGTGGCGATCTTCGCCACCTCCGCCGGCTGAAACTGGAGCCCGCCCGCCGCGAGCCACCGCTGCGCGCCCTTCGCCGAGGAGCCGATCAGGAACACCGCGACCAGCGCCGCGATGGTGGCGGCGTAGAACCATGGCGCCCACCGGGCGTAGTAGCCCGGCTCGACGTGGGCGAGCGCGACCATGACCCCGCTCCCGACGGCGAGCCGCACGAGCTGGCGATACAGGAGCTGCTCCCCGCCCGTCGAGTACGCGCCGAGCAGTCCGATCCCGGCAAGCAGCATGAGGGCGCAAACGAGGGGGACGTCGAACCGCGCGAGGCGGGGACGAAGATGGCGGAGGTCCATGCGGTCACCTCGCGCCCACGGCAACCAGCCCCGGGGCCTCCCCGGAACCGCCGTTCAGGTGATGGTCGATGATGGCGCGCGCGAGCGGGGCGGCCGCACGGCTCCCCGAACCGCCGTGCTCCACGACCACCGCCACCGCGATGCGCGGATCCTCGATCGGCGCGAACGCGGCGAAGAGCGCGTGGTCGCGACGTTCCCAGGGGATCGATTCGAGCTCGTCGGGGGACGTCCGGGTCGTCTGGCGCACCACCTGGGCGGTCCCCGTCTTGCCCGCGATCCGGTAGGTGAGGCCCTCGCCGATCTGGCGCGCGGTGCCGGATCCGCCGTGCACCACCGCCTCCATGCCGTCGATGACTCGCGTCCAGTGCCGGGCGGCGCCCCCGGTCACCGGCGGCAGCGTCTGCGCCGGCAGGTCCTCCGCGACTCCGTTGCGCTCGATCCGGATCGCCGCCCGCGGCCGGAGGCGGACCCCGCGGCGGGCGACCGCCGCGGTTCCGGTCGCGAGCTGCAGGGGCGTGGAGAGCAGGTACCCCTGGCCGATGCCGGAGAGGATCGTCTCCCCCGCCGTCCAGGGACGGCCGAGGGCCGCGAGCTTCCACCCGCGCGACGGAACCAGACCCGGCGCCTCGCGGGGGAGATCCACGCCGGTCGGCGCCCCGAATCCGAACTCGGAGAGATAGCGATGGATTCGGGCGATCCCGAGCTTGTACGCGAGCTCGTAGAAGTACACGTCGCAGCTTTCGGCGAGCCCGCGTTCGAGCCCGATCCGCCCGTGCCCGCCGGCTCGCCAGTCACGGTACTCGTACGTGGTGCCCGGAAGACGATAGTTTCCCTGGCACAGGACGCGGCCGAGCGCGAGGTCGAGGGACTGGTCGAGCCCGGCGAAGGCGAGAAAGATCTTGGCCACGGACCCCGGAGGGTACTGGCCGTGCAGGGCGCGGTTGAACATGGGCCGGCCGCGGGCGCCGTTCAGCTCCGCGAAGCTCGCCCGGTCGATCCCGTGGACGAAGGGGTTCGGATCGAAGGAGGGGGCGCTCGCGAAGGCGAGCAGCGCGCCGTCGTGAGGGTCGACGGCGACGATCGCGCCCACCTGCCCGGCGAGCGCCTCGAACGCCCGAAGCTGAAGCCTCACGTCCAGCCCGAGGGTGATGTCCGACCCCGGGACCGGTTCGGTCGAGTCGATCGTCCGCACCACCCGCCCCCGGGCATCGACCTCCACCTGCTCGACGCCGGGGTACCCGTGCAGCGCCCGCTCCCACGCGTGCTCCACGCCGGTCTTCCCGATGTAGCGCGTGGCGCGATAGTGCGGATCGCTCCCGAGGCGGCGCCGCTCCTCGGGATTGATCCGACCCACGTAGCCCACCACGTGGGCGAGCGCCTCGCCGAAGGGATACTCGCGCATGAGCCTGGTGTGGATGTCGACCCCCGGAAAGCGGTGCCGGTTGACGGAGAAGACGGCGACCTCCCGCTCGTCGAGGCGGGTCTTGAGGGGAATGCTCTCGAACCCCGGAAGGTCGCGCATCTGCAGGCGGAACTTCTCCTCTTCCGCCGCGTTGATGGCCAGGACCTCGCGCAGGAGCCGGAGGGTCCGGTCCACGCCGCCCGTCTGCTCCGGCACGATCTCCAGGCTGAAGACGGAGAAGTTGCGAGCCAGCACCACTCCGTTCCGATCCCGCACCAGGCCGCGCGCCGGCGGGACGGGACGGATCCGGATCCGGTTCTCGTGGGACAGGGTCGTGTAGTGCTCGTTCTGCACGACCTGGAGGTAGCCGGCCCGCAGGAAGAGGGCAAGAAGCCCTGCGCCGGCGAGCCCGGCACCGACGATGACCCGCGTGCGATAGCGCCGCCGCTCGCGCGCCACGCCCCGGCGAAGCGGGTGAAGGCTCACGAGGACGGCCGGGGCGCCCGACCCCTCACTCGACCTGGTAGCGGCGCCGAATGCGCCGGAGGATGAGAAAGATCCACGGCCAGACCACCGCTCCCGCCAGCGGCACCGAAAGGTGCGTCAGCGCGTCCACGGGGAGCCCGCGCATCCCGGTGACCCAGGACACGATGATCTGGTCGACCATCATCACCCCGAACACGCTCACCCCCTGCTGCCACAGCGGCAGCAGGCGCACGCGCCGGTAGATGCGGCGCGCGATCCACGCCACCACCCCGAGGGCGAGAGCGTGCTGGCCCACCAGGGTCCCGACCAGGACGTCGAGGATGAGCCCGCACCCCCATCCGGCGAGGACCCCGACCCGATCCGGCACCGCGAAGCACCAGTAGAGCAGGACGAGCGCGACCCAGGGCGGTCGCCACGGCGCCGCCCACCCCGCCATCGGCAACCCGGTCAGGACGAACGCCGCGGCGAAGCTCGCGACGATGATGCCGACCGGTACGACGGGCGGCCGGTCCATCAGCCGGCATCGGTTCCTTCTGCGGCCCCGTCGGACGGGAAGACCACGAGGACCTCGCGGGCCCGCTTCAGGTTTGCGAGCGGCCGGAGCCGAACCTCGGCGTAGCTGCCCCCTCGCGCCGTCTCCACCTTGATGACGGTGGCGGCCGGGTAGCCGGCCGGAAACCGGCCGCCGAGCCCGGAGGACACGAGCAGGTCCCCGACCTCGATGTCCGCGTCCTTGGGCACGTAGGCGAGGTCGAGATCGCCGGTCGGACCCCCGCCGACCGCAACGCTCCGCAGGCCGTTGCGGGAAAGCACCACGGGCAGCGCATGGCTGGTGTCGGTGATGAGGACCACGGTGCTCGAGATCGGCCCCGCGTGCTGGACCTGGCCGAGGATCCCGTTCGCGTCGATCACCGACTGCCCGGAGCGGATCCCGTGCTGGGTTCCCTTGTCGAGGACCAGCCCGCTGGACGTGGGATCGATATCCACCCCGAGCACGCTCGCGACCAGCACCCGGTCCTCGATGCGGGCGGAGGACTCGAGGAGCTCGCGCAGGCGCCGATTCTCTCCTTCCAGCTCCTGGAGGCGCTCGATCCGGGAGCCGAGCACGAGAAGCTGGTGTCGAAGCGATTCGCTTTCCCGAATGAGGGCGTTGCGCGTGGAAAGCCACGCCACGGCATCGCCCGGCAGCTCCACGAACAGGGTGCTCACGGCGAGCCGCACGGGATACACGACCACCGACAGCGCGCTCCGGACCCACACCGCGTGCTGGCGATGGTGGTCCGACACCATGAGGGCGAGAGACAGGACGGCACAGATTCCCAGGCGCAGGGTGGGGGAGGACGAACGGGTGAAGAAGTTCATGGCCGTATGCGCCGCCCCCCGCCGTCGGGGTCGAATCGGCCGGCGCTCGAGGGTCGTTCCGGACGGCCGCCGCCCACCGCCCCTACTCGCTGACGAATACGTTCGACCCGCGCTTGTCGATGAGGTCGAGCGCCCGACCTCCGCCCCGCGCCACGCAGGTGAGGGGATCCTCCGCCACCACCACCGGAAGCCCGGTTTCCTCGATGATGAGACGGTCGAGATCGTGCAGGAGCGCGCCCCCCCCGGTCAGCACCATGCCGCGTTCGGCGACGTCCGATCCGAGCTCCGGCGGCGTGTGCTCGAGCGCGGTGCGGACCGCGGTCACGATGCCCGCGAGCGGCTCCTGGAGCGCTTCGAGAACCTCGCTCGAGTCGAGCACGAACCCGCGCGGAATGCCTTCGGCGATGTTGCGGCCCCGGATCTCGATCTCGTGCACGTCGTTGCTCGGAAAGGCGCACCCGATCTCGCACTTCACGCGCTCCGCGGTCGCCTCGCCGATGAGGGTGCCGTAGTTCCGGCGAACGTAGGCGATGATCGCCTCGTCGAAGCGGTCGCCCCCGATGCGGACGGACTCGGAGTACACCACCCCGTTGAGCGAGATCACCGCGACCTCCGTGGTGCCCCCGCCGATGTCGAGAACCATGGAGCCCCGCGCCTCGCTCACCGGAAGGCCGGCCCCGATCGCGGCCGCCATCGGCTCCTCCACCAGGTACACGTCACGCGCTCCCGCCCCCGCCGCCGACTCGCGGATGGCCCGCCGCTCGACCTGGGTG
>JAJDXW010000245.1 GCA_022823045.1 Gammaproteobacteria bacterium
GTCGAACCAGAGGACGTGCTGGCGGAGGAGGCTCCCGCACGCGGGGCAGCGGGGAAGGTTCTCGACGATCGGCTCGTCCGCGAATGCGGCCATGTCGCAGTCCGCGCGGGCGAGCGAGCCTCCGGGGGCGCCGTTCTCGCAGCCCTGCCGCGTGCAGCGCACTCGATCCGCACTGCCGTGGACCTTCACGAGGAGCTCGCTCCCTGCCCGTTCGTGCAGCGGGTCGACGTTCTGGGTGACGAGAAGGAAGCGCCCGGAGCGCTCGACGTGCCAGCGCTCGAGGGCCGCGAGCGCGCGGTGGGCGGGGTTCGGCCGCTTGTCGAGCACCATGTCGAACCGGCTCGTGTACCAGGACCAGCTTCCCGCCGGGTCGGATTCGAAGAAGCGCCGGGTCCCGAGCTCGGTCACGTCCTTCTTCCAGATCGCCCCCGGGTCCGTCCCGCGAAAGGTCGGGATCCCGCTCGCGTGGCTCACCCCGGCCCCGGTCACGACCACGAGGTAGCCGTTTCCGACCGACTCGATCCGCCGCGCAAGCGATTCCACCGCGTCATTCATGGCACGTCAGTCCCTCGACCCGGCGCCACGGATACATCGGGGCGGGCCGGAACGTGCCGTGCACGACCCGCGCCGAACGGTGCATCGCGCCGGAGCGGCACCGGTGCGGGATGCCGCCAGTCCGGCGTCAGCCCTGGCCGGCACGCAGGTCCTGTTCCGACAGCTCGTCAAGCGTCGCATCGAGGGCGGCGCCGAGCTTCGCACCGAGCTCCTCGACGTGCGCCTCGGTGATGACGAGGGGTGGGGCGAAGGCGAGCCGGTCGCCCACCACCCGCTGGATGAGGCCGTTCGCGCGGGCGTGCCGCCCGACCCGCGCCCCGACCCCGAGGGCGGGGTCGAAGGGCCGGCGCGTCGCCTTGTCGGCGACGAGCTCGATTCCCGCGAAGAGCCCGTCGCCGCGCACGTCTCCCACCAGGGGATGGTCGAGGAAGGCGCGAAGACGGCCCTGGAAGACCGGGGCGAGCGCGCGCACCCGGCCGACGACGTCCATCTCCTCGTATATCTTCAGCGTCTCGAGAGCGACGGCCGTCGTCACCGGATGGCCGGAGTGGGTGAACCCGTGCGCGAACGCGCCCTGCTTGTCGCTTTCGTCGAGCATCGCCTCGTACACCTTCGCGTTCACGAGCACCGCCGAGATCGGGAGATGGGCCCCCGAGAGCGCCTTGGCGCAGGTCACGATGTCCGGCCGGGCGCCGTAGGTTTCGCTTCCCCACATGTTTCCGGTGCGCCCGAAGCCGCAGATCACCTCGTCCGCGATGAACAGCACCTCGTGCCGGTCGAGCACCTCCTGGATGCGCTCGAAGTAGCCGCGGGGCGGCGAGATCGCGCCCGCCGCGCCCATTGCCGGCTCCGCGATGAACGCGCCCACCGTCTCCGGCCCTTCCTCCTCGATGAGCCGCTCGAGGTTCGCCGCGAGCCGCTCCGAGTACGCTTCCTCACTCTCTCCATCCTCGTGCCCGCGGTAGTAGTGCGGGGTGTCGGTGTGGCGGAACATTGGGAGCGGCAGGTTGAAGTCCGCCTGCATGTCGGCCTTCCCGGAGGCGCTCACCGCCGCGATGGTGCTCCCGTGATAGCCCATCCGGCGGCCGATGACCTTGGTCTTTTCCGGCCGGCCGACCGCGTTCTGGTAGTACCAGGCGAGCTTGATCGCGACGTCGTTCGCCTCCGAGCCCGAGCACTGGAAGAGCACCCGCGCCATCGGCACCGGGGCGATCGCGAGGAGGCGCTCGGCGAGGTCGATGGAGCTCGAATTCGAGCTGTGCCGGTAGGTGTGGTAGTAGCCGAGGGTGCGCATCTGCTCGTAGGCGGCGTTCGCGAGCCGCTCGACGTTGAACCCGAGCGAGGCGCACCAGAGTCCCGCCGTGCTGTCGAAGAATCGCCGCCCCTCGTCGTCGACCACGTGGACCCCGGCTCCCCGGCTCATGATGGCGGGCCCCGTCGTTTCGTGGAGCCGGAGGTTCGTCTGCGGGTGGACCATGGACGCGACGTCGCGCGCGTGCGGAGAGTTCGGTCGAAAGGCGAGCGCGGTCATTTCGTTCTCCTTCGGAAGGGACGGAGCGGCTGGCGCGGGCGGCCCGCCGACTCCGAACCCGATTCTAGCCGGGCCGACGAATGGGGTCGGGAAAGTGGGCTCGGAGTGGATTTTCGGTTCGGGAGACCGGGATGAGAGTGGATTCCCGGTTCCGTGAGCTCACTCCGACCCCATCTTCCTTCGGTCCCGGGTTCGGCGAAGCTCGGTGGACGAGATGTCGGCCCGGAACTCGGCTTCGGAAACGCCGTCGCAAAGCGCGCGGAGCGCCTCGGGGAGGGCTGTCGACGCGAGCGTCGCGAAGCCCGTTTCCGCCCGGCGCCCGAATACGAGGAACCGGCACCGGCCGAGGAGGGCGATCGCCCTCGCGAGGCCCTCCGGGCCACCGTAGTAGCGGGGCTCCGCGATGCGCACGATCGTGTCCGCTCCCACCGCGAACGTCGCCCCGGGAAAGATCCGCGCCTTTTCCGGGAACGTGGGGGCGCGGGTGAGCCACACCGCCTCGTCGCCCGCGAATCCGGCGAGCCGCGCCGCGGCGTTCTCGGGAGACAGGGGCGGCTTGTCCGGGTTGACGATGGCGAGCTCGAACGCGGCGCCGGTGCCGGTGCCGAGGCGGGCGGCGCCCGTCGCGAGCATCCGCCGGTGCCCCTCGTGGACCGGATTGAACGATCCGGGCAGCAGGCATCGCGGCCCGGACGGGACGGCCGGTGCCGGCGCCGCCCCCGCGCGCCCGATGCGGATTGCATCGAGGTCCCCGGCCGCGAGGGCGTCCCAGATCCGTGACGCTTCGGGAGCGCCTTCCCGGAGCGCCTCCGCCGCCACCGCGGGCTCGAGGGCGATCCGGTCGAGCACGGCCATCAGGCGCGGCGCTCCCGGTGGACCATGTAGAGGCCGCCCGCGACGATGAGCGCGCTTCCCGCGACGGTGTTCGCGCCGGGGAGATCACCGAACACGAAGAACCCGAGGATGGTGACCCAGAGGAGCTTCGTGTACGTGAACGGGGACACGAGGGCGGCTGGAGCCAGGGTGAAGGCGCGGACGAGGCAGATGTGCGCGCACGTGCCGAGGGTGCCGAGCACGACGAATCCGAGCCACTGACGGCCCGACATCGGCGTCCAGACGAAGGAGACGATGAGGCTCGACCACAGGCAGGTTCCGGCCCCGGTGTGGAACACGGTGGCCAGGGTCGAGTCGGTGCGCGAGACGATCCGGGTCATGAGCTGGAATCCCGCGAACGAGAGCGCGGAGGCGAGCGGGAAGAGGGCCGCAAAGTGCGCGATCCCGCTTCCGGGGCGCACCATGACGATGACGCCGGCGAATCCGGCCGCCACCGCGAGCCATCGGTGCGCGTCGACCCGCTCGCCGAGGAGGGGAGCCGAGAGCAGGGCGACGAAGATGGGCGCCATGAAGTTGAGCACCGTCGCCTCCGCGATTGGCAGCCAGACGAAGCCCGCGAAGAGGAGACAGATGGTGATGACGAGGAGCCCCGCGCGGATGAGCTGCATGACAGGTCGCCGCGTGCGGACGAGGGTGCGGAACGGAACGGGACCGCGCGCCCCGCGCCACGCGGCGTAGAGCGCGATGTGAAGGAAGATGGCGGTCGAGTACCCCCAGACGATCTGGACCGGGTGCAGGTCGTCCGTCAGGTACTTGGCGGAGGTGTCGACGACCGCGATGAAGGCGACGGAAAGGCACTGGAACCCGATCGCCGTGAGATGGGCGCTCACCACGCGGTTCGTCCCCAGCGATCCCGGTGGCCAGGAGGCCGGATTACTGTCCTTCGACGGGCCTGTGTCACCTGACGCTCGGGTCGGGAGAGGGGGCGTCGTGGGATCGCCGTCTTCCCGGGAGTGCGGGCTTCCGGATCGGGTCAGGCCGAAGGCCCGTCATGGTCCAAGATGCCTGAAAATTGGGGTCAGGGTGGATTTTCGAAACCGAGAGTCCAACCTGGCCCCAATCTCCAGGACCGAACGCCCACTCTGACCCCATTTTTCGGGCGGACCCCGGCCGTCGTGTTGGTCGGGGCGCGTGGTACCGGCCGCTTCGAGGGCGGTCTCAGCCCGGTTCCCCCGGCGCCTCTCCGTTTCCGTCCCGGTGGAGGGACTCGGGGTTCGTCACGCCGTAGTCGCGGCGGGCGCCTTCCGGGGTGATGTAGCCGTCGGCGAGGTCCTCGCGAAGCCGGGCGGGGTCCCGCTTCGAGGCCGGCCCGTAGCCGCCCGAGCCCGGCACGTCGAAGACCACGAGGGCTCCGGCCGGGGCGTCGAAGGAGCCCTTGCTGTTGAGGACCCGCTCCGTCCCGTCGGGCTCGACGACCGAGATCCGGGCCGGCGCGCCCGCCGCCCCGCCCGCGATTCCGAACGGGGGCGACTTGGTGCGCTCGCAGCATACCGTCGCGCGCGAGTCGCGCTCGAGGATCCGCCAGCTCCGCCGGGCGCCGAGCCCGCCCCGCCAGCGGCCCGCCCCACCCGAGTCCGGCAGGAGCTCGTAGTTCTCGACCCGTACCGGAAAGCTCATCTCGATGACTTCCACCGGGGTGTTCATCGTGTTGGAGATGCCGCTCGCGATGGCGCTGATCCCGTCCCGGTCGGGGCGTGCGCCGAACCCGCCCTTCACCGTCTCGTAGCTGACGTAGTGCTCTTCGGTCCGGTAGTCCACTCCGCCGAGGGTGAGCACCGCGGACGTCCCTTGCGAGCAGGCCATGACCCGGTCCGGAATGATCGACGCGAGGGCGCCGAACACCATGTCGCACACCCGGTGCGAGACCTCGTGGTTCGCGTACACCACCGGGGCGGGGAACTGCGCGTTAACCACCGTCCCCTTCGGCGCGAGGACTTCGACGGGGCGCCACGCGCCGGAGTTCGGCGGCACCACGCTCGCGGAGTCGATCGCCATCTTGAGCGCGGTGAACACCCCCGACGCGGTGACCGAGAGCGGGGCGTTCATCGGTCCCGGGACCTGGGGGTCGGAGCCCGTGAAGTCGACCGTCAGCCGGTCGCCCCGCTTGACGACCCGGAGCCGGATGTCGAACGTCTCGTCCTGGTTCGCACCGTGCGCGAAGATCCCGTCCCCGTCGAAGAAGTCCTCGTACGAGCCTTCCCCGTCCGGGATCTCGCGAAGGAGCCCGCGCATCATCGCCTCGGAGTAGTCCATCACCTCCTGCATGATGCGCCGCAGGCTCGCGGTCCCGTGCTTGGCCGCGAGGGCGGCGAGGCGGTCGCAGGCGCGGCGGTTGGCCGCGATCTGGGCGCGCAGATCGCCCCGCCGCTCGTCGGGGGTGCGGACATTGGTGAATATGAGGTCCTCCACGTCGCGGTTCACGGAACCTGCCCGGTGGATGCGCACCGGCGGCAGCCGGAGCCCCTCGCCGTAGACCTCGGTCACCGCGCCGTAGCTCCCCGGGGTGGCGCTACCGATGTCCGGCCAGTGCGCGCGCACGCAGCAGAACCCGAGGAGGGCGCCGTCGACGAAGGCGGGCGACACG
>JAJDXW010000194.1 GCA_022823045.1 Gammaproteobacteria bacterium
CGGGTGTGTCCCATCGAGACCCCGGAGGGCCCGAACATCGGGCTCATCAACTCCCTCGCGGTCTACGCCCGGACCAACGAGTACGGCTTCATCGAGACCCCCTACCGGAGGGTCGCGGACGGCCGGGTGACCGAGGACATCGAGTACCTCTCCGCGATCGAGGAAGGGCAGTACGTCATCGCCCAGGCCAACGCGTCGCTCGACGACGAGGGCCGGTTCATCGACGATCTCGTGACCTGCCGGCATCGCAACGAGTTCACCCTGACCCCGCCCGACCGGGTCGAGTACATGGACGTGTCGCCGAGGCAGATCGTTTCGGTGGCGGCCGCCCTCATCCCGTTCCTGGAGCATGACGACGCGAACCGGGCGCTCATGGGGTCGAACATGCAGCGCCAGGCGGTGCCGACCCTGCGCACGGAGAAGCCCCTGGTCGGCACCGGGATGGAGAGCGTCGTCGCGCGCGACTCGGGGGTCACGGTCATCGCCCGGCGGGGCGGGGTGGTCGACTCGGTGGACGCATCCCGAATCGTGGTGCGGGTGAACGACGACGAGGCGGAGGCGGAAGAGGCCGGGGTCAACATCTACAACCTGACCAAGTACCAGCGCTCGAATCAGAATACCTGCATCAACCAGCGCCCCCTGGTCCGGACCGGGGACGTCATCGCCCGGGGCGACGTGCTGGCGGACGGCCCGTCAACGGACCTCGGCGAGCTCGCGCTCGGGCAGAACGTGCTCGTCGCGTTCATGCCCTGGAACGGCTACAACTTCGAGGATTCCATCCTCATCTCCGAACGCGTGGTGCAGGAGGACCGCTTCACCACCATTCACATCGAGGAGCTCGTGTGCGTGGCCCGCGACACCAAGCTCGGGGTGGAGGAGATCACCTCCGACATCCCGAACGTGAGCGAGAGCGCGCTCGGAAAGCTCGACGAGTCGGGGATCGTGTTCGTCGGCGCCACCGTGGCGGCGGGCGACATCCTCGTCGGCAAGGTAACCCCCAAGGGAGAGACGCAGCTCACCCCGGAGGAGAAGCTGCTCCGAGCCATCTTCGGCGAGAAGGCCTCGGACGTGAAGGACACGTCGCTCCGGGTGCCGTCGGGGATGAACGGGACCGTCATCGACGTGCAGGTGTTCACCCGCGACGGCATCGAGAAGGACGCCCGCGCCAAGGACATCGAGAAGCTGGAGCTCGATCGGGTCTGGAAGGACCTTCAGGACCAGAGGCGGATCGTCGAGGAGGATACCTACCAGCGGCTCAAGGCGCTCCTCACCGGCAAGGTCTCCGAGGGTGGGCCGAACGGCCTGGAGGCGGGTGCCCGGGTGCGGGCCGCGTACCTGGAGGAGCTCCCGCGCGATCGGTGGTTCGAGATCCGGATGCGGAGCGAGAGCGTCAACCGCCAGCTCGAGCGCGGGGCGAAGCAGCTTTCGGACCTCCGCGAGACGCTGGACCAGCGGTTCGAGGAGAAGCGCGGCAAGCTCACCCAGGGCGACGACCTCGCGCCCGGGGTGCTCAAGATGGTCAAGGTGTACCTGGCCGTCAAGCGGCGCATCCAGTCCGGCGACAAGATGGCCGGGCGGCACGGCAACAAGGGCGTCATCTCGATGATCGTGCCGGTCGAGGACATGCCGCACATGGAGGACGGCACGCCGGTTGACATCGTGCTGAACCCCCTCGGGGTTCCGTCCCGGATGAACGTCGGCCAGGTGCTCGAGACCCATCTCGGCTGGGCCTCCCACGAGCTCGGCCGCCGCCTCGGGCAGATGCTCGACGAGGCGAGGCCGGCTCCCGAGGTCCGCGGCTACCTCGACCGCATCTACGGGGTGGGAGGAAAGCGCGACACCCTCTCTCCCCTCGACGACGGGGAGCTGCTGGAGCTCGCGGAGAACCTCCGGGGCGGGATCCCGATGTCGACTCCGGTCTTCGACGGAGCGGCGGAGGAGGAGATCAAGGAGCTGCTCAGGCTCGCGGACCTGCCGATCTCCGGCAAGACGCGTCTCGTCGACGGGCGCACCGGAGAGCTGTTCGACCAGCCGGTCACCGTCGGCTACATGTACATGCTCAAGCTCAACCACCTCGTCGACGACAAGATGCACGCCCGGTCCACGGGGCCCTACAGCCTCGTGACCCAGCAGCCGCTCGGCGGCAAGGCGCAGTTCGGCGGCCAGCGCTTCGGCGAGATGGAGGTGTGGGCGCTCGAGGCCTACGGGGCGTCGCACTCGCTTCGCGAGATGCTGACCGTGAAGTCGGACGACGTGTCCGGGCGGACCGTGATGTACAAGCACATCGTCGACGGTGACCACCGGATGGACGCGGGGATCCCGGAGTCCTTCAACGTTCTGATGAAGGAGATCCGTTCCCTCGGCATCGACATCGAGTTCAGGCGCAACCGGTCCGTGGAGCAACCGGTCCGGCCGCTGGAAAGCGCAGGGGGGGACTTCAAGGGTACGTGACGATACGCGGGAACAACGGCACGACGACGGAATCAGACAGGGTCATGGGGGACGTGAAGTGAGAGATCTGGTCAATCTTTACCAGCAGCAGTTCGGCGGCGAAAGCTTCGAGGCGATCCGGATCGGGCTCGCCTCGCCGGAGAAGATCCGGTCGTGGTCGTTTGGCGAGGTCAAGAAGCCGGAGACGATCAACTACCGCACCTTCAAACCGGAGCGCGACGGACTGTTCTGCGCCAAGATCTTCGGACCGGTCAAGGACTACGAGTGCCTGTGCGGGAAGTACAAGCGCCTGAAGCACCGCGGAGTGGTGTGCGAGAAGTGCGGGGTGGAGGTGGCCCTCGCGAAGGTTCGCCGGGAGCGGATGGGACATATCGAGCTCGCGAGCCCGGTCGCGCACATCTGGTACCTGAAGTCCCTGCCGTCGCGCATCGGGCTGGTGCTCGACATGACCCTTCGCGAGATCGAACGGGCTCTCTACTTCGAGGCCTACGTGGTGGTCGAGCCCGGAATGACCGACCTCGAGCGCGGCCAGCTCCTCACCGACGAGATGTACCACGACGCGCTCGAGCAGTACGGGGACGAGTTCGACGCCCGGATGGGCGCCGAGGCGATCCGCGAGCTCCTGCGCACCACGGATCTCGAGGACGAGATCGCCAAGGTCCGCGCGGAGCTCGAGACGACCGGCTCGGAGGCCCGCACGAAGAAGCTCACCAAGCGCCTGAAGCTCCTCGAAGGCTTCAAGAGCTCGGGCAACCGGCCCGAGTGGATGGTGCTCAAGGTCCTTCCCGTCCTGCCGCCCGAGCTTCGCCCCCTCGTGCCCCTCGAGGGGGGGCGGTTCGCCACCTCCGATCTGAACGACCTCTACCGGCGGGTCATCAACCGGAACAACCGCCTCAAGCGCCTGCTCGACCTC
>JAJDXW010000420.1 GCA_022823045.1 Gammaproteobacteria bacterium
CTCGAACATCACGAACCGCGTATTGCCCGTCTCGCGCCCGAATCCGAGGGCGAGCGCCTCGTCGCGGAACGTCAGCAGGCACGAGGGCTCAAGGCCCACGACGGGAACGCCTCGCTCGATGAAGGAGCCAAGGGCGGCGAGCGTGCGCGCGAGCTCGCGCCTCGCTTCCTCGACGATGCCCGCGGCAAGGAACGTCCTCCCGCAGCACAGCGGGCGGCGTTCGCCGGGCGGTGGCGCGGCGAGCCGCACCCGGAAACCCGACGCCTGAAGCACCCGCACCGCGGCGCGGGCGTTCTCGGGCTCGAACCAGGTGGTGAACGTGTCGGCGAAGAGCGCCACCTCGCGGCCGTTGCCGTCGCCCCCCGCGGCAGGCCGTCGGCCCGAACCGCCGACCTCGCCCGCGTTCAGGTCGTCGCCCCGGAAGGGGTCGGCACGCCACCGCGGAAGAGTGCGTTTCGCGCTGAAGCCCAGGAGGCGCTCGGTCGCGGCCGGCAGCCCCGGAAGCCGGTCGCGGAGGTTCATCATCCACGCGAGCCGGCTCGCGACCGGAGCGTAGCGGGGGAGCCAGGCGACAGCGCGGTCGCGAAAGCCGAGCCCATGGCGTTTCCGGCGCTGATGGAGATACTCGATCTTCATCCGCGCCATGTCGACCCCGGTCGGGCATTCGCGCCTGCACCCCTTGCACCCGACGCAGAGCGCCATCGTCTCGGCCATCGCGTCGGAGGTGAGGGCGCCGGGGCCGAGCTGGCCGGTGAGGGCGAGCCGCAGCGTGTTCGCGCGCCCGCGGGTGACGTGCCGCTCGTCCATGGTGACCCGGTACGAGGGGCACATCACCCCGGGGTTCGACTTCCGGCAGGCCCCGTTGTTGTTGCACATCTCCACCGCGCGGTCGAACCCCCCCCACTCCGACCAGTCGAGCCCGGTCTCGACGGGGAGCGGCGCGTAGCCCGGCCGGTAGCGGAAGAGCTCCCGGTCGTCCATGCGCTCGGGCCGGACGATCTTGCCGGGGTTGAAGAGGCCCGCCGGGTCGAAGGCGTCCTTGACCTCCTCGAACGCGCCGACGAGCCGCGAGCCGAACATCGCTTCGTGGAACTCGCTGCGCACGATGCCGTCACCGTGCTCGCCGGAGTGCGAGCCCCGGTACTCGCGCACCATCTCGAAGCACTCTTCCGCGATGGCCCGCATCGTGCGCGCGCCGTCGTCGGACTTGAGGTCGAGGATGGGACGCACGTGCAGGGTGCCGACCGAGGCGTGCGCATACCAGGTTCCGCGGGTGCCGTGGCGGGCGAAGATGGCGTCGAGGCGGCGGGTGTACTCGGCGAGGTCCTCGAGCCGTACCGCGCAGTCTTCGACGAACGAGACCGGCTTCCCGTCGCCCTTCATCGACATCATGATGTTGAGGCCCGCCTTGCGCACCTCCCACACCGCGCTCTGGAACGCGGGCTCCACCGCCTCGACCACCGCCCCGGGAAATCCGAGATCGCCCATCAGCTCGCCGAGCCCAGCGAGCCGGGAGAGGAGCAAGGAACGGTCCTCCCCCGCGAACTCCACCAGCAGCAGCGCATCCGGCGCGCCCTGCACGAACCGCTCGACGGTGGGGCGGAACGCGTCGATGTCGCGCGCGAGCTCGATGAGGGTACGGTCGACCAGCTCCACCGCACTCGGACCGAGGGCCACGATGTGCTGCGTCGCGGACATCGCCTCGTGGAACGCGGGGAAGTGGCACACCCCGAGCACGCGATGCGCCGGCAACGGCTCGAGATCGAGCTCGATCTCGGTAAAGAATCCCAGCGTCCCCTCCGACCCGACCAGCAAGTGGGCCATGTTGTGGCCGCCGCCGGTGGCCCCAGTGTCCGTCAGGGTGTCGATGTTGTAGCCCCCGACCCGCCGGAGCAGGTCCGGAAAGCGGCGTGCGATCTCGTCCGCTTCACGGGCCCCCAGCGCACGCATGCGGCGGATGAGGTCGGTGTAGTGGTCGTCGCCGGAGAACCCCGCGAGGTTGCCCGAGACCTCGCCGAAGCGCACCGCGTTCCCGTCCGCGAGAATGGCGCTCACCGCGTGCACGTTGTGCACCATGTTCCCGTAGCGGATGGAGCGTGCGCCGCACGAGTTGTTGCCGGCCATGCCGCCGATGGTGGCCCGGTTGGCGGGCGAGACATCGACGGGAAAGAACAGGCCCCGGGGCTTGAGCCACGCGTTGAGGCGATCGAGCACCACTCCCGGCTGCACCGTGACGCGGCGCGCCTCTTCGTCGACGCCGAGCACCTCGTCGAGGTGCTTGCTGGTATCGACGACCACCGCCTCGCCGACGGTCTGCCCGCACTGGGAGGTGCCGGCGCCGCGCGGCAGGACGGGGGCGCCCGCCTCCCGGCATATCGCGATGGTGCGTGCGATGTCCTCGGCGCTGCGCGGCGCGACCACCCCGATCGGCTCGATCTGGTAGATCGACGCGTCGGTGCTGTATCGACCCCGGCTCGCGGGGTCGAACCACACCTCGCCTTCGACCTCGCGGCGAAGGCGCGCGGCAAGCGCCGCGTCTCCCGGCCGAAGGTGCGTGCGATGCCTCACGAACGATGCCTCATGCGCCGTGCGCCGCCTTCGGTCAATCGCGCATCAGGGCGGGCAGCCAGGTCGCGATCTCCGGGACGGCGATGGCGGCCAGCATGAATGCGACGAGAGCGTAGAAGAAGGGCATGTTCGCACGCAGCACCACCATCTGGTCCACGTTCGCGATGCGCCCGGCAATGATGAGCGCGATGGCGAGCGGCGGCGTCACCTGTCCGATCACCACCGCGATGACCATCAGCACCCCGAAGTGGAGAAGGTCGACGTCGAAGGCGAGCAGGGTCGGCAGGATGATGGGGAGCAGCACCGGGATCAGGGGGTCCAGGATCATGCCCGCGATGATCGCGAGGATCAGCATCGCGAGGATGCGCATGTACTGACTGTCGCCGAACGAGAAGAGGTCGATGATGACGGTGAGCGCCTCCGGCACGTGCGCATTCGTCAGCCCCGCGCCGAGCGCGAACGACAGGCTCACGATGATCAGCAGCTCGCCGGTGAGCTGCACGGCGTTGACCATGACCCGGTACAGGCCCTTCAGGGTCAGCGCCCGGTAGACGACAGTGGCGAGGACGAGGGCGTAGACCACCGCGAATGCCCCCGCCTCGGTCGGCGTGAACACGCCGAGGACAAGGCCCCCGACGATGATGATCGGCAGCCCGAAGGAAAGCACCGCCCGCCGTCCCGTGCGCAGGATCTCGCGCCAGGCGAAGCTCGAGAACGGCTGCCAGCCGCGCCGCCGGGCGAGCCAGGCGACGATCAGGGCCTGGCTCAGCCCGAGCAGGATCCCGGGGATGACGCCGGCGAGGAACAGCGCACCGAGCGACGTGCCGGTGACCGCCGAGTAGAGGATCATCGGCGAGCTCGGCGGGATCATCGGGCCGATTCCCGCCGACGAGGCGGTGAGCGCGGCGGAGAAGGGCGCGGGGTACCCGTTCTGCTTCATCGCGGGGATGACGATGGAGCCGGTCCCCGCGAGATCGGCGGTCGACGAACCGATCATCCCGCCGAAGAACATGCTGGTGAGCACGTTGACGTGGGCGAGACCGCCGCGCATCCAGCCGACCAGCGCCCGCGCGAATTCGAAGAGCTTCGCCGAGATGCCGCCCGCGTTCATCAGTCCGCCCGCGAGCACGAAGAGGGGCAGGGCGATGAGGACGAACCGGTTCATGCCGGAGAGCATCGTCTGCGGCAGGGTCAGGGCCCAGGCGCCCGACAGGTAGAAGTTGAGGATGACGGCCGCGGCGAGGGAGACCAGCATCGGCACCCTCAGCACGAGGAGGACGCAGAGGACGACAATCGATGCGGTGGCGCCGATCATGCGTGCGCTTCCGCCGCGGCCCCGGATGGACCCGCACCCCGGAGAGCGCCGAGCATGGCAACGGCGGGCGCGGCCGGCTCGCCTCCGGACCGGTGGGTTCTAGCCGCCATCGTCCGTCCCGCGGCGCGTGCCGCGACGCTCGCGCACCAGGACCGCGACGAAGGCGAGCGCCGACGCGAAGCCGCCGACCACCAGCGCGGACGACGAATACATGCGCGGGACCTCGAGGTAGAGCGCCCGGTCCATGCCGAACAGCATCACGAACTCGATGGAGATCCCGGCCATGAAGGTCAGCACGCAGGCGGAGAACAGGTGTCCGAGCGGGCCGAGGGGGCGGCGGAGCCCCGGCGGCAGCTTCTCGAAGAAGTACTCGATGCGAATCATCGTGCCGCGGCGCACGGAGAGGAAGACCCCGGCCATGGCGAGCCACGGAACCAGCAGGAGAACGAGCTCCTCGGCCCAGATGATGCTCCGGTTGAAGGCGTAGCGCCCGACCGCGTTGGCGAAGATGGTGAGGACGATGCTGCCAAGGGCGGAGATGCCGATGATCTCCGCCACCCGGTTGACGGCGCGGTCGACGGGGCCGAGGCCGTCGTCCGGATCATGAAGCTCCTGGCGCCGCGACGCTTCCGCGATCCGGCCGGCGAGGCCCTCGGACGCCGCGCCGCCCGGACGACGCTTCCGCGGTTCGCCGTTCTCTACCGCGGAGCCTGTCGCCGGGTCCATGGTTCACGTCCCTTCACGGAGAATCCGCCCGTGCCGGACGCCCCGCCGATGCCCGGGCGGCACCGGCGGGGGCCCGTCCCGCGGAGCCGGCGGCCCGGATCCGAACCCGGTTCACCGGCCCTGCGGCGGCTCGGCGGCTACTGGATGGCCGCCATCACCGAGGCGGTGAACTCCTCGCCGGCCACCTTGCCGATCTCGACCGCGATCGGCCCGGCTGCCGCCTGGAACGCCGCAACGTCGATGTCGTTGAACGCGACCTTGCCCTTCGCGAGATCCGTGATCTCCGCGAGGAGGTTGGCGTCGTTCTCGGTGCCGTACTCGCGGCTCGCGAGCACCGCCGCCCGCGCCGCCCGGCCGACCGCGGCCCGCTGGTCGTCGCTCAGCCCCTCGTAGCGGGCAAGGTTCATGACGAACGTGATCGGCGTGTAGACGTGACGCGAGATGGAGATGTACTTCTGCACCTCGTACCAGGACCACTTCCGGATGTTTCCGAGCGGGTTCTCCTGACCGTCCACGGTCCCCTGCTGCAGGGCGAGATACACCTCGCCGATGTTCATGTTGATCGGCGCCGCCCCGAGCATCTCGAAGGCGAGGATGCGGGTCTTGCTGCCCGGCACTCGCAGCTTGACCCCGGCGAGGTCCTCCGGCTTGACGATCGGACGCACGTTGTTGGAGATGTTGCGAAAGCCGATCTCGCCGAATCCGAGGACCTTGAGGCCCGCGCTCGCCTGGAACGACGCGTCGAGCTGCCCGCCGATCTCCCCGTCCAGGACCTTGGCCACCGCTTCGCGGTCGGCGAACAGGAACGGGATGTCGAACACCGCCCACTTGGAATCGAGCTGCACCGCGTCTGAGCCGATCGGGATCACGTCGAGCTGGCCGGTGCGTACCTGCTGCATGTGCACGATCTCGTCGCCGAGGGTGCCGCTGTCGAAGAACTCGATCTCCACCGCGTCGCCCATCTCCGCCTTCAGCGCGTCGCGGAACGAGGCGAGCATGTGCTGGGTGGCGGAACCCGGGGTGCTCTCGACCGAGAGCCTCAGCTTGAGCGCCTCGGCCTGGGCCGGGCCGGCCCCGAGCAGAAGCAGGGCGACGGCGGTGCTCGTCACGGACTTCAAGACCTTCTTCATCGTTTTCTCACTCCTTTCGTGGTGGTGCCCGCCCTTCCCGGCGAGCGGCGGGTGGGCCGCGGGTTGCAGTTCGCGGCGCGAGACCGGACCGGTCAACCCGCGACCCTGGTGTCCCTCAGGAGGTCGCGGTTGACGGTGAGCCCGAAGCCCGGCGCGTCCGGGACCCGGAGCCTCCCGTCACGGGGTTTGGGGGCGTCGACGAACAGGTTCTCCTCCATGAACTGCGACTTGAAGTGGCACTCCACGTGGGTGCCGTTGCGAAAGCCCGCGACGTGGTGGAGGCTGAAGTAGGTTGCGCCTCCCGCGTCCGACAGGGGCTTCTCGTAGATCTGCGCGAGATACGCCACCCGGCGCGTCTCGGTCATGCCTCCGTTGAACATCGGGTTGGGGAGGAGGATGTCGATGGCGTCGTTCTCCAGATACTGGCGGAAGCGCGAGGAGTGGCCGTCCATCTGCCCGGCCGCGAGCGGGATCGCGGTATGCCGGCGCAGGTGCTGGAGATCACGGATGTCGTTGTTGCGCACGGGGTCTTCCAGCCAGGCGACGTTGCAGTCGTCGATGGCGCGGCACAGCCGCACCGCGTCGTTCACCGAGTAGCCTTCGTTGGCGTCGAGAGCCAGGGTGATGTCGTCGCCGATGGCGCCGCGCACATGGCGCACCCGGGCCGCGTCCTCCGGCCAGCCGAGGCCGGGCACCCCGACCAGCATCTTGAGGCGCCGGTGCCCGCCGTCGATGAGCTCCCGTGCGAGGTCGACGAGCTGGTCGCGGTCGTAGTTGCCGAACCCGTACGTCATGTAGACCGAAGCGCTGTCGCGGTAGCCGCCGAGGAGCTGGGCGACGGTGCGACCGGCCGCCTTGCCGGCGAGGTCCCACAGCGCGAGGTCGAGGCACGATGCCGCGGCCAGGTTCGCCCCGGTCATGATGCCGCGCTCGCTGACGACCCGCCCGACCCGCTCGTGCACCGCCTCGAGGTCCCGCGGGTCCAGGTCACGCACCGCCGGGAGGAGGTCGTCGGTCAGGGCGCTCGCGACGGCGCGCGTCAGAAAACGGGCGGTCATGCCGAAGCCGACGTGACCTTCATCGGTCTCGACCTCGCAGAAGACGTGGTGGCGATGCTCGGTCGGCTCCTCGAACTTCGGCAGGTAGATCGGCAGGCGATGCACGCTGGCGCGGATGTCCTTGATCTTCATTCGACGGTGCTCCCCTGCGGCGCGGCCGCGGTGGCCCGACCCGGTCCCGTGCCGGGGAACGGGCGCCAAGTGACTCGAGTGACTCGAGCGCCGCCGCGACGGCAACACCCCGGCACGGCCTCCGTCCGTTGCACCGAGGTTGCCGCGAACGGGGCGATTCGCCTGGAGGATGCGGAGCGGCCGGTCACCGGGACGCAAGCCCGGTTGCCTTTCGAGGGTGGATTCACGACGCGATCATGTACCGAGGGGCGGGGCCGGAGCAAGCCGAGGCGTATCCCCGCTCATCTGGCTCGGGGTCGGCTTCCTCCTCGAGAAGGAACTCGGGTACGCTCACCGGACGGGAGGTCCCGCTCGCAAGCTCGTTCAGCCTGAGCGACGGAGGAGAGGCGGGAACGCCCCGGTACGGCGCCCGGGGGGCGAATCGCTCCGGGCCCCTCGCGGCGAGGACCCCTTCGCGAACACTGCCGGGGCGCTCGGAGGGAAGTGGGGGCCACCACGTGCGAAAATGCGGGGTGATGACGGGAAAGGATCCGAATCCAGGGGCTGAAGCACCCCTGGATGGCGAGGACAGATCGTGAGGCAAGGACAATGAAGGGAACGATCCACGCAGCCATCGCGGCGGCAGCCCTCGCGACGGGCGCGGCGTCGGCGAACGAGGCGCAGCAGATCATGCAGCGCGTCCATGACCAGGCCCGGCTCCACGCGAACCAGACTTCGCAGGCAAGGCTCCTCATCACCGACGCCGAGGGAAGGACCCGGGAGCGGCACTTCCGGTCCCTTCACAGGATCTTCGCCGACCGCACCAAGACCCTCATCAAGTTCGAGAAACCCGCGAACATCCGCGGGACCGGGCTGCTGAGCGAGACCCTCGACGGGGAGGACGAGACCCAACAGTGGATCTACCTCCCCGCCCTTCGTTCGGTGAAGCAGCTCGCCTTCGAGGACCGGCACAAGAGCTTCATGGGGTCCGATTTCACCAACGCCGACATAAGCGGGCGGAACGTCGGGCAGGACACCCACAAGATCGTCGCGAGGAAGGGGGAGATCGTCACCATACGCTCGGTGCCGAAGGACCGGCGCGATCCCTACCGGTACCTCGAGACCGACGTCATCGACGCCATCTCGGTGCCGAGCGAGGTGAGGTTCCACGACCACCGGGGGCGCATGGTCAAGACCCTTCGAAACGAGGAGATCGGCACCATCGAGGGGATGTACGTCGTCACCCGGAGCACCATGACGAGCCACGCGACGCGGGGGTGGAGTACACTTGTCCGCAGACGAATCGACGTGAGGAGCGCCATCGGAACCCACGAGGTGGGGTTCCGCGGGCTCAGGCGATGAACCGGAGCCGGGGCACGAAACCAGGCCGGGCACCGGAAGGGAAGGGCGAGAAATGAGCGGACAAGGGCACACGCGAAAGGCGATCGCCGCGATCCTCGGGGTCTCGATCGCGGCGGCGGCGAACGCCAACGAGGTCGTCATCAAGGGCGAGCTCGACGGGGAGCCGGAGAGCGCCTTCGAGTCCGGCGTGTTCGGCAGCATCGGGGCGGACGTCTTCGTCGGGGACCAGATCAGCCGCAGGTTCGCGGCCGCGCGGGTGGGCTTCGACCAGCCGTTCACGGTAGGGACGGGCTCGGGCCGGGTCTTCGTCGAGGCCGGGTTCGCGCACCGTAACGCGTCCATCGAGCAGACGAGGACGCGAACGGCGCACTTCGAGCTCGATCCGGCCACGGGCACCTACCGGGAAGGAGAACCGACCGGACCCGAGACCCGAACCGTCGACGTGAGCGCGAGCGGGGCGGAGCTTCGCGAGGCTTACGTCGAGTACAACCCGACCGAGAACATCGGGCTCAGCCTCGGGTACCAGCGCCCGGTCTGGGGACAGTTCGACGTGGTGTCGCCGGTGAACCTCCTCCTCCCTCTCGAGTTCCAGAGCAATGATGTCGCGTGGGAGAAATCCTCGTACCGGATGCCGCAGCCGATGATCTCGGCGACCCTCTTCGCGACCGAGCGCCTCGAGCTCACCGGGTACTGGTTCGCCGGCACGAACCTCGACCCGCTGCACGAGGAGATCCTGAACGAGGGCGACGGCCAGAACCGCGCCTGGGTGGCGGGTGGTGGACTGGGGGCGACCGAGATGAGGGCCCGTCCGCGCAAGGACTTCTCGGACTACCACGCGGGCGCGGCACGGGTGGTGTGGTACGCCGACGGGTTCACCCTGGGGCTGACGTACTACGACGGGCGAAACTCCCTCTTCGCCTCCGACGAGCTGCCCCTGGTCGAGCGGGTGATGCAGACGGGGGGAACGGACGGGAGCCCGGTCGAGTACGACGCGTACAGCGTCATCGATCGAACGGCGCTTCCGAAGAGCCAGGCGTTCGGGGTCGAGCTCTCCGTCCCCGTCGGGCGCTGGACATGGAAGGCCGAGGCCTTCCGCATGAGCACCGAGACGGACATCGAGGGGGTGAGACCGGAGCTCGTCTCGCGTGCGGGAGGCGACCCCGGCGAAGCGCGCCGGGAACTCTACCAGTGGATTCTGAACGAGAACGGTGGAAGGGCCTACGCGGACATCGACGCGCTCATGATGGGGGCGGGGTTCGACGCGCTCTTCGACCGGTGGCGGTTCGGCGCCGCGGCGTTCACGTTCAACACGAGCCTCGGCGCGGAAGCGGAGGAGGCGAACCGGCTGGTGAAGGCCGCCTACCCGGGCGACGACGGGATCGAGACCGACACGGTGTGGCTCCCCAACGCCTACCTCATCCGCGACTTCAACGAGGAGCGGACCCGCTCGACGGGGATCATCGGAGGCTTCGCGGGACCGTTCTTCGGGCTGTCCGCGTTCTACAGCAGCACTTGGCTCGACGACTGGCGTTGGACCGCCTCGCTCGAGTACGCGGGGGTCGTGAGCGACCAGATGCTGAGCGACGTCAACGACGACGACGGCAGGTACGAGCTCGACAACATCGCGACCCTCGGGGCCCGGATCGGGTTCCTCTACGAGTTCTGAAGAGAGCTCCATGCGGGAGCGAAGGCGCTGGCCAACGCCGGCCGGCGCATGGGGCGTCGTGCTCTGGCTCGCGGTCGCCGCCGGGGCGATGGCGCCGCTTGCCGGGCTCGAGTTCGACAGCGACCGATGGCTCCCCGAAGACCACCCCGAGGAGAAGGCCCTCGACGCGCTCGAGCGCGAGTTCGCCCCCGGGGAGACCCTCGCGGTGGTGGTCGAAACGCCCGAGGGAGCATTCTCGAGGGAAGGGACCGAACGCATCGAAGCCCTCGAGGACGCACTTGCCGGAGCCCTCGGCGAGAAGCTCGTCTCGATCCAGTCGCCCGCATCCGCCGAGCGGATCGTCGCGCAAGGCGGCGAGGTCCGGATCGAGTCCTACGCAAGGAGCGTGAGGCAGGGCAGGCTCGGCTGGGGGGAGGAGTACCGCGGCATCTTCTCCGGCGGGCCCTACGGCGGGAGGCTGGCGGACGACGCGGGGCGCTACGCGATGATCCTCGCGAGGCTCGACACCCACGAGGACGCCGCAGGCCGGACGCGGACCATGGCGCGGGTGCGAGAAGCGCTCGAGCGGAGCGAAGAGGGAGAGAACGCACACCTCGCGGGCGGCGCGACCCTGCGCGAGGCGATCAACGAGCGGGTTCGCACCCAGACCCCGCAGCTAATCGCGGCGGCGGCCGTGACCGTCACCCTGTTCCTCGTCGCCGCCCTCGGGTCGGTCACCCGGGCGCTTCCCGTCATCGCGCTCGCGGGGGTCGCGATCGGAGGCAGCCTCGGGTGGGTGATGGTCCTCGGGCACAAGATGACGGTGACGACGATGGCGCTTCCCGTCATCGTCGCGGTGATTGCCGTCGCCGACGCCCTGCATGTCATCGCGCGCCGGGACCGGGCGAGGGCAAGAGGGAGCGCACCGGAGGAGGCGGGCAAGGGCGCCATCGCGGGAGCGTTCAAGCCATGCCTCATGACCACGGTGACGAGCATGGTCGGGTTCGGGGCGTTCGCGACGAGCACCCTGGTGCCGCTTCGGCACTTCGGGATCGACGCGAGCGCAGCCATCGCCTCGGCGCTCGCGCTCATCGTCGTCGGCCTGTGGGGTACGTTCCGGTTCGGGCCGGAGGGGATGGAGCCCGCGCAAGGACGAAGGTGGGTCGACGCGCTTCTTCGAACCGTTGTCGAAGCCTGCCACAGGATGACGAGCCGCCACCCGGGGGCAATCCTGGCCGGTGCCGCGGCCGTCACCATCGTTCTCGGAGCGGGGGTCGCGGACCTCCGGACCGAGACGAGCTTCCTCCAGGTCTTCTTCGCGAGGGACAGCACGATCCGGACCGATTTCGGGGTCATCGACGAGCACCTCGGCGGGACCGGATCGATCGACATCGTCGTGGACGCGGGGGGGAGGGACCGGTTCAAGACGATGAAGGGCCTGGTGGTGGTAACGGGCTTGGAGGACGCGATCGAAGGAACGCCGAACGCGCGCGGCACGAGGAGCTATGCTCATCCGGTGCGAGAGACCCACACGGCGTTCACCGGACGAGACGCGCTCCCGGGGACCCCGGACGAGCTCGCGCAGGAGATGCTGTTCCTGGAGCTGTCGCGCAGCGAGACCAAGGACGACGTGCTCTCGCCGTACATGGATTTCGAGTCGCGAACGGCCCGGATCGAGCTCCGGATCCCCGATCTCGGACAGAAGGCCCTGGGTGAGGCGATCGGGTACGTGCGAGAAGCGATCGGGAGGATTGGGGGGATGCACGAAGTCACCCTCACCGGGTTCTCCGCCTTCGTGCACACCATGGGGGCCGAGGTGCTCGTGACCCAGGTGCTGAGCCTCGCGATCACCCTCGCCGCGGTCGGCGCGATCTGCATCATCGGGTTCGGGCTGGCGCAGGGGCTGCTGGCCGGCGCGGTCGCGATATTGCCGGTCGTGGGGACGCTGGGAGCCATGGCTTGGCTGCGGGTCCCGATCGACTTCTCGACGGTGATGGTCGCGGGGGTGACCCTCGGGCTCGGGATAGACGACGCGGTGCACCTCCTCCATGCCTACAAGCGGTCCCGGAAGACGAGCCCGGCCGGGACGGCGAGGCGAGAGGCAGTGGCGCTCGCGGGGAAACCGATCCTGACGACGACGGCGCTCTTCATGGCCGGGTTCGCGGTGCTGCTCCTCTCCGACCTCGTGATCGTGCGGCACCTCGCGGCGTTCACCATGATCGGGCTCGTGCTCGCGCTCGGCGCAAGCCTCGTGGTGCTGCCCGCGGCGCTCGCGACGAGCGACCGGGAGGAACGAAGACCACCGGGAGGGCGGGCGCGGGGGGCCACGGGATGAGCGCGGCGCGAGAATCGGATCTGCCGAACGGTGACGCGGAGCGCGCGCGGCGCTACCGCGAGCGGGGCTGGTGGCCGGGGGTGCCGCTCGCCGCCCGATTCGAGCGCTTCGTGCGGGAGCGTCCGGATGCGCTCGCCGTCGTCGACGACCGGGGGGGTCGCCTCGACCGCCGACAGCTCTGGGAGGAAGCCGGGCGGCTTGACGAAGAGCTCGCCGGGCAGGGGATCGGGCCGGGGGACGTCGTGCTCATCTTCATGCCCAACCGGGTCGAGTGGCAGGTGGCGATGCTCGCCGCGCTCCGCCGGGGCGCGGTCCCCGCCAACCTGCCGATCCGCTCCGACGAGGCCACCCTCGGCTACGCGGCCGAGCTATGCGGGGCGCGCGCGCTCATTGCCGTCGAGCGGCACGGCCGGACCGGGACCGGGGAGCTCGCGGTCGCGGCGGCCGGGAACTGCTCCGTCCCGCCCGCGGTGGCGGTCGCCGGCGACGACGGGACCCTACGCTGGCCGCGGCCGGGACCGGGACGCGGACGAGGACAGGGCCAGGGACGGGACGGGAAAGTCCATGGACGCGACCCGGCTCCCGCCCATCCGGCCGCGGGGCTGGACCACCTCATGTTCACCTCCAGCACCACCGGGCTCCCGAAAGCGGTCATGCACACCGCCGACACCCTCGCGGCCCTCAACGTCACCTTCGCGGAGCGCTTCGGGCTCGGCCCCGACTCGCCGATCTTCATGCCCTCGCCCCTCGGGCACAGCGTCGGGGCGATACACGGCGCCCGGCTCGCGCTCCACACCGGCGCCCCCCTCGTCCTCCAGGACCGGTGGGACCCCACGCGCGCCCTCGAAGCGGTCGCCACCCACGGCTGCCGCTTCACCGCCGCCGCGACCCCCTTCCTCAAGGACCTCGTGGACGCGCCGCGGCCGGCCGCGGGAGCCGCCGCCCGAGGGCCGAAGCTCGCCTCCCTCGCCTGGTTCCTCTGCGGCGGCGCCCAGGTGCCCCCGTCGCTCATGGAGCAAGCCGAGGCGGAGTTCCCGAACACCCGGGTCACCGTGCTCTGGGGCATGACCGAGGGCGGGCTCACCACCTGCACGGCCGAGAGCCCGCGCGAGAAGGTGCTGACGACAGCGGGGATCGGGCTCCCGGGGCTCGAGCTCCGCACGTTCGACGAGCGCGGCGAGGAGACCGCCCCGGGGTTCGAGGGCGAGCTCGCGATGCGGGGGCCGGGGGTGTTCGTCGGCTACCACGGACAGGAGTCCCTCTACGAGTCGCTCCTGACCCCGGACGGGTTCTTCCGCACCGGCGACCTCGCTCGCATCGACGGCGACGGATACCTCAGGATCACCGGGCGCATGAAGGATCTCATCATCCGGGGCGGGGTGAACATCTCCCCGGTACCCGCCGAGGACGCCCTCGCCGCCTGCCCCGACGTGCGCGCGGTGGCGGTGGTTGGCTATCCGGACGAGCGCCTCGGCGAACGGATCTGCGCGGTGGTGGAGACGGCGGGCGGCGAGCCGGCCGAGCTCGGGGCGCTCACCGGGTTCCTGCGGGACCGGGGACTCCCGAAACACCTCTGGCCGGAGCTCGTGCGCACCGTCGGCGAGTTCCCCCGCACCGCCGCGGGCAAGATCCGGAAGATCGAGCTCCGGGACCGTATCGTCGCTGCCGACCGGGCGGCGACGGGCGCCGGGGCGCGCGCGGGCGGCGGGAGGGACGCTCCGTGAAGATACGGCTGGGCGACATCGAGGTCGGCTACACCGAGCGGGGGGCCGGCCCGTCGGTGGTCATGGTGCACGGCCTTGCCGAGGATCGGCGGAGCTGGGTTTTCGCCCAGGACCGGCTCGCCGGTTACCGGACCCTTGCCTGCGACCTTCGTGGACACGGCGAGACGGAGGCCGGGGACGGCAACGGCACCCTGGATCAGCTCGCGGGCGACCTCGCCCGTTTCCTCGAGGCGCTCACCGGACCCGCCGCCTGCCTCGGCTACTCGCTCGGCGGCACCGTGGTGCTCGCGCTCGCGACCGAGCGCCCCGACCTCGTGACCCGCGCGGTGGTGAGCGGCACGTCGTCGGTCGTGGGGCGCTCCGCGGCCGGCTTCTTCGAGGAGCGCATTGGAATGCTCGGCTCGGACCGGGCGGCCTTCGAGGCGGCGCTTCGGGACGACACCGCGGCCCAGATCGTGACGCGAGGAGCGGATCTCGACGCGATCACCCGCCGCCGCATCGAGGCGGTGGGGGACGGCCGCGGCTACGTCAACGCGGCGCGCGCGATGCGGGGCCTCCACGGGGCGCCGCTCACCGGCGCGCTCGCACGGATCCGCTGCCCGGTGGACGTCATCGGGGGGGACGGCGACCGCTTCTGCCCGCGCCGGGCGGCCGACATCATCCTCGCCGAGCTTGCCGACGGCGCGTACCACGAAATCGCGGACTGCGGCCACCTGATGACGGTGGACCAGCCGGAGGCGTACGCTGTGACCCTGCGCACCGCTCTCGGGCGGCCGGGGCGAGGGACCGAGTGATGCGTTGCCGGGACAGCAACGGCGCCGGGAGCGAAACGATGCAGGGAATGGAGGAACGGCGGGAGTGAAGCGATGGTGACCCGATTCGGGATCTCGCGGGGCGTGAGCCCGCGTGAACCGCTCGCCGCGGTCGGCGAGCTCGCACGCACGGTCGAGAACCTCGGCTTCGACGCCCTGTGGTTCATCGACCACCAGCTCGGGATGAAGGACGTCTACACCGCGATGACCCTCTCCGCGCTCGCGACCGAGCGCATCGAGATCGGCGCCGGCGTCACCAACCTCACGACCCGCCATCCCACGGTGACCGCGAACGCGACCGCCGCCCTCGACGAGATCTCCGGGGGGCGGGCGCTCCTCGGTCTCGGGGCGGGCTGGGTCGCGGTGCACTCCATCGGCCGCGAGCCGGAGCGCCTCGGCACGATCCGACGCGGCATCGAGGAGTTCCACCAGCTCTTCAGCGGGGAGGAAGCCGAGCTCTACGGCACGCGGGTGCGCCTCGCGACCGCCACCCGGCAGGTGCCCGTCTACCTCGCGGTCTCCCAGCCGGGGATGCTCCGGCTCGCGGGCGAGGTCTGCGACGGGGCGGTGGTGATGGGAGCGGCGGACCCCGAGTTCTGCCGCTGGCAGCTCGACTTCATCCACGAGGGCCTCGAGCGGAGCGGCCGGAAGCGGAGCGACATCATCCTCGATCTCTTCGTGACGATGAGCGTCGACGACGACGAGGACCAGGCGGTGAGCGACGTGCGCGCGTGGGCGACGAGCCAGGCCGCGACCTTCCAGGTGTGGAAGCGCGTCCCGCCCGGCTGGGAGCGGTTCCGGCCCGAGTTCCTGAGTGCCCAGCAGAGCTACGAGTACACCGACCATCTGTCGCTTCGCGCGGAGCACAAGGAGATCGTCAGCCGGGAATTCGTCCAGTCGGTCGCCATCGCGGGCGACCGCAAGACCTGCATCGAACGGCTGCGCGAGGTCGCGACCCTCGACTTCGACCGGATCACCTTCGCGCTCCTCTCCGGCGGGCGCCGCCGGAGGCTCGAGCAACTCGCGACGGAGGTGCTGCCGGGGCTTCGCCCGGAGGGAGGCCGGGCGGGCGCGGGGACGGAGGCGGAGTGACCCCGCCACCAGGAGAAGGATCCGACGGGGGCCGCCGGCCTCCGAAGGGCGGCACGAACACGCAAGACAACCGGAGGACTGCCATGAACAAGCTCAAGGACGCAATCACCGGAATCGCGGGACTCGCCGTCCCCGCTCTCCACGCCATCCTCGCCGGCCTCGTGCTCGTCCTCGGGGCGGGGGTCGCTCCCTCCGCCGCGATTGCGGCGGACCCGATCCGGATCGGCGACATCAACAGCTACAAGCGCCTTCCCGCCCACACGGTCC
>JAJDXW010000393.1 GCA_022823045.1 Gammaproteobacteria bacterium
ATGCGGCAGCGCGGATCCATCGCGCCGGAGGTCCACCACTTGCGGCCGTTGATGACGTAATCGTCGCCGTCGCGGGTGATGGTCGAGCAGATGTTGGTCGCGTCGGAGGAGGCGACGGCGGGCTCGGTCATCGCGAACGAGGAGCGGATCTCGCCCGCAAGGAGCGGCTCGAGCCAGTCGCGGCGGTGCTCGTCGGTGCCGTAGCGCACGAGCACCTCCATGTTGCCGGTGTCCGGGGCGGAGCAGTTGAACGACTCCGGGGCCATCGGGGAGCGCCCCATCTGCTCGCACAGGTGCGCGTACTCGAAGTTCGTGAGCCCCGCCCCGAGCTCGCTCTCGGGCAGGAACAGGTTCCACAGACCCCGCTCGCGCGCGACGGCCTTCACTTCCTCGAGAACCGGGACCGCCTGCCAGCGATTCCCGGTGTCGATCTCCTCGTGGAAGCGGGCCTCGTTCGGGTAGACGTGCTCGTCCATGAACGCCATGACCTGGTCGAGCAGCTCGCGCGCACGATCGGAAAGAGGAAGGAACATCTGCGATACCTCGTATGGTCCTGATCCTGGTTCTCGTCCCTGGCGATCCGGCCCGACTCCGCCCGGCTCCGCCCGATTCAGTCGTCCATCACGACGACGCATTTGCCGACGACCCGCCGCTCCGCCACCGCCCGGAGCGCGTCGATGCCCTCGTCGAGACGGAAGCGGTGCGAGATGTGGGGCCGGAGGCGCCCGTCCGCGTGCCACCCGAACAGCGTATCGAAGTTCCGGGCGCTGCGGACGGGGGATTCCCGGGTGAAGCGCCCCCAGAACACCCCGACGAGCGAGCTGCCCTTGAGGAGCAGGAGGTTGGTACGGGCCTGGGGTAGGTTGACGCCGTCCGCCGCGAATCCCACGACGAGGATCCGGCCCTCCCACGCGATGCACCGCAGCGCCTGCTGGAACGTCTCGCCGCCGATCGGGTCGTAGATTACGTCCGCGCCGCGCCCCCCGGTGAGGCGGTTGACCCGGTCCTTGAACGGGTCCTCGCCCGAGGCGTAGTTCACGGTGTCGCGCACGTCGTAGATCTCGCGCACCGTCTCGAGCTTCGCGTCGTTCCCGCCCGCCGCGATCGCGCGGGCGCCGAGGTTGCGGGCGATGTCGAGGGCGGCGGTGCCGACCCCGCCGGTCGCGCCGAGCACGAGCAGCGTCTCGCCGGGGGCGATCCGGCC
Organism: Gammaproteobacteria bacterium; assembly: GCA_022823045.1. Lineage (GTDB taxonomy): Bacteria > Pseudomonadota > Gammaproteobacteria > HK1 > HK1 > JAJDXW01. The sequence continues at coordinate 1,205 of JAJDXW010000393.1, forward strand.
ACGGTCGACGAGGGCGTGATAGCTCGTTCCGTAGGTAAGGGTAAAGGCGGCCCCGGTCGCGTAGTCCATCGAGTCCGGGAGCGCGACGCAGCGGTCCGCGTCGGCCAGCGTCTCCTCCTGGAACCCGCGAGAGCCGATCATCGCGATCACCCGGTCCCCCTCGCGGACCTCGTTCGCGGCTCCGGATCCGACCCCGGATCCAACCCCGGGCCCGACCGCGATGACGTCTCCCGCCACCTCCGCGCCCGGCGAGAACGGGAGGGTGGGGCGCTCCTGGTACTTGTTCTCGATGAGCAGGAGATCGGGGAAGTTGACCCCGCACGCGCGCACCCGCAGGAGTACCTGGCCCTCCCCGGGCTCGGGCCGCGGGATGTCCTCGAGGACCAGCGACTCGGGCGGGCCGTACTGCTTGCAGAGGAGCGCTTTCATGGTGACCGGGGGATCTCCGTTGGAATCTCCGGATGGAGCCCGTCCGGGGCCGGCGGAATTTACGCGATCTCGCCGGGTGGGGCCAACCGGAGCCCGGGCGGCCGGAGGCGCCCGCCGTGGCCGCCGCCGCCTCCGTCGCCTCAGTCGGCGGCGCGAAGCCCCCGCCGGGCGCAAGCGATCCGCTGCACCACGGTAACCGCGGTAAGGAGTGCCACCACCCGGATGGCTTCCGGGAGCAGTCCGGACAGGAGACCGAGGGCGACGAGGATCACCCGCTCCGCGCGGGTCGCGATCCCGACCCGGCACTCCGCTCCCAGCCCCTCCGCCCGGGCGCGGACGTAGCTCACCAGGAACGAGCCGAGGAGGGCAAGAACGACGATGCTCGCGTCGAGCGCCGACCCTTCGGCCGCGAAGCGATAGGCGATGGCGGCGAAGACCACCCCCTCCGAGGCGCGGTCCAGGGTGGAGTCGAGGAAGGCGCCGAACCGGGTCGGCTTCCCGCCCGCCCGGGCGACGACCCCGTCGAGAAGGTCCAGCATCCCGGCGAAGAGGTAGAGGGCGCCGGCCGGCACGAGATGGCCGGCGACGACGAGGGCCGCCGCCCCCACGTTGACGACGAACCCCGCGACCGAGACCTGGTCGGCGCTCGCGCCGATCCGGTCCAGCAATGCCGCCACCGGGGAAAGCGCCTTCTCGAGGCGGTGCTGGAGCGCTTGGCGGATCTGCTCCATCCCGGGCACCGGCCGCCCCTGGCCGCTGCCCGGCCCCTCTTCGTCAATTCGGTGCGGCCAGAACGCCATGGCCGGCTCCCAACCTCACTTCACGAAATCCCGTATCGCGATCATGCTGATCCGGGAACCGGAGGGCAACCGTCCGTCCGCCCGTCCGCCCGTCCGCCTGCGCGGGGGATGACGTTCGCGGTTCCCTCCGGCTCCTGCCCTTGCCTCGGCCCCCCCGCCGCCCGAGAGGCAACCCGGTCCTGTTGCCCGGAGTGGGGGAAGCGGTCGGTCAGCCGGGAGTCAGGCCACCTTCCGCGTCGCGGGGGAGTGCAGATCGGGGCCGTACCCCTCGACCCCATGCTCGGAGAACGCGCGGCGCATCGCGGCCTTCAGGCGCGTACGTACCGCATCCGTATCGGCCAGCGCTTCGTCCAGCCGACCGTACCCGGCCCGCGGAAGGTCCGGTACCGCCTCCTCGATGATCCGCCGGCGCACCGTTTGCCGGAGCGCCTTCGGAAGCTCGAAGAGGCCCCGGTTGAGGGCCTGCATGGTGGAGTCGTCGAAGACCCGTTCCCACGCGACCCGCTCGGGGCCGAAGTCGAAGTCGGTCCCGACGTTCGGTCGGACCCGGCTCGTTCGCGCCCCTCGGGTTGCCTCCTCGTCGACTCTCAGCGCATCAGTGACGACCACCCCGTAGTCCCGGCGCGCGCCATCGCGCGAGACGAAGCCGAGCTCCACGTCGCGCCGCACCGCCTCCGGGTCGCGCTCGAAGGGGTCCCCGAAGCCGGAGCCTCCCGGGGTGAGCATGGTTACCGTCTCGCCGCGGTCGAGGGTGAGCGAGCTCTCGTTCCCGAGCGGGTGCTCCCCGGGCCGGCCCCGGTTCACGATCACCTCCGTCGGTTGGCCGTGCCGCCCTCCCTGCACCCCCCACGGAGGGAAGCGGATGCGATCGAGGCCGCCGATGACCAGGGTGGTGCGGTCCCGGAGGGCCTCGACGGTGAGCACCTGCCCCGCGCCGCCCCGCCACCGGCCCGGCCCCCCCGAGTCCGGGCGCACATCGTAGTCCCGAAACGCGACCCCGCACTTCGCCTCCACCACCTCGAGGGGATGGTTGTGCATGGTGTTCATGGTGACGTCGCGGACGTCGACCCCGTCGCTCCCGCCGAAGGCGCTCATGCCGCCCCGCGCCAACTGGGCGAAGATCACCTCCCGCCGACCGTCGGCCGGGTCCGTCTCCTCGACCACGATGGTGAAGCTCGCTCCCGCCGTCGCGCCCGCCATCTTGTCCGGGGCCGCCTTGAGCAGCACCCCGCTCACCGCGTCGTTGAACCCCGTGGCGGTCGAGAACCGCACTGCGCACGCATCGGGGAACTCGGCATTGAGGACCGTTCCCGCGGGGCTCGTCATGCTGAGGGGGCGAAACGTGCCCGCGTTGAGCGGGATGGTCCGGTCGTGGGTGCAGATGAACGTCATGATCCGCCGGGTCAGCATGTTGTGGAGCTTGCCGGCGGTCGGGATGTTGTAGGAGGCCTCCACCTGCGGATCGGTGCCGGTCACGTCGAAGTGGACCCGGCCGTCGTCCACGGTCGCCCGGAGGCGCATCCGGATGGGGATCGCGGAGACCACGTCGTCGTCGAGGTAGTCCCAGAAGTCGTAGGTACCGTCCGGGAGCAGGCGGAGCACGTCGCGCGCCTTGTCGGCGGCATAGTCCTTGAGCGCGGCCTGGCTCGCGACGAAGGTCTCGACGCCGTACCGAGCGATGGTGTCCCGGACCCGGAGCCCGCCGACCTCGAGCGCCCCCAGCATGGCCTTGAGGTCGGCCATGTTGGTCTCCGGCAGCCGGCAGTTCGCCTTGAAGAGATGAATGAAGTCCTCGTTGAGCACGCCCTTTCGCATGAGCTTCATGGGCGGGATGCGGAATCCCTCCTGGAAGATGTCCGACGTATGCGGCGACATGCTGCCGGGAAACCTTCCGCCGACGTCCATGTAGTGGATGAAGCCCCAGCCGTAGCCGACGAGCCGCGGGCCGTGGAAGTACGGCCGGATGACGTGGAGATCGGGAAGGTGGGTCGCCATCGCCTCGGTGGTATAGGGGTCGTTGGTGACGATCGCGTCGCCGGGTTCCAGGGTGCCCATCGCCTCGAGGGTGTACGCGGCCGGCACGTTGACCGACGTGGTCTTGTTCTCGGGCGCCCATCCGAAGATCTGGCCCTCCAGATCGATGAGTCCCACCGCGAAGTCGGCTGCCTCGTTGACGAACACCGACCGGCAGGTTCGAAGCAGGGTGAGGCAGATCTCGTCCGCGATCGCCTCCACCTTGTGCCGCATGATCTCGAGCAGAACCGGGTCGAGCGCGGCCGGCCGGCCGGCCGCCGCTTCTCCGTCCCCCCGCGAAGGGCTTCCGTTTGACGGCTTCGTTCCCCTGTCGAGCATTGGAACTCCTCGTGATCGCTGTCGCGGCCGCACGCGCATCGTCGCCTGCCCGGCCGAACGGTTCGAGCCTCGTCTCCACAAGATGGTACCTTGACAGGCGCGCAGCCGCGCACTTGTCTACGGTCGAACGCCGTCCCTCCGGACGGCGGCAACGCGGCGGACCGGAACGGGTCCGCGGCCCCCGGAAAGCGCCCATGCCGCTCGTCGGCTGAATGGAAGGGAGTGGATCGCATGGTTTCGGACGGGAAGCCGGCACGTTGCCGCGTCGGCATCGACGTGGGCGGGACGTTCACCGACTTCGTGCTCGCGAACCCGCTGACGGGCGAGATCGTTCGCTACAAGGAGCCGAGCGTTCCGAGCGACCCGTCGCTCTCGGTGGCGCGGGGCCTTCCCGCGCTCATCGATCGGGCCCGGGTGCGGCCGGGAGACGTGGAGCTCCTCGTCCACGGCACGACCCTCCTCGTGAACGCAATCATCCAGCGCCGCGGGGCGAGGGTCGGGCTCGTCGTCTCCCGCGGCCATCGCGGGGTCCTCGAAATCGGCCGCATGAGCCTCGACAACTCCTTCGATTTCACGCTCCGCAAGGAGGAGCCCCTCGTGCCGCGCAATCTCGTGTTCGAGATCGGTGCCCGGGTCCGCGCGGACGGGAAGGTGGTGGAGCGTCCGAGTGACGCGGACCTCGACCGCCTCGCATCCGACCTCGATGCGGCCGGCGTCGAAGCGATCACGGTGCTCCTCCTCAACTCCTACGCCTTTCCGGAGACGGAGCGCGAGCTGGCGGAAGCGCTCCGTCACCGCCTGCCCGGGGTTCCGATCACCGAGTCGGCCGCGATCTGGCCCGAGCAGCGCGAGTTCGAGCGCGGGCTCGTCGCCATCATGAACGCGTACGTGCAGCCGCTCATGAGCGCCTACCTCGCTCGCCTGGAGGAACGGGTGGCCGAGACGGGGGTGAAGGCGCCGATCTACATCACCGCCTCGAACGGTGGGACGCTCAGCATCGACACCGCCCGGGAACGGCCGATCGACACCGTGCTGTCCGGACCCGCCTCGGGCCTCGTCGCGGCCACGCGCGTCGCCCGGACCCTCGGACGGACCGGGATCATCACCGTCGACCTCGGCGGGACGAGCTGCGACCTCGCCCTCAACCAGGGCGAGGAGCCGGAGTACGCCACCTCGACCCGCGTCGGGGACTATCCCCTCGTCGTGCCGGTGGTGAACGTGCGGGCGATTGGCGCGGGGGGCGGATCGGTGCTCTGGGTCGATCCCCAGGGAGTGCTCAAGGTCGGTCCGGAGAGCGCGGGCGCCGACCCGGGACCCGCATGCTACGGCCGGGGTGGTATCCGAGCGACCCTCACCGACTGCTATCTCCTCGTCGGGCTCATCCACCCCGAGCATTTTCTCGGCGGGCGCATGCGGCTCGACCGGGAGGCGGCTCGCGAGTCGCTGGATGCGATCGCGGAACGGATCGGCTACGAGGGCGCCGATCGGGCGGTGCGGGCCGCGGACGCGGCCCTGCGGGTTGCCTCGGCCATGATGGCCAACGAGCTTTCCAAGGGGCTCGCCCGGCGCGGCGCGGCGCCCGGAGAGTTCGCCCTCATGGCGTTCGGCGGTGCCGGCCCGACCCACGCGAACCTTCTCGCCGAGGAGGCGGGGCTCGACACCGTCGTCGTGCCTCCGGGGCCGGCGACGTTCTGCGCCCTCGGCGCGATCCTCGCGGACGTGAAACGCGACTACGTGCGCTCGCGCCGTCTCCGATTCGCCGACGGCCCCTCGGTCGCGGCGGAGCTCGCCTCGATCTTTCGCGCCCTCGAGGAGGGCGCCTCGTCGTGGATCCGCAGGGAAGGGGACATTCTCGGCGAGGTGGTATTCGAAGCCTCGCTCGACATGCGCTACGCGGGTCAGGCATTCGACCTCCAGGTCCCGGTCCCGGAGGGCTTGCGGACGGAGCCCGACCTCGACGCGATCACCGAGCTCTTCCATCGGGAGCACGAGCGGATCTACAGCTTCCGCGACCCGGAGAGCAGCGTGGAGGTCAGCACCGAGCGGGTGCGGATCACCGGCCGCATCCCGCCCCTCGAGCTCCCGCCAATTCCCGAGCGGGGCCCGGCCGAGCCCATCGACACGAGAACGGTGTACGTCGCCGGACGCTGCCTCGACGTGCCCGTCCATGCGCGCCGCGAGCTCGGCCGCGACGCCGGTATCCCCGGTCCCGCGATCATCGAGCAGGAGGACTGCACGGTGTGGGTGCTCCCCGGCTGGAACGCGGCCGTCCACCGCACCGGCAGCCTCCTCATCCGACGTCCGTAGCCGCCCGCCGCCAACCGCGGGCCGTAGCCGCTTTCCCCCGGGAGAACCTCGGCCGGAATCGAGCGGCTCGGGGTCAGGCTGCGACGCGGATCTCGCGCGGGGCGATGTCGCCGATGGCCGCCGCCTCGGGGCTCTGGCGGGCGGCAACCGGCCCCGACCGGTTGGGTACCGGGGTGTCGTACTGGTATCCGGGGTCCTGCTCCTGGCGCCGCCAGACCTCGCGGATCTCCCGCCACGCGCCGGCGAGGGTGCGGGGCTCGGGCATGTCGTGGGCCACCGCTCGATGGAGCTTCGCGAGGTGATAGCAGGGGACGGCCGCGAACATGTGGTGCTCGAGGTGCCAGTTCATGTGCCAGTACAGGAACTCGGAGATCGGATCGAGGGTGATTGTGCGCACGCACTTGCGGAAGTCCGGGACGTTGTCCCGCAGGCCGCAGTGCATCGGCCCGCCGACGAAGTACGAGTGCCAGTTCGCGATCACTGGCCCGAGGCTGACGACGACGGCGACGATCCAGTACCCGGACGCGACGCTCGCGACGGCAATGCCGGCATGGCAGAGAATTACCACCCGGGCCCAGTTGACCGCGCTCCGCCTCGCCTCCGGTCGGCCGGCATAGAGGGACCCCATCCATTCCGGCCGGAAGAACGGGCCGTAGCGATCGCAAGCGGTGCTGAACATGGCGAGGATGTGGCCTCGGATACCCTTGGTGTGCATCCCTCCGGTCACGTTCACGGTGAAGAGCTGAAGGAGGTAGAGCGGCGTCCAGGCGGGCGCGAACGGGAGCACCACCTCGCGGTCCCCGCGCGGATGCAGGGTATAGAGGTGGTGGTGGGTATGGCTCATTCCGTACTCGTGGTGGTTCCACCACGCGAGGACGCTGTAGATCCGGAGGAAGAGGGCGTTCAGCCGTTTCGTTCGGAATACGGTGCCGTGCCCGAGCTCGTGGCAGCCATAGTGCAGGTTCGAGGCCACCGTCCCATGCGCGAAGAGGGCGAGGGCGAACCCGAGCCACATCTCCGCAAGGAAGCAGTAGACGGCGAGTGCGCCGGTGCCGGCCGCGACTGCGAGGTGGCCGCCTGCCTGGAGCCAGCCCTTCGCGTCGCTTCGTTCGGTCAGCTCGCGGAGCGTCTCGGGCTCGATGGGGCAGCGGTACCAGTGGATCCGGCTCGTGTCGATCGCCGAGGTCAGGGATTCGACGGGGGCATTCACGTCGGGCGCTTCCTCCCAGGGGCTGCCGCGGTCCCGGTGCCTTCTTCTCGGCCGGCACTGGAAGCGCTCGATGCCACGTTACGGTAGGACATCCGGATGGAACGACGCAAGCTGCGTCCGCCGGTCCGACCCTCCGGGCGGCGGACGGTCTCGAACGCGCCGCAAATCTGCGATAGTTCCCGCTCCGGCACCGATCGAGTCGGGAATCACCGGAGGGGGGCGAGTGATGCGGTGCGCGATCATCGGGCTCGGGATGGCGGTGACTCCGCACGCGAAGAGCCTCGTCGACCTCCGCGACCGGGTGGAGGTCGCCCGCGCGTACAGCCCGACCGCGGGCCGGCGCGATGCGTTCGCGGCCCGGTTCGGCTTTCCCGTGACGAACGACCTCGATGCGATCGTCGACGACCCGTCCATCGACTACGCGGTGCTGCTGACCCCGCCCAACGCCCGGATCGAGCTCGTGCGGCGCCTTGCCGGGGCCGGCAAGCACATCCTCATGGAGAAGCCGGTCGAGCGGACCACGGCGGCGGCGGAGGAGGTCGTGGAGGCGGCCGAGCGGGCCGGGGTGACCCTCGGGATCGTCCTCCAGCACCGCTTCCGGGCCGTTGCGGAGCGGCTCGGCGAACGGCTTGCGAGCGGTGCGCTCGGGACCCTCGCGGCGGCCTCCATCACCGTTCCTTGGTGGCGCGAGCAGAGCTACTACGACGAGCCGGGTCGCGGCACCTATGCCCGCGACGGGGGCGGCGTCCTCATCAGCCAGGCCATCCACACCCTCGACCTCGCCCTCTCGTTCACCGGGCCGGTCGCCGAGGTGGTCGCGGTCGGCGGAACCACTTCGCTCCATCGCATGGAGGCGGAAGATTTCGTGGCCGCCGGCATCCGCTTCGCGAGCGGAGCGCACGGCGCGTTGATGGCGACGACCGCCTTCTATCCGGGGGCTCCGGAGCGAATCGAGCTCGCATGCAGTCAGGCAAGCGCCGTCCTCGGCCCCGGCGGGGTCTCCATCCGCCATCACGACGGCCGCGAGGAGGACTTCGGCGAGGCCCAGGGCTCGGGGAGCGGAGCGGACCCGATGGACTTCCCCCACGACGCCCACCGCGCCCTCCACGCGGACTTCCTCGACGCCGTCGCCGGGGGCCGGACGCCCCGCGTCACCGGACGCGACGCCCTCGAGGTCCACCGTTTCATCGACGCGCTCGTCTCGGCGGCGCGCGACCGGAACGCCGTCCGTGCGGCCCGCGAATGACCAATGAGCGCTTTCTCGGTCGTCCTTGCTGTCCGTCAACGCCGCGAGAGGTAGAACGCGGCGGCGGCAACGATGATGAGTCCCTTCACGATGAGCTGGAACTCGACCGAGAGACCCAGCATCAGCACGATGTTGAACAACGAGACGAGGATCATCGCGCCGAGGAGGGAGCCCGCGACGGACCCCTTGCCTCCGGCCAGCGAGGCGCCTCCGACAATGGCGGCGGCGATGGAATCGAGCTCGTATCCCCGGCCCGTCCAGTTGTCCACGATGCCCACGAAGCCGACGAGGAAGAGTCCGCCGAGGGCCGCGAGCACGCCGGAGATCACGTAGGCCCAGATGGTCAGCCGGTCCACCGCGATGCCGGAGAGGCGGGCAGCCGCCGGGTTGGTGCCGAGCAGCAGGAGCCGGCGCCCGAAGACGGTGCGGTTGAGCAGGACCGCGAGCGCGACCGCGGTGAGGGCGAGGACGCACACCACCACCGGAACCCCCATCACGCTCCCGGTGGCAAGGAAGCGAAAGCCCTCCGGAAGGGTGCCCTGGGGCGCCCCCTTGGTATAGGCGAAACGCAGCCCCTGCAGGACGATCATGACGGCCAGGGTGGCGAGGAACGGGGAGATCCGGCGCTTGGTGACGAGCACTCCGTTGACGAAGCCGACGAACGCCCCCAGTCCGATGCCGCACACGAAGATCGCCGGGATCATCGCATCGGAAAGGGTGTTGAACGCGGTGGCCAGCACCGCCGTGGTCGCCATCAGGGACGCGACCGAGAGGTCCAGACCCCGCGTGATGATGACGAACGTCTGCCCGATGACGACGAAACCGAGGGGGGCGGCCTGGACAAGGATGTCGCGCAGGTTGTCGGGAGCGAGGAACCGCGGCGAAAGGAGCCCGGCGAATACGACCAGAAGCAGCAGGAACGCGGCGAGACCCAACTTCTCGGTCAACTCCCGGCCGGCCACCGTCCGGGTCCGGAACCACTGCCGCCTCGCGCGTCGAGCGGGGTTCACGATCCGTCCCGGCGGGTGAACATGGAGACCGCCACGATGATGATCACGCCCTGCACGATCCACTGGTAGAACGAAGATATATTCATGAAATTGAAAAGATTACTGAGCAGGGTGAGAAGCAGCACCCCGAGAAGGGTTCCGGCCACGCCGCCGCGCCCGCCGGACAGCAGCGTTCCTCCGATGACGACCGGAGTGATCGACGCCAGGTCGTAGCCTATCCCCCCTCGCGGGTCGCCGATTCCGGTCCGGGCCACCAAGTAGGCGCCGGCGAGGGCGGCGAACAGGCCGCAGAGGGCATAGACCAGGACCAGGGTCCGTCCGACCGGGATGCCGGAAAGACGAGCGGCGCCCGGGTCGCTGCCGACCGCGTAGACCTGCCTTCCGGGTCGGGTCCGGGCGAGCCAGAATCCGACCAGTGCGAACAGTGGCAGGACGGCGAAGGCGCTTACCGGCACGCCGAGAAGACGACCGTACGAGAACTCCTCGAAGAACAGGGGCACCGAGCCCGCCGGCTGGCGGGTGTACATGAGCGCCGCGCCGTGCAGCACGGACGCCATACCGAGGGTGACGACGAGGGGGTGCACGCGCAGGAAGACGACCGCAAGGCCGTTGACCGCGCCGATGATCGCCCCGAAGGCGAGCAGTCCGGCGAGCACGGGCCAGAACCGCCCCGGGTCTCCGTCCACGAGCCCGGCCAGCAGTACGGAGACGAGGCTCACGATGCCGCCCACGGAGAGATCGATCCCGCCGGTCAGGATGACCAGCGTCTGACCGAGGGCGAGAAAGGCGAGGGTCGCCGACTGTTCCAGTACGTTGGCGAGGTTGCGCGTCGTCGGGAAACGGTCCGAAACCCCGGCCCCGGCCACGAGCAGAAGGAGGATCAGGGCCACGAGGACGAGGTGCGAGGCCGGCAGCGGCAGCCGCCCGCGGAGCCGGCTCGCAAGCCTCGACAGCCTCTCAGACACCCGCCTCCGCCTCCGCCCCGGCCTCCGCCATCACCGGGTGCAGCGTCGCGAGCCGCATGATCGCCTCTTCGCGGATGGAGGCGCCTTCGAGCTCGCCAGCGATCGAGCCGTCTCTCATCACCAGCACCCGATCGCTCATGCCGATGATCTCGTTCAGCTCCGAGCTGATCATGAGCACCGCCGCCCCGCCGTCGGCAAGCGCCCGGACCATCCGGTAGATCTCGGCCTTCGCCCCGATGTCGACCCCGCGCGTCGGTTCGTCGAGCAGGACGACCGCGGGCTCCGCGGCGAGGAGCCGCGCGAGCAGCACCTTCTGCTGGTTGCCGCCCGAGAGCGCGGCCACCGCGATGCCGGGCCCGGAGAGCTGGATGGCGAAGTCCGCGATCGCGGATCGCGCGAACGCATCCTCCGAACCCGTGCGAAGCAGGCCGCGGGCGGTATGGCGTTCCAGCGTGATGGTGGTGAGGTTCTCGACCACCGACTTGCGCGCGAACAGACCGTCGCGTTTCCGGTCTTCGGTCAGATAGGCGAGACCCGCGCGCAGGGACGAGGCGGGGGAGGGGTCCTCGCGCGGCCGGCCATGCAGGCGCACGGTGCCGGCCGGACTGGTCATGGCCCCGAAGAGGACGTGGGCCAGCTCGGTTCGGCCGGAGCCCACCATCCCGGCGAGGCCGAGCACCTCGCCGCGCCGGAGCGCGAGATCGGCGTGCCCGGATTGCCCGGGGACGGCGATGTCCGCCGCCTCGAGCACGACCGTCCCTTCGCCGCCGACCGCCGCCTTGGGGGGGAAGATCGCGGCCAGCTCGCGTCCGACCATCATCTTCACGAGCGTGTCGTGGTCGAGCTGCCGGGTGGCCCGGGTCGCGACGTGGTCTCCGTCCTTGAGCACGGTCACCCGGTCGGCGATCTCGAACACTTCGTCCAGCCGGTGGCTGATGTAGACGATACCGACGCCATCGGTCCTGAGCCGGCGCACGTTCTCGAACAGCAGGGCCACCTCCCGCCCGGAGATGACGGCGGTGGGCTCGTCCAGGATGAGGACGCGTGCGCGGCGGGCGAGGGCCTTGGCGATCTCCACCATCTGCCGGTCGGCGACGCTCAGCCGGCCGACTTCGGCGGCCGGATCGAGGTCGATGGCGAGCCGTTGCAGCAGGGCGCGGGTGCGGCGCCGGCGCTCCGCGCGGCGGATGAGGCCGAGGCGGGTGCACGGCTCGATGCCGAGATGGACGTTCTCTTCGACCGACAGGTCCGGGAGGGTCGAGAACTCCTGGTGGATGACGGAGATGCCGCGGGCCTGGGCTTCGTGGGGCGATTGCCAGCGGACCGGTTCGCCCTCGCATTCGATCCCGCCCGAGTCCGGCGCATGCACGCCGGAGAGCAGCTTGATGAGCGTCGACTTCCCCGCCCCGTTCTCACCGACGACGGCGTGGACCTCTCCCCCGGCGACCTCGAAGTCCACGTCCCGGAGGACGGAGACGCCGTCGAACGACTTTCCGGCGCGGCGCGCGGCAAGGAGCGTGGTCACCGCGGTGGTTCCTCCCGGCACGGGGCGGCGGTACGGAGGCCGGGTCGGAGAAGGGATGCGGAGCGGCGGCGGCCGCCAACCGCCGCCCTGCATCGCGCGGTTCCGGCTATCTCGGATATTCGGCCTTGAAGGTCGCCGGGTCGTAGTCGGGACCGACACCGCTCGACATGATCACGGTGGGCGGCTTGTCCATCAACGCGTACTCGTCGGCATACACGTCGGCCCTGACCGACGCCGACTCGTCCCCGCGGGACACCACGATCTGCTGGTTGACCTCGATCCGGCGCGGGATGCCCTTGCCGGCGAGCACGTCGAACAGCAGGTCGAACGACACCGCGCCCATTGCCGGCGGATAGTCGATGGCGCAGAGCGGCACCCGGTGCTTGACCGAGAGCTGATACATGGCGTTGAAGTCTCCGCCGGTATGGGGCGGGATCTTCCCGTCCTCGTAGCCGGCCGCGATGAACGCCTCGACCGAGCCCGAGCCCTGCAGGCCGCTGTCCGCCCACACGCCGTCGATCTCGTCGCCGAACTTCTGGATGAGCGCCGCCATGATCTTCTTCCCGTTGGCGGGACTCCAGGAGGTGTACTGGAGATCCAGCACGCTGATGCCGGGGTACTGGTCGAAGACCTCACGGGCCGCCTTGATGCGGTTCTCGGCCGGGGAGGCCCCGGCAAGCCCGCCCAGCATGACGACCTTGCCCTCGAAGCCGAGGTGCTCGGCGAGCCACTGGGCCTGGATCCGGCCGAGGGCCTGGTCCGAAGCGGTGACGAAGGTGATGTAAGTGTCCTCCTGATTGCGTACCAAGCTCATCCGGCTCAGAAATAGTTCTCAGCCAGCTTGAGGACTCGGTACGGCATGGGCGCGGTGCGCAGGGCGACGAACGCGAGGCGGGGAAACATCTCTCGGAGCGAGAAACGGCGGCTGAAGCGGTAGGAGAACTCGGCCAGGTATCGCGGCAGATGCTTGGAGCTGAAATGGTGGTAGGTGCCATGAAAGGAGCGTTTGACGTTGCCCAGAATCGTGTTGACCCAGGTGAGC
>JAJDXW010000304.1 GCA_022823045.1 Gammaproteobacteria bacterium
CCCGGAAGTCGGCGGTGTCGAAGCGGGGGTCGCCGCGGTGGCCGGCGTTCGCCCCGCCCTGGGCCGCCGCCGCGGCCGCCCCGCCCTCGCTCGCCGACGTCAGCGCGGCGTTCACGAGGGGGTGCCCGGTGAGCTGGCGCGCCGCCCCCGGCACCGACTCCCCGTCCACCGGGTCGGCGTTGAGGTCGCCGGCGATCACGAAGTGCGCTCCATCGGGTAGCCCGCCCCGACCTCCCACGTCGTCCTCGATGTACCCGGCCCCGGAGACATAGTCGGCCCAGAACCGGATCTCGTCCGCGTTGCGGGCGCCGTTCCGATCCTCCGGTCCGTCGAAGACGGGCGGCGTCGGGTGGCTCGCGAGGAGGTGGACGACCGTCCCGCCGATCCGCACCGGAACGTCCCAGTGGCTCTTGGAGGAGAGGCGAAGCACCGCGAGCGCCTCGTCGGAGTAGAAGGACGCGCCGTCGGGGCGGACCGGGAGCCGTGCCCCCGGCATGTCCTTCCAACGGAAGGTCCGGAATGTGCGAACGCCCTCGACGTCGATCTCGTGCTTCGAGAGCACGACCATCCCGTACTGACCCTCGAAGAGGCCGAAGCCGTGGGAGTCGCGGGCGCGCTCGAAGGTCCCCGCCTCCTCCCCCGCGACCCCGTCGCCGTCGAGGTCGAGCCCGGTCGCGACCCCGGTGTTGGAGGGCGCGTTGAAGCTGAACGGCCACGCGCCGCCCAGGTAGTTCGCGACGAAGGCGCGGTCGTTGTCCGCCCCGTAGTCGAACTCGTTGACGAGGATGACGTCCGGGTCCACCGCGCGGACGATCGCCGCGACCTTCGCGATCTGCGGGTCCGCCCCGTCCCGGAGCGCCGCGGCAAGCTCCCCCTCCGCTCCCCGGTTCATCGACGCGTTGAAGGTGGCGAAGCGCACGATCTCCGCTCCCGCTCCGGTGGGACCGGCCATGGCGACGGCAGCGGCGAGGGCGACGGGAAGCACAAGTGCGCGGCGCATGGGACCTCCGGAGAACCCGATTTCGCCCGGATTCGAGACGAACGCACGCGTCCCGGGCTCGACGAGCTTCGCTTGTTTTCCCATAGAAGGATATATGGGTAATATGGGTTGGTGAAGACGACCATCGACATTCATGACGAGCTCCTCGCTCGGGCCAAGCGTCATGCGGCGGAAACGGGGCGCCCGTTGCGCGCGGTGGTCGAGGAGGGGCTCCGGCGGGTGCTCTCGACCTCGACGCTTCGCGACCGATACACGCTTCCGGACTTGCGAGCGGGCGATGCGCGGGCGCCCGACCCGCTGGAACGGTTCTCCTGGCCCGAGCTGCGCGAGATGATCTACGGGGACTCCGGCGTACGGTGATTGCCGTCGATACCAATGTTCTCGTCCACGCGCATCGCCGGGAGTCTCGATTGGGGGATGCCGCATACGAGATCCTCGTGGCGCTCGCCGAAGGAGACCGGACTTGGGCGATCCCCTGGCCGTGCTGCTACGAGTTCCTGAGCGTGGCGACGAACCGCCGCATCTGGAAGGACCCGGCCACGCCCCCGAACATGCCTGGCACCAGTTCCAGGCCTGGGCATCGGCGCCCTCGAACCGCATGATCGGCGAGACGGAAGACTTCGCGGCCATCTTGCGAAGGTTCGTGGCCCGCCCGCACGTCGTCGGCGGAGTCGTCCACGACGCCCGCATCGCCGCGCTGTGCATCGCCCACGGCGTCGAGGCGCTGCTCACCCGAGACCGCGACTTCTCGTTGTTTCCGGAGCTCAGGACGCGCGATCCCTTCTCGACGGGAAGGTGAGCTCCAACGCGCGCACGGATGCTCCGAGACGGCATTCGCCTGACCGGCGGCGACGCCGAACGGCGCGGTCAGTAGAGCGTCTCGCGGACCCTCGCGCGGATCTCGCGATCGACCCGCTCCCCGTCCGACTCGCCGATGTGGTCTGCGAGCATCTGCCCGAAGGACGGGAGGGCGGCCTTGCGGTCCACGCGCGTCTCGTCGGCCCAGAGCCGGGAGCGGACGAGGGCCTTGGTGCACTGGAGGAAGACCTCCTCCACCTCGACGACGAGCCCGCTTCGCGGCACCCGGCCGTTGACCGCGAGCGGTTCGAGCCTTGCCGGGTCGGTGGTGAGCTTCGCACGGCCGTTGAGGCGAAGGGTCTCGTCCACCCCGGGGATCATGAACAGCATGCCGACGTGGGGGTTCTCGAGCACGTTGGTCAGCGAGTCCGCCCGGTTGTTCCCGCGCCGGTCGGGAAGGAGGATGGTCCGATCGTCGAGGACCGCGACGAATCCCGCGGGATCGCCCCGCGGCGAGCAGTCGACCCGCCCGTCCGCCCCCGCGGACGCAAGCACGACGAAGGGCGAGAGCGCGATGAACCGCCGGCAGTGCCGGTCCAGACGGTCGAGGGCCTTCCTGACCGCCCGCTCGCTCGGCTCCCCGTAGCTGCTCCGCAGCTCCTCCACCGTCTCGATCACGTGCTCCGCCATGTCCACCCTCGGTAACGCGCCCGAACACCCCGGATCATGCGGTACACATCCCCTCTTTTCAAGCGAACCTCCGGACGTCACGAATGCCGACATCTTCTTGGTCAAATTGAACACGCCGCATCATCTGCTGCCTCAGCGTCTGCTCGTCAACTCCTCGAATCGCTCCACAACTTGTACTGCACGTCGAACCTACACAAGAGATTACCCGCCGAAAGAAACAGGAATCTTCGCAACCATCGCACCCAGTCTCCAACGCCATACCGTACCTTCCCTGATGCACAGCGCGAATCCGGACACTCGCCCGAACATTGAATCGAGCCATAACCGCTCGCCGCTCAGCGTTTCAATAAACCTCCTGAATACATACAACCCTCATCGGCACGGTTCACCGGGCGAAAAGATGAGGTTCGTACGCAATCAGAATAATTTTCCGTGAAAACTGTACCCTTCAGATTCTCCGGCGGGCATATACTCCACACAGCACCATGACGACGAAATACGATACGCACTGGATTGCCAACTGTCGGACCTCGCCTCCCGAAAGATCGGCCGGAATTCCGTGGATCAACCACCCGTCTAGTTGCGAAAGGGAAAACGTCAATGGCAACAACTTCGCCGCCGTCTGGACAATGACCGTCGAACCCGAAATCGGAAAAATCAGTCCCGTCAAAAAAATCAAACAGAATATGTATAGAGCCGAAATGAAGTAGGCACGGAATTGCGACCTTGCAAGGTTCGAAGCCGAAACACCAAGAAAAGCGGAAGCCAACATCGTCAGCAGTTGAACCAGTAGAATCTGAAGTATATTCAAACGCGGCGGGACACCGAGAAAGGAAAAAGCCACGACCAGAACAACGAAGAAAACGACGGTCGTAACAAAGATGCCGAGGAAGACCTTTCCCCAAACTATCGCCCACCATCCAAGGCGAGGCACCACGAGCAACCCCCACAGGGTACCGTGCTCGAATTCGCGTGCCATCGAGCCGCATGTCAAAAGAAACGGTAAGAACGCGACCGTCAACGCAATTACCCCGGACACCAGAACGCCGTATGCCTCGATAGTTGGAGATCCCAAGTCGACAATATCCGGAGAAGTGAAGTCCGGCAACTCATCCCGAAAGCTCAGACCCAAGGCGGCAAGTTGCCATGGCGTTCCCAGTTCCAACGAAATGGCGACCTGATGGGCGATGGCGAGTAATCGCTCCCGGTCCCCCGCGTCCTTGGGTCGGATATGCACCACAAGCCCGGAATCCCAACCAACTGCGAGCCGTGCACGATGCTTGGTCAACGCGGCCGCTGCACTCTCTCCATCCCAGGGCGAATTTTCGTTTCCTGATATATCATTGATTGACATGATGAAGTAACCGCTCTGGACATCCCGCCTCGGGGTCGGCATACTGGGGTGCAGGCCCATCGACGCTGGCCAAGGCGATGCTCGACACGATTGCTCAGC
>JAJDXW010000029.1 GCA_022823045.1 Gammaproteobacteria bacterium
CCCTCCCCGGAATACGCCCCGTATCGCGCGAGCGCGCCCGCCCGGATCCTCTCTTCGACCCCGCCCATCCCCGGCTAGACCGACGCGTCCCAATGGCATGCGGCGCGGCGCTCACGGTCGGCGCGCATGCTCGCGGCCTCCCAATCGGCGGTCTCCGCAATGGCGTCGTTGGACACCGGCCCGACGATCCTCGACACGTCGACGCCGCCCCGCATCGGCAAGGCCGTCTCGTCGTCCTCCGCCACCGCCTCCATCGCCGCCCTCAGCATTCTGCGGTACCGGACGATGCCCACGTCGGTCCGGCCCAGGTGTTCCCGGGTACGGTCCTGGATCGGCCCCATGCCCTCGACCGCCCATTGGTCGTGCACGTTGATGTCGAGCCCCATTCCCGTCCAGGTCAGGGTGGCCTGCTCTTCCGGATCGAATCGGTAGCGGTTGCGCCGGTTCGCAAGCGGCGCGTAGTCGGGCAGGCGGTGCTCCTTCAGCCGCTGCTCGCGCATCACCTTCTTGTCGACCGGCTCGTCGAAGCTCGTGAACAACGCGTACCAGTAGCAGCTCTCGTCATCGACGGGCACGTGCCACTGGGTGATCGTCATCTCGCGGCTCATCGGAATGCAGATGGCCCCGGGGAAGATCTGGTTCGTGACGCGCACGTGGGTGTAGCCGTTGTCCAGGTGCCGGAGCGCGGTCAGCCTGAGGCCAAAATCGGTCTCCTCGACCCGGATCTCGGGACGCGGGTGCTCGCGCAACAGCCGGGTCATCGGCAGGTCGGTGTCGGCCGCGCGGTCGCGGAACTGCCTGCCGTAGCCGTCCTCCGGGTCCTCGTCCTCGAGGAAGCGATGCAGGAAGGAGGCATGGGCGGGGTCGATGCCGATCTCGAGCGCCTGCAGCCAGTTGCACTCCCACAAGCCCTTGAACGCGAAGACATGGCTTTCGGGCGCCCGGAAACAGTCGAAACTCGGAAATCCGGGCGGCTCGTCCGGACCCATGTACGCAAAGACGATGCCGTTCTTCTCGACGACCGGATAGGACGTGGTCCTTATCCGCTTGTACATCTGCGAACCCTCGGGCTCGCCCGGCTGTTCGACGCACTGGCCGTTGCGGTCGTAGTGCCAGCCGTGGAACGGGCAGCGAAGGCCGTTGTCCTCGCGGCGCCCGAAGCAGAGATCCGCGCCGCGGTGCAGGCAGTGCCGGCCGATGAGACCCAGCTCGCCCTCGTTGTCGCGAAAGAGGACGAGCCGCTCGCCGAGCAGGGTCACCGGCACCACCGGGCGCTCGCCGTCCAGCTCCTCGACGAGGGCGGCCGGCTGCCAGTATCGGCGCAGCACCTCGCCGGCGGGCCGGCCCCGGCCGGTGCGGGTGAGCCGCTCGTTGAGTTCCTGGCTGACCATGGCTCGACTCCCGCGATTCGGAAGGCTCCGGAACCGCCCTCCCATGGTAGCGGGAGTTTCCATCATCAGGAACGGGCGGGAACGAATTCGCCCCTCCCTCTCCGGAAGCCCCCGGCCGTCGAGGATACGCGGCGCCCTCCGCGGACCGCGCCCCGGCGGAGGTCACTCCTCGCGGAGCGCCCGGCCCAGGCTCGTCACGATGGGCTCAAGCAGGTACTCCAGCGCCGTGCGCTCTCCGGTCACGATCATCACCTCGGCCGGCATCCCGGGCTGCAGCTTGAGCTCCGCGAGCGCCGGCTGCTCCGCGTCGAGCGCGATGCGCGCCTCGTAGTACGGCGCACCGGTCATCGCGTCCACCAGGCGGTCGGCCGACACCCGCGTCACCCTGCCCGGCAGGGGCGGGGTCTCGAGCTGGGAGAACGCGGTCAACCGCACCTTCGCGCCGAGCCCGGGGTGCACCGAGTCGATGTCCGTCGGCTCGACCCGCGCCTCGACCACCAACCGGTCCCCGGCGGGCACCAGATCCATCAGCGGCTCGCCCGGCCCGACCACCCCCCCGCGGGTGAACACCCGCAGGTTCACCACCGTCCCCGCGACCGGCGCGAGCACCCGGGTGCGCGTAAGCACGTTGCGCGCGCTCTCGAGGTGCTCGCGAAGGTCCGACATCCGCGTCCGGACCTCCCGCAATTCCCCCACGACCCCGCTCAGCCGCTCGTTGCCAAGCTCCGCAATGGCCAGAAGCGTCTCCTCCACCCGCTGCCCGACCCGGGCGACCTGCGACCGGTTCCGGGCCCGCGACCCCGCGACCTCCGCCTTCGTTCGCTTGAGCGCGAGCAGCCGCGCCTTGCCCTCTACCCCCTTCGCCACCAGCCCCCCAAGCGCCGCAATCTCCTCCTCGAGCAGCCCGAGCTGGCGGTCCTGGGTCTCGACCTCCTCCTCGAGCCCCGCCGCCTCCGCCCGTAACTGCTCGATCTGGCGCCGGTAGATGGCCGTGCGATTGGCGAGCGAACGCGCCCGCGCCCGGAAGATCCGCTCCTCGGTAGCGAGGACGTCGTCTCGCGCGCCCGCCTCGCGCAGCGACGCGGGCCAGCGGATCCCGGCAAGACCGTCGCGCTCCGCTTCCAGGCGCGCCTTGAGCGCCGCTGCCGAGCGGTGCTGCGCCCGCAGCAGCGAGAACGACGCGCGCGCCTGCGTGTCGTCCAGCACCACCAGCGCCTCTCCGGCCGCGACCACCTCGCCTTCCCGGACCGGCAGGTCGGCGACGATCCCCCCTTCCAGGTGCTGCACGGTCTTGCGCTTGCCGCTGACGCTCACCACCCCCGGGGCGATGGCCGCGCTCTCAAGCGGCGCAAACCCCGCCCACGCGCCGAAGCCCCCGAGAAACAGGGCGATCACGAGGATCCCGAGCCCCATCGTCGGCCCGACGCCCATGTCCCGGCGGGCCGGCGCGCGCGGGTCCGGACCCCCGGCGCGGCTCACGCGGACGCACGGCGGGCCGGCGCCGGCTCCGCCATCATCGCCGGGCGGCGCAACCTCGCGAGCACCTCCTCGCGCGTTCCAAACGACGCCACCGCCCCCGCCCGCAGTACCAGCATCTTGTCCACCAGCCCCATCGCCCCCGCGCGCTGCGCGACCAGCACCACCGTGGCCCCCCGCTCGCGGATCCCCACCACCGTCTCGACCAGCGCCTGCTCCCCGTCGGCATCGAGATGCGCGTTCGGTTCGTCCAGCACCACCAGCGCCGGGTCCCCGAACACCGCCCGCGCGAGCGCGATGCGCTGGCGTTGGCCACCGGAGAGCGGCACCCCGCCCTCGCCAATCCGCGTGTCGTAGCCCTCGCGCAGGGCGAGGATCGCCTCGTGCGCGCCCGCGCGCCGGGCCGCTTGGACCACCGCTTCGTCTTCGGCCTCGCCCAGCCGCGCGATGTTGTCGCGCACCGTGCCCGCGAACAGCTCCACCGTCTGCGGCAGATACCCCACGTGGCGGCCGCGGCCGGCATGGCGCCACGCGCCGAGGTCCGCGCCGTCGAGCCGCACGTGCCCCGCGGTCGGTTCGAGCGAGCCCACGAGCAGGCGCACCAGGGTGGTCTTGCCCGCGCCCGACGGCCCCACGACCCCCAGCACCTCACCGGGGTCGAGCCGCAGGCTCACCTGCCGCAGCACCGGCTCGCGCAACCCGGGCGGAAGGTAGCCGACCTTCTCCGCCTCCAGCCGGCCCGCCGGACGGGGAAGCGCCGTGCCCGCGTCCTCATCGGGCGCCCGCGCCATGAGCTCTCGCAGCCGCCGCCACGCCGTGCGCGCCCCCACGAGAGCCCGCCAGGCCGTGATGAGCTGCTCGACGGGCGCAAGACCCCGCGCCACGATGACCGCGGCCGCGAGCATCCCCCCCGGGGACATCTCGTGGCCGAGGACCAGCCACGCCCCCACCCCCAGCATCGACACCTGAAGACCGAAGCGAACGACCTTCGCAACCGCCGTAATGCTCCCCGACGCGTCGCTCGCCGAGGTCTGCAGGTCAAGACCGCCCGCGACCGCCTCCCGCCAGCGACGCGCGAGCGCGGGCACCATCCCCATCGCCGCGATGGCATCGGCGTTGCGAACCGCCGCATCCGCCGCGTTGAGCGCCCGCGCCGCGGCCCCGTTGGCCTCCGTCAGCTTGCTGCGCGTCGCAAGGTCGTTGAGCACCGCGCACCCGAACAGCACGAGCGCCCCGGCGAGCCCGATCCAGCCCAGCACCGGATGGACGAGGAACACGATGCCCAGGAACACCGGCGCCCAGGGCACGTCGAACAGCGGCAGCACCCCCGCACCGCCGAGATAGCCGCGCACCGTAGCGAGGTCGCGCAGCCCCTGTGCCGACACCCCGCCGCCCGCCCGCAACGCCGCGGCCACCGCGCCCGAGAGCACCGCGCTTCCGAGTTCCCGGTCCAGCCACGCCCCGGCCCGCGCGAGCACCCGCACCCGAATCGCCTCGAGCACCCCGAACACCACCAGCGCCCCCGCGACCATCGCGGTCAGCGCGAGCAACGTGTCCACGCTCCCCGTGGTCAGCACCCGGTCGTAGACCTGCATCATGTACAGCGGCACCGCAAGCATCAGCAGGTTCAGACACGCGCTGAACACGCCGACACCGACCCACACCCGCCGGCACCCCGCCAGAGCCAGGCTCAACGCATCGCCCCGCCGCGCGGACATCGCGCCGCTCAGAACAGGAAGTCCGTGGCGTCCAGCGTGCTCAGACCCACCCCGGTGAGGGTGATCCGGTCGCCGCCGCCCAGCTCGACCACCACGTCCTGCCCCGACTGTCTGAGGTTCAGGCCCGCGAACCCGCCGGCGAGGTCGTACGCCTCAAGGTCGATCCGATCCTCGCCGTCGGTGAAGTCGGCAATCGTGTCGGCGCCGTCGCCCGACGCGAACCGGAACATATCCTCGCCCGCGCCTCCGGTCAGCACGTCCGACCCGATACTGCCGACGAGGGTGTCCGCCCCGGCTCCGCCCGAGAGCGTGTCCGCCCCGGCTCCGCCGTCGAGCACGTCGTCCCCGGAGCCGCCGTACAGCCAGTCAACGCCGGTCCCTCCGAAGAGGTGGTCGTCGCCCCCGTAGCCGTAGAGCCGGTCGACGCCCGCCCCTCCGGACAGGCGATTGGCCCCCGCGTCACCGGCGAGCCTGTCGCCATGCGCCGAGCCGAGCACGTGCTCGAAGTTCGAAATCGTGTCGCCCTCGGCGTCCCCACCCCACACCCTGCGGGTCGAAAGGATCACGTTCACCCCCGCGTCCGAGCCCGCGTACGACAACGTGTCCTCGCCAGCGCCGCCGTCCAGAAGGTCCGCTCCCGCGCCACCGTTCAGGACATCGTCGCCCGCACCGCCCGAGAGCGTGTCCGCTCCCGCACCGCCGGCAAGACGGTTGCCGCGAGCATCCCCGGTCAACGTGTCGTCGAAGCCCGAGCCGACGAGATGCTCGATCCCGTTCAGCCGGTCCCCCTCGGCGTCCCCTCCCTCTCCGTCTCCCGTCACCAGGCTCACGTCCACCCCCGCGTCCGAGCCCGCGTACGACGCCGTGTCCTCGCCGGAGCTGCCGTCTAGCGTGTCCGCCCCGGCACCGCCTTCGAGCACGTCGTCCCCGGCTCCGCCCGAGAGCGTGTCCGCCCCGGCCCCTCCGAAAAGGTGGTCGTCCCCGCCCTCGCCAAAGAGCGTGTCGCTGCCTGCCCCTCCGGACAGGCGATTGGCCCCGTCGTCACCGACGAGCGTGTCGCCATACGCCGAGCCGACCACGTGCTCGAAGCCCGAAATCGTGTCGCCCTCGGCATCCCCGCCCGACACCGCCCCCGTCGCGAGGTTCACGTTCACCCCCGCGTCCGAGCCCGCATACGACAACGTGTCCTCGCCCGCGCCGCCGTCCAGGCGGTCCGCTCCCACGCCACCTTCCAGGACATCGTCGCCCGCGCCTCCGGAGAGCGTGTCCGCACCCGCGCCGCCGGCAAGACGGTTGCCGCGAGCGTCCCCGGTCAACGTGTCGTCGAAGCCCGAGCCGACGAGGTGCTCGATCTCGACCAGCCGGTCCCCCTCGGCGTCCCCGCCCTGCCCCCGGCCCGTCGCGAGGCTCACGTTCACCCCCGCGCCCGAGCCCGCGTACGATGCCGTGTCCTCACCGGAATCGCCGTCCACCGTGTCCGCACCGGCACCGCCTTCGAGCGTGTCGTCCCCCCCGAAGCCGTACAGCCGGTCGTTGCCTGCCCCTCCGGACAGGCGATTGGCCCCTTCGTCACCGGCGAGCGTGTCGCCATGCGCCGAGCCGAGCACGTGCTCGAAGTTCGAAATCGTGTCGCCGGACGCGTCCCCACCCCACACCCTGCGGGTCAGAAGGCCCACGTACACCCCCGCGTCCGAGCCCGCATACGACAATGTGTCCTCGCCCGCGCCGCCGTCCAGGCGGTCCCGCCCGGCACCACCTTCGACAACGTCGTCGCCCGCACCGCCATGGATCCGATTCGCGCCCGCGTCACCGGTCAGCACGTCGTCGAAGCCCGAGCCGTAGAGGTTCTCGATGCTCGCGTACGTGTCCCCGGACGCTTCGCCCGTGTTCGCCGACGCATCCGAGAGGCTCGCCGTCACCCCCGAAGATGCCCCGCCATACCACGCCGTGTCCTCCCCCGCGCCCCCGTCGAGCGAATCGGCGCCCTCGCCGCCCGCCAGGACGTCGTCCCCGGCGCCCCCTTCGAGCGAATCGGCGCCCTCGCCGCCCGCCAGGACGTCGTCCCCGGCGCCCCCTTCGAGCGTGTCCGCCCCGGCCTTGCCATGCAGCACGTCGTTCTCGCCGTGGCCCCGAAGCACGTCATCGCCCTCGCCGCCCACCAGCACGTCCTGCCCCGTCCCCCCGAGGTACGCATTGCCACCCGCCGGCAACGTCCCCCCGTACGCCGCGTTCATCGCCCCGACGAGATCGACTGCCGCAACTCCCTCGGTCACCCCCCAGGCCGACACCACCTCCTTCAGGTCCAGCCTCGAACCATCGCCGAACACAAGCGTCTCGATCTTCGACTGGTCCTCCGTCCAGTTCCGGATCGTCACCCGGTCGGCCAGGGTATCGAACGCCGCATTCGGGTCGTCGGGGTCCTTGAACGCGATCTTGAGCGCGCCGCCCGAGAGCCGCAGCATGATGTCGGCGATGCCGAGCGCGCCGGAGAGGAACAGGACGTCGCCGGTCCCGCCCTCGCGCTGCGTCCCGTTGACCACCACCCGGTCCTCGATCTCGTCACGACCGTCCCCCCGGCCGAAGACGTACACGTCGTTGTCCGCACCGCCCCGGAGCGTGTCCGCTCCCGCGCCGCCTTGCAGAACGTCGTCGCCCGCACCGCCCTCCAGCGTATCGCTGCCCTCGCCGCCGAGCAGCAGGTCGTTGCCCCCGTTACCGCGCAGCGTGTCCGCCCCCGCGTCTCCGGAAAGGATGTCCCCCGCCGACCCGCCGGACAGGGTGTCGTCGCCCCCGCCGCCGTCCATCACCACCCTCGCTTTACCGGCGTAGCTGAAGCTGTCGGCACCGCTCCCGCCGAATATCGCCTCCAGACCGTGCCGGGACAGCTCGACCGTCACCCCCGTCTCACCCTCCACGAATGCGACGTCGGAGCCCGCGCCCCCATCCACCGACCCGGTGGCGAAGTCCTCCGCATCGACCACCAGCACGTCACTGCCGCCACCCCCGCTCAGCCGATCCGCCCCTTCGCCGCCGACCAGCACGTCCTCGCCGCCCCCGCCTTCGAGCGTGTCGTCGCCTCCGCCTCCGACGAGCACCTTCCCATCGTCCCCACCCGCCACAAGCCGGTCCGCTCCGTCATGGCCGACCACCCCGATGACCCCGAGCGCGGTCGCGTCGAGCGTCACCCCCGTCTCCGTTCCCGTCAGATACAGGCTCCCGGACTCGCCCAACGAGACCGTCAGGCTCCCGTCCGCTTTCTCGCGGATCCCATACTCCGAGTAGCGCAGCGCCGTGTCGTAAAGCGCCCCAGTGCCCTCTGCGTCGATGTAACTCCCTTCGCCGAATACTCGGTTACCCGCAACCGTGCGCTCCACGCCATCGCTCGTGAGATCGATCGACGTGATCCCCGCCTCGGCAAGCGTCTGCAACTCCCCCGGATCGCTCTCCCCGTCCTGGTCCAGATCCCGCCAGACCCGGAACCGGCCCCACTCCGCATCGCCCGGATCCAGCTTCCCGTTGCCGTTCGTGTCGAAATGGGCCAAGCCCTCCAGGTCCGTGCGCGCTCCCGGCACGTAGTCCACGAACGAGAGCTCCTCCCGGCCCGAGATGACGCCGTCCCCGTTCTTGTCGTAGGCGAGCAGCCCGTCGTCGGCCGACACCCAGCCCATGCGCTCGCGGTACCCGTCCCCGTCGATGTCGTAGAACGCCGTCGAGTCCTCCAGCGAAACCAGCTCCACCCCGTCCCCGTCCAGGTCCAGAACAACCGGCTTCCCGGGGCTGGGATCGTCGCCGCCGCCGCTGTTACCATCGTCGCCAATATAGTTGCCGTCGGCATCGTAATCAGGGTCGTCGCTATCCATATCGTCACCGATTCCACTGTACGGGTCGGGAGAAGGTGCATTCGGATCGGGACCATCTCCGATCCAGTTTCCATCTTCGTCGTAGTCCGGATCATCGCTGTCCATGTTGTCGGACAATCCACTGTACGGGTCGGGAGGAGCCGCGTTCGGATCGGGACCATCTCCGATCCAATTTCCATCTTCATCGTAATCCGGATCATCGCTGTCCATGCTGTTGGACAATCCACCGTAGGGATCGTTGTCGGTTCCAATTCCAAGTTCCCTTGCGAGTTTTTCGGCATACTCCCCGACAAAATATCCAAGCAGCACGCCACCAACGCCGATGAGCGCAAGTCCCAGACCCGCAGGAGTGGCCCCTATTGCGACCGCCGCAACAGCAGTGAAGCCCCAAGCGGCAAGCGTGCCGGCACCAGCCCCAATCGTTGCCGCCTCCTTGTTGTCTGAAATTGCTATGGACAGAACGCTCAGGTACCCGCCTTTTGCATGGCTGATGGCGTTGTTCACGCTCCGTGCCGCCGGAGTATCCAGTACGCCATTCACCGCCGCGTGGATTCCACTGAAGAACGAACGAACTACGCTAAGCGGATTGGTATCGACCTTGTTGTCACTCAACTCGGACTGCTCCTCTGCGACCTACTTCAAGGTGGATTCGCAAACTTCATTCATCAGGTTTGACTATTGCTTCGTATTTCTTTCGAAAAACTTTTCAAAAAAGCCAGCACAAGTAGTCCAAAGAGAGGAAACATAAAAGAAAGGAAAGCGATTAAAAATGTCAGCAACCCCGCGCCGAGTCCATAGCGATCACCCAGCAGGGCCAGCCATCCATGATGGAGTTCTGGTTCTGCGACGAGCGGAACCGAGAAAAAGACCATCCGAATCATCATGCCAATACTCAAAGCAAGCAAAAGCATGAGGTTGATGCTCATTTTGCGATGCTTGCGAAAAATCCCGCTCAATTCATCTTGCCTGTCCCTGATATCTTTCCCGAATACGCCAAACGAAAAAACAAGCTGCGCCAGGAACACAACAAAAATCCATAGGTCCAGCACAAGGGTTATTTCCCTGTGGGGATGAAGAAGTAGTTTTGAGGTTCCCATCAGCTCGCAATGCCAAGCCGCTTTGGGCAATATCCATGACATCACGTCGAATGCAAGGCGATTGAAACAGATTTCGGTTGAGCTCACGACTCGCGTAATGTAGTGCTGAAAATTGAAAATCAGAACCGATACGAAGCTGTAGAACACCACAAGGCCCATGCCAAACTCGAATTTTCGCTTGTTACCGGGGCGTGCCGTCATACCATCCAAGGGTGCAAAATGTCGTTCCTTCCGAGGTCTCCCAAACATCCTACTTCCTCCGGATACCCACGGTTCCACCCCGCCAACCCTCGATGGCGGACTTCTTTCGTCCGTCCCGGTCGGGTCGGAGCCTGTACGAGGCCCGACGTGCCATCCCTTCCTTGCGGACACTTCGCCGTCGGACGGCTGCCTCAGCTCTCGTCGGCGGTCTCATGCCTGCCCAGGCCCTCGGGCCATGACCGCTGCCGGTGTGCCCCCCGATGCCGGGTCGCGGCGCCCGCCTCGACCCGACAGCCGCAGGATCGCCCACACGACCGCGGCGCCGGGGTCCCACTCCCACCAGCGCTCGCGGTAGCTCCACGCTCGGGGGTTCGCGTGGTGGTTGTTGTGCCAGCCCTCGCCCCAGGACAGGAGCGAGCACCACCACAGGTTCCGGCTCCCGTCGGGGGTGTCGTGGTTGCGGTAGCCGTGACGGTGGGTCGCCCACGCATCGAGGCCCGCCATCCAGAGCGTCCAGGCCACCGGAACCGCCCAGCCGAACAGGAACAGGCGCCAGTCCACCAGCAGCAGCCCCCCGGCGAACACCGCCACGATGCCGAAGTAGTAACGCATCACGAACACCTGCAACGGGTCCGCACGGAACATCCGGCGAAGGGCGCGGGCGCTTCCCGGCTCCGACCCGTACCCGCCCATCAGCAGCGCCCGCGGGGTCGGGTGCGGATAGCGGTGCGCGGTATAGGGGTCACCCTCCCGGTCCGAGTAGAGATGATGCCGGCGGTGCATCTGCACCCACCCCACCGGAGAGCCCACGCAGCCGAGGGTCCCCGCCACCGTGAACAGTACTTCCGCCCAACGCGGCGCCCGGAACGAGCGGTGCGCGAAGTACCGGTGATACCCCACCGAGTGCCCCACGCAGGCGTAGAAGAAGTACCCGAGGAACGCGAGCGCCCACCACGGCCACGACACCCCCGTGAAGAGCGCCCCTACCGCAAGGACACCGGTCGCGACCTGCACCGCGCCGACCTTCCTCACGCTCGGGCGCATCCACTCGACCCACCGGCCCCGAAGTCCGTGCACGCCAGCCGGGCTCATTCCTCCGCCTCCACCGGCAGCCCCAGGGTGTAGTTGCCCCCCGTCTGGCGGAACCCGAGCTTGCGGAACACCCGGTCGGTCTGACCGATGTGGATCCCGTTCGTCACGTGGAGCTGAAGCTCCACCGCCCGCCGATTCAGCGCCCAGCGCCGGCCCGCATCAATGAGCTTGACCGCGATGCGGCCCCCGAGCAGGGTACGCCGGTACTCCGCAAGCACGTACAGCGCGAGGCACGACACGACGGTGGCGTCGGTGTAGTGGAGCTTTTCGGCAAAACACGAGAGCATCCCCACCGGGCGCAGGTGGTGACGTGCGATGAGAAACCCGTAGCGGTCCGGGTCGGCAAGGAAGCGTTCGGCGACGAACCGTCGCCGTCGTTCGGGGTCGAGGGTGTGGTTGTGGTGTCGGCTCTCGTGGTGGGCGGCGAGAGCGAGGGGAAGGGTCTCGTCTATGTCCTGCTGGCTGTTGAGGAGATGCAGGGAGATCTCCCGCGGCCCCGGCAGGGACCGGGTACCCGACGAGGGGGCGTCCCAGCGACTACGTTCCACGTGCGCAGTGGCGGGGGGGGGGGGGGGGGGGGTAGCGCATTGCCTGTCCTGGAGCCGATCAACCCAACCCAACAACCGGCCGTCCCCCCGGGTCAAGGCGGATTTTGGGGCGATGGAGTGCGCGGCGCGCGACCCCTGGATAGG
>JAJDXW010000307.1 GCA_022823045.1 Gammaproteobacteria bacterium
GGGCACAAGCGCCCGACGTACCTGCTGTGGAAGGAGGGGCGGGTGCCGGCCTTTGTGCTGGAGGTGGCGTCTCCCGGCACCTGGCGCGAGGACGAGGGCCGGAAGGCGAAGCTGTACGAGCGGCTCGGGGTGCGGGAGTACTGGCAGTACGACCCGACGGGAGAGCACCTGGGTCTCAATCTCAAGGGCCGGCGCCTCGTGGATGGACGATACGAGCCGCAGCCGGTGGTGGAGTCGCTGGACGGGACGGTGCTCCTGCGCAGCGAAACCCTCGGCCTCGACCTCCGGGTGAAGGGCGAGGAGATGTATTTCCTCGATCCGGAGACCGGCGAGCGTCTGCTCAATCTCCGCGAGGAAAATGCGGCGCGCCGGGCGGCCGAGGCGCGGGTCGCGGAGCTCGAGGCGCTGCTTCGCGAGAAGGGGCGCGCGCCGGGCTCCGGGTGAGGAGACGGTTCGTAGCCCCCACCGTCTCCGCCGACCCCATTTGACTCCTCTTCCTCCCCGGTACCCGTGAACGTGCCCCGCCCGCGCCCGGACTGGGCGCTCTTCCTCGACTTCGACGGGACGATCGTCGACTTCGCGCCCCGACCCGACGCGATCCGTCCCGCGCCGGGACTGGTGTCCGTGCTCGGGGGCGCGGCGCAGGCTCTCGGCGGGGCGCTCGCCGTCGTCACCGGCCGGCCGGTCCACGAGATCGACCACTGGCTCGGGTCGAGCGTCGCCGCGGTGGCGGGCATTCACGGCGCCGAGCGCCGGCGCGCGGACGGCCGGCTCGCGTCCGCCCCCTCGTCCATCCGGCTCGCGGCTCCGCCACCCGGCGAGGTGGCGCGGGTGCGCGCGCGCCTTGCCGAAGTCGCGGATGCGCACGCCGGGGTGGTCTTCGAGGACAAGGGTTGCGCGTTCGTGCTGCACTTCCGCGCCGCCCCGGAGCGAAGGCGGACCTGCATGGAAGCGGTGAAGGCGCTCGAGAGCGCCGCGTTCGAGGTTCTCGCGGGCGCTTCGGTGGCCGAGCTTCGGCCGCGCGGGGTCCACAAGGGGGCCGCCATCGAGGCGTTCATGGACGAGCCGCCGTTCGCGGGCCGCACCCCGGCGTTCGTCGGCGACGACGTGACCGACGAGGACGGCTTCCGGGCCGTCAACGAGATGGGCGGGGTGAGCGTTCTCGCCGGCCCCGCACGGGCGACCGGCGCCCGTCATCGCCTGCCCGACGTCGCGAGCGTCGTCGATTGGCTCCGCGGCATCCCCGAGGCGGTCGCCTCGTGATCCGGGAGCCCGAATCCAATCTCGACCTCGGGGTGGTCGGCAACTGCGCCTTCGCCGCCCTCATCGACCGGCGCGCGAGCGTCGCCTGGGCGTGCATGCCGCGCCTCGACGGCGACCCGGTGTTCGCGGGCCTCCTCGAGGGCGGCTCCCCCGAGGACGAGCGCAGCCGCTTCGACATCGAGATCGAGGGGTTCGACCGCAGCCGCCAGGCCTACGTCGAGAACACCCCGGTCCTCGTCACCTCCCTCCGGGACCGGGAGGGGCGGGCGCTCGAGGTCACCGACTTCGCGCCGCGCTTCTCGCAGTTCGGGCGCCGCTTTCGGCCGATGGCCCTCGTCCGGGTCCTGCGCCCGGTCGAAGGCCAGCCCCGCATCCGAATCCGCATCCGCCCCCGCTTCGGCGACGCGCGCCGCGCCGCCGAGGTCACCCACGGCTCCAACCACATCCGCTACGTCGGCTCGGACCTCGCGGTCCGGCTCACCACCGACGCCCCGCTCGCCTACATCCTCGACGAATCGTGGTTCTATCTCGAGGAGCCGGTCACCCTGTTCCTCGGTCCGGACGAGAGCCTGACCCGTCCCGTCGCGGAGACCGGGCAGGACTTCCTGAGCGCGACCACCGACCACTGGCGCGAATGGGTCCGGCACCTGCACGTGCCCCTCGAATGGCAGGAGGCGGTGATCCGCGCCGCGATCACCCTCAAGCTCTGCTGGTTCGAGGAGACGGGCGCGATCATCGCGGCGATGACCACGTCGGTCCCCGAGGCCCCCCACTCGGGCCGCAACTGGGACTACCGCTACTGCTGGGTTCGCGACGCCTACTACGTGATCCGGGCCCTGAACGAGCTCGGCGCGGTCGACATCCTGGAGAGCTACCTTCGCTACGTGCGCAACCTCGTCGGCGCCGCGGGCGGGGGCCACATCCAGCCGGTGTCGGGGATCGATCTCCGCCAGTCGCTGCCCGAGCGGACCGCCGACCAACTCCCCGGATACCGGGGCATGGGGCCGGTGCGCTTCGGCAACGACGCCTGGCGTCACGTCCAGCACGACGTGTACGGGCAGGTGGTGCTCTCGAACGCCCAGGCGTTCTTCGACCGGCGGCTCATCCGGCCGATGGACGAGCGCGACTTCGCCCGGCTCGAGCAGGTCGGTGAGCGGGCCTTCCGCGTCCACCGCGAGCCGGACGCGGGGCTGTGGGAGCTCCGCACGAAGGCGAGGGTCCACACCTACTCGAGCCTCATGTGCTGGGCCGCCTGCGACCGGCTCGCCAACATCGCCGCGCACCTCGGCCGCGCGGAGCGGGCCGCGCACTGGCGCGAGCGGGCGGGGGAGATACGCGACTTCATCGAGGAGGAGGCGTGGAACCCGCGGATGGACTGCTACACGGGCGCGCTCGGCGTCGAGGACGTGGACGCCTCGCTCCTCCTCCTCTCGGACCTCGGCTTCCACGAGGCCGGACATCCGCGCTTCCGGGGCACCGTCAAGGCCATCGAGTCGAACCTCCTCCGCGGCCGGCACATGTTCCGCTACGCGATGGAGGACGACTTCGGCCGGCCGCGGACCGCCTTCAACATCTGCACGTTCTGGTACATCGACGCCCTCGCGGCGATGGGCGAGTCGGAGCGCGCGCGCGAGCACTTCGAGGAGATGCTGGCGAGGCGCAACCACCTCGGGCTCCTCTCCGAGGACATCGATCCGGCCACCGGCGAGCTCTGGGGGAACTACCCGCAGACCTACTCGCTCGTCGGGATCATCAACAGCGCGGTGCGCCTGAGCCGCCCCTGGACCTTCGCCCGATGAGCCGCCTCGTGGTCGTCTCCAACCGGGTGAGCGTGCCGAACCCCAAGGACCGGGAGGGCGCGCAGGGGGGGCTCGCGGTCGCCATGCACGCCGCCCTCCGGCGCAACTCCGGGGTGTGGTTCGGATGGAGCGGGGAGGTGAGCGAGCGCCCGGGCCCCGCCGCGTTCCGCGAGGCGGACGGGTTCACCCTCGCGACCATCGACCTCACCCCGGACGACTACGACGAGTACTACAACGGCTATGCCAACCGGTCCCTGTGGCCCCTGTTCCACAACCGGATGGGTCACACCGCCTACGACCGGCTCTACGACCGGGGCTACTTCCGGGTGAACGCGCGCTTCGCGCACGCGATGGCGCCCCACATCCGGCAGGGCGACCTCATCTGGGTCCACGACTACCACCTCATCGCCTTCGCCGAGGAGCTCCGGCGGATGGGCTCCTCCCACCGGATCGGCTTCTTCCTCCACATTCCCTTCCCGCCCGCCGACCTGCTGGTGACCCTTTCGAGCCACGAGACCCTCGTCCGCGGGCTCTTCGCCTACGACCTGGTGGGCTTCCAGACGGACGCGGACCTCCGGGCGTTCCAGGACTACGTGCTGAACGAGGTGGGCGGCGTCCTGCACCGGGACGGGAGCCTCGAGGCCTTCGGCCGGACCATCCGGGCCGGCGCCTTTCCCATCGGCCTCGACCTCGACGAGTTCCGCGAGCTCGCCGCGTCCCGGGAGGCGGCGCGCCAGGAGCGGCGGATGCATCGCAGCCTCGCGGGGCGGAAGATGATGATCGGCGTCGACCGGCTCGACTACACCAAGGGCCTCGAGAACCGTTTCCTCGCGTTCGAGCGTCTGCTCGCCGACTACCCGGAGCACCACGGGAACCTCCTGCTCCTCCAGATCGCGCCGCCGTCGCGGGGCGGGGTGCCGGAGTACGGCGCGATGCGAAGCGAGGTCGAGCACGTCTGCGGGCGGATCAACGGCCGCTTCGCGGACGTGGACTGGGTCCCCATCCGCTACGTCAACCGGGGCTATCCGCGGCGCACGCTCGGGGGGCTCTTTCGCGCCGCCCACGTCGGGCTGGTGACGCCGCTGAAGGACGGGATGAACCTGGTGGCGAAGGAGTTCGCGGCCGCCCAGACCGAGGAGGACCCCGGGGTGCTCGTGCTGTCGCGCTTCGCGGGGGCGGCGCGCGAGCTCGACGGCGCGGTGATCGTGAACCCCTACGACCCCGCGGTGCTCATGGACGCGATGCAGCGCGCCCTCAACATGTCGCTCGAGGAGCGCCGGGAGCGCCGAGACGCCATGAGCGCCGCCCTGAAGCGCAACACCGTCGCCGACTGGCGGGACCGCTTCGTGTCCGCTCTCCGCGAGACCCCGCGCACCCGCCTGAGCGAGGGCTGAGGGGTTGGCCACGATGGCGCCGGTGCCGCTTCCTGAGCCCGGGGACCTCGAGCCCGAGACGATCCTTCGCTGCTTCGCGCGCGCGCGCCTGCCAACTCCCGCCCGCCGGGGCCGCGCCGAGCCGGCGCCGGGGCTCGCGGCCCTCGCGGACCGGTTCGACGCGTTCATTCTCGACGGCTACGGGGTCGTCAACGTGGGGGCGGAGCCGGTGCCCGGCATCGTCGACGCGGTGGAGGCCCTCCGCGGGGCGGGCCGGGCGGTGATGGTCCTCACGAACGGGGCGGGCCGCCCCGTCCGCTGGGCCGCCCGCCGATACGCCGGGTGGGGGGTGCGGATCCCGGAGCGCCTTGTCGTGTCCAGCCGCGATTCGCTCGAGGCGGATCTCGCCGCGCACCCCCGGCAGGGGCTCTTCGGGGTGATGGCGAAGCCCGACTCGGAGCTCGAGACCCTGCCTGCCGAGACGGCCCTCCTCTGCGACGGCGACGCCCTCTACGAGGAGGCGGACGGTTTCATCCTCCTTCGCTCCGGGGCGTGGACCGTCGAGCGTCACCGCCGGATGGCCGAAGCCCTGCGGCGCGCGCCCCGCCCGGTGCTCGTCGCCAATCCCGACGTGAGCGCCCCGTATGCGGACGGCACCTTCTCCGCGGAGCCGGGTTACTGGGCGATCCGGCTCGAGGCGGAGACGGGGGTTGCGTGCGAGCGCTTCGGGAAGCCGTTCGGTCACGCCTTCGACCTCGCGCTCGCCCGCCTCGGGGCGGCCGGGGTCCGCCGCGACCGGGTCGCGATGGTCGGAGACGGGCTCTACACCGACATCCTGGGCGGCCTCGCGGCGGGCCTCGGGACGGTGCTCGTCACCGACCACGGCCTCGTCCGGGACCTCGACTGGCGCGCGTGGGCGGAGCGGACGGGGATCTCTCCGGACTACGTCGTCCCCGGCCCCTGAGCGCACGGGGAGTCCGGCGCCGACGCGCCGCACGGGGCGCGGCCGGAATCGCGGCCGGAGTCGAGGCCGCGGCCGCTCGACAAGGGGGAGGGGGGCACGCGACCATGTCGCCCGGGTCGCGGGCTCCGGGGCGAGGGGAGGGGTGACATGAAGCGTTCGCCGGAGGGCCTCGATCGCCGTATTGCCGACCGCTTCGAGCAGGTCGCGATCACCTCGGCCCGCTTCGCCGCCTGGGGCCGGACCGCCGCGGTGGTCATCGTCGGGCTCTGGCTCGCCTCGACCATCCCCGCCCCGCGCGTCTACTACTACGAGGCCCTTCTCGTGGTCTTCATCGCGCTCGGCTGGCTCCACTACCACGTTTCCCTCCGCGCCGGGTCCGAGCACTGGCTCGTCTTCGTCTTCGCGTTCGTCGACATGGGGCTGCTCACCTTCGCGATCCTGTCCGAGAACCCCTTCGAGGAAGTCCCGCTGCCGGCGGCCCTGCACTATCGCTTCGACGGCTTCGTATTCTTTTTCCTCCTCTTCGCGGGGGTGCTCCACAGCTACTCGCCGCGGCTCGTGCTCTGGTCGGGGGTGTCGATGGCCCTCTGGTGGGCGGGCGCGCTCGCGCTCTCGGTCCGGTCCCCTGGTGTCGTGACCGAGTTCGATCTCCCCGCCGCGGCCGAGATGTCCCGTCTCGCGTTCATCGAACGCGCCCAGCAGTCGGACTTCATCGAGGTGCTGCGGCGCCTCCAGGAGGTCCTGATCGCGGTGCTCGTCGCGGTGATCGCCTCGTTCGCGGTCGCGCGGTCGCGGCAGCTCGTTCTCGAGAGCGTGCGCTCGGAGCGGGCCCGGGAGAACCTTGCGCGCTACTTCTCCCCCGACGTCGCGGCCGAGCTCGCGAGCGACGAGCACGACCTCGGGGCGGCCCGGCGCCAGCACGCGGCGGTCCTCTTCGCGGACATCGTGGGCTTCACGCGTCTCTCGGAGTCGCTCGGCCCGGAGGGGACGATCGCGCTCCTCAGGGAATGGCACGGGCGGCTCGGCGACATCGTCTTCCGCAACGGCGGAACCCTCGACAAGTACATCGGAGACGGCCTGATGGCGACGTTCGGCACCCCGCATGTGGGGGCGGACGACGCGACCCGGGCCCTCGAGGCAGCGCTCGAGATGGCGGCGGCGGCGCGGCAGGCGGGCGGCGCACGCCATCCCGGCGCGACGCGAAGTCCCGGCGCCGCCGGTGCGCCGCCGGACGCTTCGGACCCGCCGGACGCTTCGCCGGTCGTCAGGATCGGGATCGGGCTCCACTACGGTCCGGTCGTCCTCGGCGATATCGGCAACGAACGCCGGCTCGAGTTCGCGGTCCTCGGCGATACGGTGAACGTCGCGAGCCGCCTGGAGGGGCTGACGCGCGAGCTCGAAGCGGGCCTCGTCGCGTCCGGTGACCTCGTGGCCCGGGTCCGGGAGGAGGGTGGTCCCGCCGGCCGCCTCGTCTCCCTCGGAGAACGGAGCCTCCGGGGCCGCGCCGAGCCGGTCGAGGTGTTCGTGCCGGGGGCCGGTTGATGGTCCAGTTGCCCCGCTGCCGCCGGACCGCCATCACGTGCGCTTGCGCGAGAACCGCTGGTTTTCGCGCTGGGGGGGCGGATGACGGCGGGGTCGCACCACTGCGGCCAGACCGCCGCGGCGGCTCGCTCGCGCGAAGACCACCGGTTCTCGCGTCCGGAGAGCGGCTCACCGCCGGCGAGGACACCGCCTCCGCCGGGGCCGGCTGCCGTCTCGCCCTCTACGGACCCGAGGCGATCGCGCGCGGGGCGAGGTCCCCCATCGAGGCGGCGAGGGGGTCCTCCCTGCCCCTGCCGCAGTCCCCTTCGACCGGAGCTGGCACCGGCGTGTCGTACGCGTAGCCCGGGTCGACCTGCTGGCGCCGCCACGTCTCGCGCATCTCCCGCCATGCCCCGAGGAGGGTCCGCGGCGCCGGCATGTCCCCCGCGACCGCGCGGTGCAGGCGTTTCAGGCGGTAGCAGGGCACGGCCGCGTACATGTGGTGCTCGAGGTGCCAGTTCATGTGCCAGTAGAGGAACTCGGTCAACGGGTCGAGGGTGATGGTGCGCACGCACTTGCGGAAGTCCGCCACGCCGCTCCGCAGGCCACAGTGCATGGGCACGCCGACGAAGTAGCGGAGCCAGTTCGCGAGGAACGCCGAGCCCGACACGAGCAGCGCGACGATCGGCTCCCCGGCCGCCACCGAGACGAGAATGACGGCGGCGTGAAACGCGAGCACCAGGCGCGCCCAGCTCACCGCCTTGCGGCCCTCGGCGGGCTGCTCCGCGTAGAGCTCGGGGCCCCACGAGTTGAACGGACGGTCGAGGCGGTGGAGGGCGAGCCGGCCGAAGTTCCGCATCGTCGGCAGCAGCCCCTGGGACTGGTAGCCCCCGGTCACGTTGACCGTGAAGAGCTGCAGCAGGTAGAGGAAGCGGAGCGAGGGCGTCTCCGGCATCACCTCCTCGCGGTCACCCTCGACGAACAGCGTGTACCGGTGGTGGTAGCTGTGGCTGAACCGGTACACCTGGAAGTTGAGCCACCCGAGGAGGGAGAAGATCCGAAGGAACCCCTCGTTGAGCCATCTCGTCCGGAACACCGTCGTGTGGCAGAGCTCGTGGCGGGGGGCGGTGAAGAAGGAGGCGACGGTGCCGTGCGCGAAGAGCGCGAGAAGGAAGCCCCACCAGACCTGGCTCGCGAAGAGGAAGTATGCGCCGAGCCCGGTCGCGACCCACAGTCCGAGGTGCCCCAGCGACTGGGCGAGGCCGCGGAGATCGCTCGGCTCGGCGAGGTCGCGAAGCGTCTCGCGCTCGATGGGACAGCGGTACCACGGGATGCGAAGGTTCCGCCGCACGTCGGAGAGCGGCGTCTGCCGGACCTCGTCCAGGCCATCCGCGATGGGGTTCATGGCTCCTCCGGTCGTTCCGTCGCGGCGGCCCGCCTCCGAACGGTTCCCGGCCGCGTTCGTGCGACGCTTCCCTCCCGCGAATCGTACACCCCGCGGGCGCCGGATCGACCGCCCCCGCGAGCCGGGTGGCGGTCGCACGTGAGAAGATCGATGCTGGCCCGCATATTTCCCCAACTTTCTGCTGCGGACGTCAATCTGCTCGCTGTGACAAGGCGTACTCCCTCAAGCCGCTTCGACGTAGTCTCGGCTACGCCTTCAGCAGCGCGAATGCGCTCTTTCGGTCCGTGCGCCTTGTCACA
>JAJDXW010000266.1 GCA_022823045.1 Gammaproteobacteria bacterium
GCGATGCGCGCGTCATCGCGCGACGCGTGAACGAGGTGCTCGGTCGAGCCCGCTCTACGGGATAGCGGCTCAATCGGGATCCGGCCTACCGGAGAGTTGAATACTGAGCCTTCGGAACCGCTACCGGGGGCCTCGCGGTCCGCGCTGGCGCCCAGCTCCCGCAACAGCGAAGGGCAGCACCCGGAAGGCCCAGGTTGCTGCCCATATTCGCGATTCTCGATCGTCCCTCGCCGGCGAAATGCGACATGTTTTGGAGGTGCCTCGTACGAGGCGCGCCGCGGTCCTTGCAGGACAATTCCGGGAAGTCGGTTTCCCCAGATTCTTCAGCCGGTTGGTCCTCGAGATGTTACAAATCTCGGGCAGGTAAACTCTAAAATGGGATATCGTCGTCGATGTCGGGGTCGTTGCCGCCGGAGGGGGGCGCAGCACTTCGGGCGGGCGCCCGCCCGCCCCCTGCAGGCTGGGCCGGGGGTCCGGAGCCGCGGTTCCAGCCGTCCGCGTCGTCGCCCCCGCGCCCGCCCAGCATCTGCATCTCGTTCGCGACGATCTCGGTGGTGTAGCGGTCCTGTCCGTCCTGTCCCTGCCACTTCCGGGTCTGGATCCGGCCCTCGATGTAGACCTGCCGGCCCTTGCGCAGGTACTGCTCCGCGATTTCGGCGAGGCGGCCGAACATCACCACCCGGTGCCATTCCGTGTTCTCGCGCCGCTCGTTGGTCTGCCGGTCGGTCCAGCTCTCGCTGGTCGCGATGCGGATGTTGGTGATCGCGTTTCCGCTCGCGCCGTAGCGGGTTTCCGGATCGGCTCCGAGATTGCCGACGAGAATGACCTTGTTGACGCCCCGTGCCATGCTTCGCTGCTCCGTGTCGAGAAACCGTCCAACCGTCCAACCGCCCGCGCCCGGCCCCTCGCCGTCGCTGCCGCGTTCGTCGGGCCCATTTTGCGCGCCCCCCTTCCAAATTGCACCCGACCTCGGCGATGTCGGGGCGAATTCCGACGCACGACGCGCCGATGCCCTACGCGGTATCGCCGCCTTGCCGCATCGACTAGACTGGCCCGTTTGGTTTCGAGCGTCTCACCTTCATGCGCGGCGTACAGTTTCTTCCCCCCGCCGGGCGCCCGGGGGCGGGGACGATCAGCATCCGCGGTGCGCGGACCCACAACCTCAAGGATGTCGACGTGGACATTCCGCGCGATCGCCTCGTGGTGATCACGGGGCTCTCGGGCTCCGGGAAGTCGAGCCTCGCCTTCGACACGATCTACGCCGAGGGGCAGCGCCGCTACGTCGAGTCCCTCTCCGCCTACGCGCGCCAGTTCCTCTCGGTGATGGAGAAGCCGGACGTCGACCACATCGAGGGCCTGTCCCCCGCAATCGCGATCGAGCAGCGCGCCGGCTCCGGCAACCCCCGCTCGACGGTCGGCACGGTGACCGAGATTCACGACTACCTGCGGCTTCTGTTCGCGCGCGTCGGCGAGCCCCGCTGCCTCGAGCACGGCGTCGTGCTCGAGTCGCAGACGGTGAGCCAGATGGTCGACGCGGTCCTTGCCCGGTCGCCCGGCGAGCGCCTCATGCTGCTCGCTCCCCTGGTGCGGGGGCGCAAGGGCGAGCATCAGGAGGTCTTCGAGTCGCTTCGCTCCGGCGGGTTCGTGCGGGCGCGGGTGGACGGCCGGGTCGTCGAGCTCGACCCGCCGCCCGGGCTGGACGGCTCCATCCATCACGACGTGGAAGCGGTCGTGGATCGCTTCCGGGTGCGCCCGGATCTCGGGCCGCGGCTCGCGGAGTCGTTCGAGACCGCCCTCGCCCTCGCGGACGGCCGGGCGGCGGTCGCCGCGATCGACGCCGCGGGCGGCACCACCGGCGAGGACCACGTCTTCTCGGCCCGGTTCGCCTGTCCCGTGTGCGGCTACTCGATCCCGGAGCTCGAGCCGCGGCTCTTCTCGTTCAACAGCCCGGCCGGCGCGTGTCCGACGTGCGACGGCCTTGGGCGGAAGTCATTCTTCGATCCGGAGCGCGTCGTGTCCCGCCCCGAGGTCAGCCTGCCGGGGGGCGCGGTGCGCGGGTGGGACCGCAGCAATGCATACTACTTCGGGCTTCTCCAGTCCCTCGCCGCCCACTATCGCTTCGACCTGGACGGCCCCTTCCGCGAGCTGCCCGCCCGGGTCCGCGACACCGTGCTCTACGGCAGCCGCGGCGAGCCCATCGAGATCCGGTACGGCCGCCGCCACCGCCACGTCCGCCCCTTCGAGGGGATCATCCCGAACATGGAGCGCCGCTACCGGGAGACCGAGTCGGCGCACGTGCGCGAGGAGCTCGCCCGCTACATGAGCTCGCGGCCCTGCCCGGACTGCGGTGGCCGGCGACTCAACCGCCACGCGTGCTCGGTGTGGGTGGCGGGGCGCGATCTGCCCGGGCTCGAACGCCTGCCGGTCGCGGACCTGCGCCGATTCCTCGGGCAGGCCACCTTCGACGGCTATCGTGGCGAGATTGCAGGCCGGCTCGTGCACGAGATCCTGCAACGGCTCGACTTCCTCGTCGACGTGGGGCTGGACTACCTCTCGCTCGACCGGGCCGCGGACACCCTCTCCGGAGGGGAGGGCCGGCGCATTCGGCTCGCGAGCCAGATCGGTGCCGGGCTCGTCGGGGTGATGTACATCCTCGACGAGCCCTCGATCGGCCTGCACCAGCGCGACAACCGCCGGCTGCTCGACTCGCTGCTTCGGCTCCGCGATCTCGGCAACACGGTCATCGTGGTGGAGCACGACGAGGGTGCGATCCGCGAGGCGGACTGCATCATCGACATGGGGCCGGGTCCCGGGGTGCACGGCGGGGAGGTGGTGGCCCGGGGGACGGTGGACGACATCATGGGGGAGCCCGCGTCGATCACCGGCCAGTACCTCGCGGGCCGGCGCCAGGTCTCCGCGCCCCGCGCGCGCCGTTCGCCGGCCGGCTGGCTACGGATCGAGGGGGCCTCGGCAAACAACCTGCGCGCGGTGGATGCCGCGTTTCCGTTGTCGGTGATGACGTGCGTGACCGGGGTGTCGGGCTCCGGCAAGTCGAGCCTGGTGCACGACACCCTGTACCGCGCCCTGTCGAGCCCGGGCGGCCGGCGGCAGGGGCTCGGGCCCGGAGCTGGACCCGGGCCCGGGCCGGGGCCGGAGGCTCCCGCGCGAATCGTTGGCGCCGAGCACATCGACAAGGTGGTCAACATCGACCAGAGCCCGATCGGCCGCACCCCGCGCTCGAACCCGGCGACCTACGCCGGGTTGTTCACCCCGATCCGGGAGCTCTTCGCGGCCACCCCGGAGGCCCGCGCGCGCGGGTATGCGCCCGGCCGCTTCAGCTTCAACGTGCCGGGCGGACGCTGCGAGGCGTGCCGGGGGGACGGGGTGCTACGGGTGGAGATGCACTTCCTGCCGGACGTGTACGTGCGCTGCGACGTCTGCCAGGGTCGCCGCTACGATCGCGAGACCCTCGGCGTTCGCTACCGTGGCAAGACGGTGCACGAGGTGCTCGGCATGACGGCGGCGGAGGCGCGCGTCTTCTTCGACCCGATCCCGGCCGTCGCGCGCCGGCTCCAGACCCTGGTCGACGTGGGGCTCGGGTACATCGGGCTCGGGCAGAGCGCTACGACCCTCTCGGGCGGCGAGGCGCAGCGCATGAAGCTCGCCCGCGAGCTGTCGCGGCGCGAGAGCGGCCGCACCCTCTATGTCCTCGACGAGCCGACGACCGGCCTCCATTTTCACGACGTGCGGCAGCTTCTCGCCGTGCTCGATCGTCTCGTGAACCGCGGCAACACGGTGGTCGTCATCGAGCACAACCTGGACGTCATCCGGGCCGCCGACTGGATCGTCGATCTGGGCCCGGAGGGCGGGAGGGACGGCGGACGGGTGGTGGCCGCCGGGACCCCCGAGGCGGTGGCGGCGGCACCGGGGTCCCACACCGGGCGGTTCCTCTCCGGGGCGGACGGAAGAGCGCCCCTAGGGGGCGTGGAACGGCTCGAAACGCGCAAGGAGTCTCTCCAGGCATGACGGCACTCATCTGCGGATCGGTCGCCTTCGACACCATCATGAGCTTCCCGGAGCGGTTCCGGGACCACCTCCTCGCCGACCGGATGGAGGACATCAGCGTGTGCTTCACCGCGCCCGAAATGCGGCGCGAGTTCGGGGGGTGCGCGGGGAACGTCGCCTACACCCTCAAGCTCCTCGGTGGAGACCCGCTGCCCATGGCGACCGTGGGGCACGACTTCGCGCCCTACGCGTCCTGGATGGATCGGACCGGCATCGACCGCCGGTTCGTGACCGAGGTCGACGCGTTCACCGCCCAGGCATTCATCACCACCGACCCCGACGGCAGCCAGATCACGACCTTTCATCCCGGCGCGATGGATCATGCCCACGTCAATTCCGTCGGGGACGCGGGCGGCGGGGTCCGCATCGGAATCGTGACCCCGGACGGCCGGGAGGCGATGGTGCGGCACGCGGCCGAGTTCGCCGAGCTCGGCATTCCGTTCATCTTCGACCCCGGGCAGCAGCTCCACCTCTTCGGGCCGGACGAGCTCGCCCGCTTCCTCGACGAGGCCACCTGGCTCACCGTGAACAGCTACGAGTGGAGCGTGTTCCAGGAACGGTCCGGCCTGGATGCGGACGAGATCGTGCAGCGGGTCGACGCGGCGATCGTGACCCGGGGGGCGGAGGGCTCGACGGTGCTCGCGCACGGCCGGGAGGCGGTGGACATCCCCGCCGTGCCGGTCCCCCGCGCGGTGGACCCGACCGGCTGCGGCGATGCCTACCGGGCGGGCCTGCTGCTCGGCCTCGAGGCCGGCCGCGACTGGGAGACGACGGGACGGATCGCCTCGCTCGCGGGCGCGATCAAGGTCGCCCATCCCGGGTGCCAGAACCACCGTTTCGAAGCGGACGAGTTCGCCGCCCGTTTCCGCGACGCGTTCGGCTACGCCTTCTGACCTCCGCCCACCGCTCCGACTGGCGGCAAGGCGCGGCGCGCGGCTGATTCCTTCAGGCGAACTCGACGAAGAACGCCCGGAGGTAGCCGGTCTCGGGGAGGGCGGGGTGCACGGGATGGTCGCGGTCCTGTCCGCCCTCCGCCACGACCCGCGGATGCAGGCCGAACGGATGGGAGACGCGGGCGATGATCTCGAGGTGTTTCGCACGCTCGAGGTGGGCCGAGCAGGAGGCGGAGACGAGCGACCCGCCCGGGGCGAGGAGCTGGACCGCGAGTCCGTTCGTCCGCCGGTAGGCCTCGAACCCCTTTGTCCGGTCCTTCCGCCGGCGGATGAAGGCCGGCGGATCGAGCACCACCACGTCGAATCGCTCCCCGGACGACCGGAGCGCCTTGAGCGCCCGCACCGCGTCGGAGCGCTCGGCTCGCACCCGGTCCGCGACCCCATTTCGGGCCGCGTTCCGCTCCGCGAGCTCGATGGCGTTGGCCGACGAATCGATGCAGTGCACCTCGCTCGCCCCGCCGAGGGCGCACTGGATCCCCCACGCGCCGGTATAGGAGTAGAGGTCGAGCACCCGCCGGCCGGCCACCCGGGCCGCGAGCCGGGCCCGGTTGGCGCGGTGGTCGAAGTACCAGCCGGTCTTCTGCCCCGCGAGCGGCGCGGCCTCGAAGACCCCGCCCCCTTCCTCCACCGTGATGGTGTCGCCGATCGGATCTCCCACGACCTCCGTGGTCGCCTCGAGACCCTCGAGGGCGCGGGCGGGGGTGTCGTTGCGCAGGACGACGGTGCGGAACCCGAACTCGGAGCGGAGGAGCTCCACCACGTCGTCCCGCACCCGCTCCATGCCGGCGGTGGTGATCTGCGCCACCGCCACGTCGCCGTAGCGGTCCACGATGAGGCCGGGCAACGCGTCGCCCTCCCCGAACACCATCCGGTACCAGGGAGCGTCGAACTCGCGCCGGCGGAGCGCATCGGCCGCCTCGATCCGTTCGGCGAGGAGGTCGCGCTCGAGCCGCACTCCGGGCTCGCGGCTCACGATGCGGGCCGCGATGAGGGAGTGGGGGTTGACGTAGGCGCTCGCGAGCGGCTCGCCGCGGTGGTCCCGGAGCTCGACCGGCTCTCCCGGCGGAAGGCCGCGCAGGCGCGCCCGGCCGACGTCGAATTCGTTGTTGTAGACCCAGGGATGCCCGGTGCGAAGGCGCCGCTCTTCGCCTCTCTTGAGATAGAGCGGTGTCACGGGCGGGGATTGTACGCTACGCTGCTTCGGGGTGGCGGAGGTTCGCCTCCTCGGCCCGCCCCTCCACCGGGAAGGATGTCATGACCTCGCCAGAGCCCCGCCGGAATCGCCTCGCCGCCGAGACGAGCCCCTATCTTCTGCAACACGCGGACAACCCGGTGGACTGGTACCCGTGGGGGCCGGAAGCCCTTGACCGGGCGCGGGCGGAGAATCGTCCGATCCTCCTCTCGATCGGCTATTCCGCCTGCCACTGGTGCCACGTGATGGCCCACGAGTCGTTCGAGGACGAAGCCACCGCGGAAGTGATGAACGCCCACTTCGTCAACATCAAGGTGGACCGGGAGGAGCGCCCCGACCTCGACAAGATCTACCAGGTGTCGCACCAACTCCTCGCGCGGCGCCCCGGCGGCTGGCCGCTCACGATGTTCCTCACCCCGGGCGATCTCACCCCCTTCTTCGGCGGTACCTACTTCCCGCCGTCGCCGCGCCACGGCCTCCCCGCGTTCCGCGATCTCCTCGTGCGGGTCGTGGACTTCCTCGCCACCCACGGGGACGAGGTGGCAAAGCAGAACGAGACGCTGCGCGACGCCCTCGCCCGGTCCGAGCCGAGCGGGGCCGGCGATGCCGCCGCCCTGAGCCCCGAGCCCCTCGAGCACGCGATGGCGGGGCTTCGCCGCGCCTTCGACGCCCGCGACGGCGGCTTCGGCGGCGCCCCCAAGTTCCCGCACCCGACGAACATCGAACGCTGCTTCCGCCGTCACCGCGACCCGCGCGACCTGCACATGGGGGTGCACACCCTCGCGAAGATGGCGCTCGGGGGGATCTACGACCATCTCGGCGGGGGGTTCTGCCGCTACTCGGTGGACGGCGAGTGGATGATCCCGCACTTCGAGAAGATGCTGTACGACAACGGACCGCTCCTTGCCCTGTGCGCGCAGGCGGCCCGGATCGGGGCCGGCCACGAGACTCTCTTCGAGCGGACCGCGCGCGAGACCGGGCGCTGGGCGATCCGCGAGATGCAGGCGCCCGAGGGCGGCTTCTACGCGGCCCTCGACGCGGACTCCGAGGGCGAGGAGGGGCTGTTCTATCTGTGGACGGCGGAGGAGGTCGACGCACTGCTCGACCCCTCC
>JAJDXW010000315.1 GCA_022823045.1 Gammaproteobacteria bacterium
TGGTGCTTCGACCTCTGCGGTTGCTTCCTCGTCGGGGACGGTCGGTGCTTCGGCCTCTGTGGTGGCCTCCTCGTCGGCGACAGGCGGTGCTTCGGCCTCTGGGGTGGCCTCCTCGTCGGCGACAGGCGGTGCTTCGGCCTCTGCGGTGGGTTCCTCGTCGGCGACGGGCGGTGGTTCGACCTCTGCGGTGGTTTCCTCGTCGGCGACGGCAGGTGCTTCGGCCTCTGAGGTGGCCACCTCATCGTCGACGGGCGGTGCATCGACCTCAGCGGTGGCTTCCTCGTCGGCGACGGGCGGTGGTTCGACCTCTGCGGTGGCCTCCTCGTCGGCGACAGGCGGTGGTTCGACCTCTGCGGTGGCTTCCTCGTCGGCGACGGGTGGTGCTTCGGCCTCTGCGGTGGCTTCCTCGTCGGGTGCGGCGGGTGCTTCGGCCTCTGCGACGCCGGGCGTCTCTTCGTCAGGAGGCGCTTCGGCGTCGGCGACGGCCGGACGTTGCTCGGCGGGAGAAGCGTCCGGGGCGACCTCTTCGTCCGTTTCCGGAGTCTCCCGGACGAACTCCTGGTCGGTCGGCTCGCGGGTCACCTCGTACCAGACGAATCGGG
This sequence comes from Gammaproteobacteria bacterium, assembly GCA_022823045.1. GTDB lineage: Bacteria > Pseudomonadota > Gammaproteobacteria > HK1 > HK1 > JAJDXW01. Next base: position 603 of record JAJDXW010000315.1, read on the forward strand.
CCGCGAAGATGAGCAGCACGACCACGAGTCCCCACGAAATCGCTCTGCGGAAGTTCATTCAACCGGACCTTCGCTTGCGGGGGGAATCGGAAGCAGGGGCGCGAAGCGTGAACCGGGAGGGCGAGCGCCTCCCCGGGCGAGAGCGTTCGATGCGTCCGCCGGCCTCATGGTCGGACTCGAAGAGCTCGCTCAGCTCCTCCATCATCGCCCCGCCGAGCTGCTCGGCGTCCACCAGGGTGACCGCGCGCCGGTAGTAGCGGGTCACGTCGTGGCCGATTCCGATCGCGATGAGCTCGACCGCCCCGCCCCTCTCGATCCCGGCGATGGCCTCGCGCAGGTGCCGCTCGAGATAGCTGCCCGGGTTGACCGAGAGGGTCGAGTCGTCAACCGGCGCTCCGTCGCTGATCACCATCAGGATCCGCCGCTGCTCGTGCCGGGCGAGCAGCCGCTGGTAGGCCCAGAGCAGCGCCTCGCCGTCGATGTTCTCCTTGAGGATCCCCTCCCGGAGCATCAGCCCCAGGTTCTTGCGCGCCCTCCGCCACGGAGCGTCGGCGGTCTTGTAGATGATGTGGCGCAGGTCGTTGAGCCGTCCCGCGTGCGCCGGTTTCCCGGCCGCGAGCCAGCGTTCGCGCGATTGACCTCCCTTCCAGGCGCGGGTCGTGAATCCGAGGATCTCCACCTTGACCCCGCATCGCTCCAGGGTCCGAGCCAGGATGTCGGCGCTGATCGCGGCCAGGGTGATGGGCCGCCCGCGCATCGAGCCCGAGTTGTCGATGAGCAGGGTGACCACCGTGTCGCGGAACTCGGTGTCCTTCTCCTGCTTGTAGCTGAGCGGCTGCATCGGGTTCGCCACCACCCGGGCGAGCCGGGCCGCATCGAGCAGCCCCTCGTCGAGATCGAACAGCCACGAGCGCGACTGGCGGGCAAGAAGCCGCCGCTGGAGCCGGTTCGCGAGCCGGGCGATCACCTTGTGCAGGTTCGCGACGTGCTGGTCGAGCTGGTTCCGGAGGCGCCCGAGCTCGTCCGCGTCGCACAGCTCGCTCGCGTCCGCCACTTCGTCGAACTCGGTCGTGAAGGCGCGGTACTCCCGCTCGCCCGGCTCGTTGCGGCCGGTGAAGGGGGAGGGAGGCTGGCGATCCGCGTCCGCGTCGTCGTCTCCGAGCGCTGACGTGTCGAGGTCCGCCTCGTCGATGTCGGCCATCTCCTCGGTGGACTCGCCGGTCATCTCCTGGCCTTCGGACTCTTCGCTCCCGTCCGGATCGGCGGAGAGGGCCTCGGCATCGACCTCGCCGGCCTCCTGGTCTTCGCCCTCGCTCTCGTCCTGGTCGCCGCTGTCGCCGCCCTCCTCGTTACGGTCGTCGTCCTCGGCGAGTCCGAGCACCCGAAGGAGCTCGCGGGAGCGATTCGCGAACTCGCGCTGATCGGCGATGACGTGGGACAGCTCTTCCAGGTTCGAACCGATCTTCGGCTCGAGGATCGGCCGCCACAGCTCCACCATGCGCCGCGCGGACGGGGGCGGGCCTTCGCCGGTCAGGGACTCCCGGGCGAGCAGCCGGAGGACCTCCGGGAGCGGGGCGTGCTCGCCCTGGACGATCTCCGCGTAGCCGCGGGACTGGCAATGGTTCTCGAGGGCGGCGCCGAGATTCTCGCGAACCCCGGACATGAACTGCGAGCCGAGGGTCTCGCACCGGACCTGCTCGAAGGCGTCGAAGACCGCGCGGGCATCCTCGTCCGCGGGGGCGCGGGAGCGATGCACGCGAGGGTCGTGGTGGCGGCGGCGGAGCGCCACCGCATCGGCCTCGCCCCGGATCCGGGCCGCTTCCTCGCCGTCGATCCGGCTTCCGGGGGTGGGCAGGGTGAGCGTGTTGCCGGTCAGGGAGGCCTGGGAAGGCCCGAACTGGACCTCGAGCTCGCCGTCATTCGCAAGCGAGCGCGTTGTCGCCGCGGTGACGAAGCGGAAGTGCTCGACGGGAGATTCGGGTCGCCGCACTGGATTCCCGGTCATCGCCGCCCGGTGGAGGTGGTCTTCAGCCCGGAGGCTGGGCGCCGACTCCCTCCGGCAACTCGGCTCCGAAGCAGCGCTGGTAGTACTCCGCCACTACCGGTCGCTCGACTTCGTCGCACTTGTTGAGGAAGCTCAGGCGGAAGGAAAGCCCGACGTCGTCATCGAAGATCGCCGCGTTCTCGGCCCAGGTGATGACCGTGCGCGGGCTCATGACGGTGGAGATGTCTCCGCTCATGAATCCCGAGCGGGTCAGGGCCGCGAGCTTGACCATCGAATGGATCATCGCGCGCTTCTCCTCGGAGTCGTAGTCGGGGACCTTGGCCAGCACGATGCCCACCTCGGCGTCGTGGGTGAGGTAGTTCAGGGTGGTCACGATGTTCCAGCGGTCCATCTGACCCTGGTTGATCGGCTGGGTGCCGTGGTACAGACCGGTCGTGTCCCCGAGCCCGATGGTGTTCGCGGTCGCGAACAGCCGGAACGAAGGGTGGGGGTGCAACACCCGGGACTGGTCCAGAAGGGTCATCCGGCCTTCCGCCTCCAGCACCCGCTGAATGACGAACATCACGTCCGGGCGACCCGCGTCGTACTCGTCGAACACGATCGCGGTCGGGCTCTGGAACGCCCATGGCAGCATGCCTTCGCGAAACTCGGTGACCTGCATGCCGTCGCGAATGACGATCGCGTCCTTTCCGACGAGATCGATTCTCGAAATATGGCTGTCCAGGTTTACCCGCACGCATGGCCAATTGAGACGGGCCGCCACCTGCTCGATATGGGTGGACTTTCCGGTGCCGTGGTAGCCCTGGATCAGAACCCGGCGGTTATGGGCGAACCCCACGAGGATGGCGAGCGTGGTCGTCGGGTCGAAGCGATAGCTGTCGTCCACCGGGGGAACGTGCTCGCTCGGAGCACTGAAGGCGGGAACTTCGAGCTCGGTGTCGAGCCCGAAGGTCTGTCGGGCCGAGATCCGAATATCGGGCACGCCGCCATTCAAGGCCGCTCCGGAAGCGCCGTTCGCTGTCATACTCGTGTCTCAATGGAAATTCAGATTGGGAGCTTATTCTAGCCCGCATTTCGTGTAGCCCGGAATGCGGGCCGAAGCGAGCGGTCTCGCCCGCACCGCGCGCCGTGCCGGGAGGGCCGGCTCTCCGGGGTCGGGACCCGCTCAGCCCGCCCCGCCTGCCGCGGCGCCGAGAAGCTCCGGGGATCGGTCGGAGAGCCCCGCTTGCCGGACGATGGCGGGGACGAGGGCCTCGCGGCCGAGGGTCATGAGGTGAACGCCCTGGCAGAGCGACGCGAGCCCGGCGATGGTCCGGGCCGCGATCGCCGCGCTCGTGGCGTGGATGTCGCTCGACTCCGCGACCTCCTCGATGAGCGTCTCGGGAACCTCGATCCCGGGCACGTTCTCGTTCAGGTAGCGCGCCATCCGTACCGACTTGATGGGGATGACGCCTGCGATGACCGCGACCCCGAGCCCCTCGAAGCGATCGAGACGGCGCGCAAAGCGTTCGAACGCGGGAATGTCGTACACCGCCTGGGTCTGAAAGAAGCGCGCCCCCGCCTCCACCTTGGCCGCCATTCGGGCCATCTCGCCGTCGAGGTCCGGGTTCCCGGGATTGACCACCGCCCCGATGCAGAGATCCGGCGTGCCGCGGAGCGCGTTGCCCGCGTGGTCATGGCCCTGGTTGAGCCCACGCACGGTTTCGATGATCTCGACCGAGCCGAGGTCGAAGACCGCTCTGGCGTCGGGGTGGTCGCCGTGCGACGGAGCGTCTCCGGTCATGAGCACCACGTTCGAGACTCCGAGCGCGGCGGCGGCCAGCAGGTCGGCCTGGATCGCGATTCGGTTGCGGTCACGGGCCGTCATCTGGAGGATGGGCTCGATTCCTTCGTCCAGCAGACGCCGGGCCGCCCCGATGGGCGCCATGCTCATGCGGGCGTTGTGGGAGTCGGTCAGGTTGAACGCGTCCACGTGCCCGGCGAGCGAGCGCGCGGATTCGAGCATCGGCGTGAGGTCGAGTCCCTTGGGAGGAGTGAGCTCGCTCGTGACGACAAACCGTCCCGATCGGACGAGATCCGTGATTCGCGGCATGGCGGCCTGATTCCTTTTCGTTGCGGTGGGCGTCGAACGGGCGCGGCGCAGCCTCGCCAGTTTGTGAGAGCGGCAACAACCCGCCAGCGTACCGGCGGCGTCGAATGCGGAATTGCCCGGCTCCGCCTCGAATCAGTCCATACCCGGCGCGGCCACGGGCCCGGCCGGGACCGGTTCGCGCTTGTGCTCCAGCATCGAGAACGCGATGGAGAGCAGGGGAGGAATGATCGCGAGGGTGAGTATGGCAGAAAGAGCGAGTCCTCCGACCACCACCGAGCCAAGGCCCCGATAGAGCTCCGAGCCGGGTCCGGGAAATAGCACGAGGGGCAGCATCCCGAACACGGAGGTGAGGGTCGACATGAAGATGGGGCGGACGCGGTTGCGGGTCGCGGCGACGATCGCGGCCGCGGGTTCCATCCCCTCGTCCCGAAGGTGGTGCAGGGCCTGGTGCACGAGGAGGATCGCGTTGTTGACCACGATCCCGATGAGGATGACGAACCCGAGCATGGTGAGCATGTCGAGGGCCTGGGGCTGGTACAGGTTCAGGGTCGCGAGCCCGCCGACCGCGCCGGCCGTCGCGAGGGGCACGGAGAGCACGATGAGGGCCGGATAGACGAAGCTCTCGAAGAGGATCGCCATCACCAGGTAGACGATGACGAGGGCCATGAGGAGCTGCCACTTCATCGCGGCGTGGGTCGCGGTCAGCTTGTCGGCGGTTCCGGAGAGCCCCATGCGGACCCCGTCCGGCAGCCCGTCCCGGACGAGGGGCGCGATGATCCGGGAGCGAACGGTGTCCATCGCCTCCTCGAGGGTCATGCCGGGGGGCGGACGGATCTCGAGGGTCACCGTCCGCACCCGCTCCCGGTGCAGTATCTCGGTGGGCCCGGCCGTCACCAGCACGTCCGCGAGCGAGCGGACCGGGAGGATCGCTCCCGACGCCGCCACCACCGGGAGGTTCTCGATCTGCTGGGTGCGTTCGTTCGGGGGGCCGGCGAGCACGAAGTCGAGGCGCTTCCCGCCCGCCGTGACCTCCGCGACCCGGAGGCCGTCGTTGAACACGTCCACCGTCTCGCCGAGCTCGCGCACGCTCACCCCGCTGTCCGCGAGCCGGGCGCGGTCGGGCGCGATCCGCACCTCGGGAGCGCCGAGCTCCAGTCCCGGCTTCGGCCGCACCTGGGTGCCCTCGGAGCGGGGGAGAACCTGCATGAGCTGCCCCATGGCGCGGCGGGCCACCTCCAGGATCGGCTCGAGTTCCGGACCCTTGATGTCGAGGTCGACCCGCTTGCCGCCGCCGACGGTGCGTCCGAAGAGCGACGGCTGGGTGACGAATCCGTAGGTGCCGGGCTCCCGGAAGACGGGACGGGACAGGACCGGGATGAGCTCCCCGGCCCGCTCCGGCTCCGTGCTGGTCGCGCCGACGAAGGTTCGCGACGGGGTCGCGACGAAGAAGAAGTTCTCGATCCCGGGCGGGGGGCGGTGGGGGCC
>JAJDXW010000249.1 GCA_022823045.1 Gammaproteobacteria bacterium
ATTCGGTCCGGATGGATCGGGCCGGGCACGTTGGTCGTTACTATCGACTACGACAGCTACGTCACGGACGAGGCGATTGCCTCGATGGACCTCGTCCTGACCGACGACTACGGCCAGATCGAGGACGCGCGCCGCAACGAGGGCAAGTTCCCGGGAGTGACACGGGTCGACTCCACGGTGGCGGAGCTCGTCGCCCAAGGGAAGGGGAAGAGAACGTCCGACGAGCAACGGATCCTGGTGTTCAATCTGGGGATTGCCCTCGAGGACCTGGCGACGGCGATTGAGGTCCTGAAGCGTGCCGAGCGGGCGGAGGCCGGGACGCTGCTGCCCATCAGGGCATGATCGCACTCGCCGCCGCGCGGACGCGTGTTCCCTTGCTCGGCGGCGCGGCCAGCCGCAATTGGTCAAGGATGGGCCCGGCGGGGTTCAGGGGACCGGGACGTCGGCGTCCTGCGCGTCGAGCAGATAGGGGTTGGCCGTGAACCACGCGGAGCGCCCGACCCGGACCTCCGCGACCTTCCATTCCCCGCCATCGCGCACGAGGAAGAAGTCGAGCGGGTCGCCGCGGTCGCCCCACTCGGCGTCGACCTGCACGTACGCGCGGCTGCGACCGACGATGAGCGACGAAGGAAAGGACGCGAGCTCGGGGTCGCTCCCCCGCTCCGCCGCGAGGGGCGGATGCCGCTCCGCGTAGTCCCGGATGGTGAGGAAGACGACCGTGCGGCTCACCGCGTGGGCGAGAAGCAGGAGGGCGACCAGGGACGCCATCACCCCGATGAGCACGGCGCGGACGATCCGCATCGTCTCGCCTTCCGTACGCTCGGAGTCGGCCACCGTGACCGGCCGGATGAGCCGCCGCGGACCCGCCACCGGAACGAGACGAAGGCCGAGCAGCCAGCGCCCGACGCTCAGCCCGAATCGGAATCCGCCGCCCGGGCGCGAAGCCCCTCGATCGCGCAACCACACGATGTAGAGCGCGAGGAAGCCGAAGATCGGGAGCATGAACCCGGACGCCGCCGCGGTGTCGACGGGTACGAAGTACGCGAGGACGTCGATGGCGATCCCCGCGGCGAGCAGCGCGAAGCAGATATCGATGGCGAGGGCCGTCCCCCGCCGCAGGAGCGAGGCGACGGGGCGCCGCACGCCATCGACCTCGACGGTCCGCATCCATCCGATCCGCCCCGCGAGGGGGGTGACGGACGAATCCTCGGCTCCCGTCCCCCGGGCGCTCTCCGCCTCCGGGGAATCGCCGTCGCGCGGCGCGGCATCCCCGGGCGCGGGCGCCCCGGACCGCTCTTCGCTCCGCTCGCGTCCTTCGTCCACTTGACCCTCGCCCCGTACCGAAGGAGCGCTCAGGCCGCGGCCGGAGTCAGCGCCGGCTCCACGACCGGCGGCCCCGAACCCGGGGGAGCGAATGGCCGAGAGGGGCTCAACCGCCGAGATGGCTCGCGAAGAAGTCGAGCGTCCGCTGCCGGGCGGTGCGGCAGGAGTCCTCGTCGTAGCTGCCGCGATGGTCGCAGTTGAAGCCGTGGCCCGCGTCGTACATGTACACCGGCACGTCGGGAAAGGTCTTGCTGATCCGGTCCACGTCGTCGAGGGGGATTCCGGCGTCGTGTTCGCCGAAGTGCATGATGAGGGGCGCGGCGGGGGCGAGGCCCGGCTCGCGCTCGAGGGCGGCCACGATTTGCCCGCCGTAGTAGCTGGAGGCGGCCGCGACATCGAGCTTGCAGGCGGCCATGAACGTGAGGGAGCCCCCCCAGCAGTAGCCGACGACCCCGACCTTCCCCGCGCTCGCGGCGGCCGCCACGGCCGCTTCGAGGTCGCGCACCGGCACGTCGGGATCCATCGCGAAGGCGAGGTCGCGCCCCTCCGCGATCGAGCTCTCGTCGTAGCCGAGCTCGACCCCCGGCCGGGACCGATCGAAGAGAGCCGGGGCGATCGCGAGGTAGCCTTGCGCCGCGTAGTCGTCCGTCACCTCGCGCATGTGCGCATTGACCCCGAAGATCTCCTGGATGACGACGACCCCGGCTCGGGGTGCGCCCGCGGGATCGGCGCGATACGCGCCAAGCGTGTGTCCGTCGGAAGCGGTGAGTTCGATCATCTGGCCCATGGGACTCCCCTCGAGATTTCCGCCGCGAATTCTAAACCGGTTCCGGCGCCGGCCCCGGGCGGCCGCCCGCCGCGGGGGGCTCGGGACGCCGCTTCCGCCACCCATGGCGGCGTGTCGACTGCGGAAATCGGGGTCAGGAGCGGGTCTTTCAGCTTCTCGTCCGGCTCGCACCGGCGCGACGGAAGCCCGGCCCGACCCCGGTTCCGCCACCCCGCGGGCGACGGCTCGCGGGGGAGAAAATGGGATCGGAGCGGGATTTCGGGTGCGGTGGAGCGCCCCGGACGAGAAGCGAAAATTCCACTCTGACCCCGTTTTCGTTTTCGATCCGGATCGCATTAGCATCCCCCGCTCCGGATCGCGACGGCGACGCGCCCCGCGATCCTCGACGCAACGACACCAGGGAGACGGCACGTGGGCGACATCCACATCGATCTCGACGACAACCCCAACGGCGGCCGGGTCGCGACGGTCTGCTACGACAACGAAGCGAAGCTCAACGTGGTGGCGAAGGACGACGCCGACGCCCTCGCCGCCGCCATCGAGCGGGTCGCGGCCGGCCCCGACGTGCGGGCGGTAGTGCTTCGCGGCAAGGGCGAGCGGGCCCTCATCGGCGGCGCGGACATCGGCTACATGGTCGACATGACCCCGGAGGCGGCGCGGCCCTTCATCACCTCGATCCACCTCGTGTGCGAGGCGATCCGCCGCGCGCCCGTCCCGGTGGTGGCCCGGATGTCCGGGTTCTGCCTCGGCGCGGGTCTCGAGATCGCGGCATCGTGCGACCTCCGGGTCGCCGACGCCACCTGCAAGGTGGGCATGCCGGAAGTGCAGGTCGGTCTGCCGTCGGTCATCGAAGCCGCTCTCCTGCCGCGTCTGGTGGGCTGGGGGCGGGCCGCCCGGCTCGTCTACACCGGGGAGATCATCGACGCCGCGAAGGCGTACGACTGGGGGCTCGTCGAGACGCTGGTGCCCGCGGGCGGGATCGACGACGAGGTCGGGCAAACGGTGGACATGATCTGCGCCGCGGGCCCCGTCGCCATCCGCCTCCAGAAGGAGCTGCTCCGCGACTGGGAGGAGCTGCCGCTCCGCGACGCGGTCGAGCGCGGCATCGACTGCCTCCCGAGGGGGTTCGCGAGCGGCGAGCCGCGCGAGCGCATGCGCGCCTTCCTCGACCGCAAGCGCTAGGACAACCCGCCCGAAATGGGCAAAACTCACTCTGACCCCGTCTTGAACCTCGAGGTGAACGGGGTCTCGCGCCGCGTGCAGGTTGCGGCCGACGAGCCGCTCGCCCTCGTGCTCCGCAACCGGCTCGGGCTCACCGGCGTCAAGGTCGGCTGCGGCCTCGAGCAATGCGGCTCGTGCGCGGTGCTCGTGGACGGGGAGTCGACCCTCACCTGCATGCGCCCCGCCGCCGACTTCGAGGGGCGGCGGATCGAGACCGTCGAAGGGCTCGGCACCCCGGCGGCGCCGGGCCCGGTCCAGCAGGCCCTCATCGACGAGCGGGCCGCGCAGTGCGGCTACTGCACCCCGGGAATCGTGGTCGCGGTCACCGCCCTGCTTCGCAAGGACCCGCACCCGGACGAGAGCGCGATCCGGGCCGCCCTCACGCCCCACCTCTGCCGTTGCGGCGCCCATCCGGGCGTGCTGCGGGCGGCGCGGGCGCTCGCCGGGGCGGCGCGCCGATGACCGCCAACCCGAGCCTCGCCGGGAACCCCCGGGTCGAGGACTGGATCACCGTGCGGCCGGACGGCTTCGTCGAGGTCCGCACCGGCAAGGTGGAGATCGGGCAGCGCATCACCACTGCCGTCGCCCTCGTCGCCGCCCGCGAGCTGGGGGTACCCTTCGACCGCGTCGTGATGGAGCCGGCGCGGACCGGCCGCTCTCCGGACGAGGGCTATACCTCGGGCAGCAACTCGATGGAGCAGTCCGGCCACGCCGTCCGGCTCGCCGCCGCGACCGCCCGCCGCGAACTCGTCGCGCGCGCCGCGAGGCGCCTCGGCGTCGACGCGGGGACCCTGGAGACCGGGGAAGGGCTGGTGCGCTCGCGCGAGACGAACCGGACGCTTCGCTTCGGCGAGCTGGTCGAGGGGGCGCCCCTCTCGCTTCCCGTCGACCCCGAGGCGGTGCAGCGCGCGGGTGGCGACGGAGGGCCGCGCTCGCCGCGCATCGAGCCCCTGCACCTGCGCGGGCTCGTGACCGGGACCCAGCGCTTCGTCCACGACCTTCAGCCCAAAGGGGCGCTCCACGCCCGGGTCGTCCGCCCGCCCCACTACCACGCGTCGCTCGAATCGCTTCCCGACGACATCGAGGCGGGGCTCGAAGACGCCCGACTCGTCCGCGACGGCAGCTTCCTCGCGGTGGCGGACGAGGACGAGCACCGGGCGATCCGCGCCGCCGCGCGGGTCGCCGCCGCGGCAAAGTGGTCCTCGACGGGGAAGCTTGACGAGCGGCCGATCCGGGACCAGCTCCTCCGCAACCGCCGCGAGAGCTTTTCGGTCCGCGACCGCCGCCCGCGCGAGGAGCCGGTTCCGGAACCCCCGCCCGACACCCCCCGGACGGTGCGGGCGGTCTACGAACGCCCCTACCAGATGCACGGCTCCCTCGGCCCGTCTGCCGCCCTCGCCCGATTCGACGCGGGCCGGCTGACGGTGTGGACGCATTCGCAGGGGATCTACCCGCTCAGGGCTTCCATCGCGGAGACGCTCGGGCTCGCTCCCGAATCGGTCGACGTCGAGCACGCTCCCGGCGCCGGATGCTACGGACACAACGGCTCGGACGATGCGGCGCTCGAAGCCGCCCTCGTCGCCCGCGCGCTTCCGGGCCGCTCGGTGCTCCTCAAGTGGACGCGCGAGGACGAGCACGCCTGGGAACCCTACGGCCCCGCCATGCGAATGGAGCTCGCGGCCCGCCTTGACGACACGGGAGACGTGCGCCACTGGTCCCACGAGACGCTGAGCGACACCCACGTCGTCCGCGCCCGGCCGGGCGGCGCCCGCTCCCAGGCGGACCGGTTCCTCGCCCCCCGCTACCTCGCGCGCCCGGTGCGAGAGCCCGCACGCGCGCCCAACCTCACCGTGAACGGCGGCATCCACCGGAACGCGACCCCGCCCTACGCGTTTCCCGAGACCCGCATCGTCAAGCACCTCGTGCACGATCTCCCGCTCCGGGTCTCCGCCCTTCGCACCCTCGGCGCCTACGCCAACGTCTTCGCCGCGGAGTCGTTCATGGACGAGCTCGCCCTCGCGGCCGGAGCGGACCCCCTCGACTACCGCCGCCGACACCTCGAGGACGCGCGCACCCGCACGGTGCTCGACGCGGCGGCCGAGCGCTTCGGCTGGGCGGCGTGGACCGCGAGCGAGGCGCCCGCCGGCACCGGCCGCGGGATCGCCGTCGCGCGCTACAAGAACACGAAGGGGTACTGCGCGGTCGCGGTGGAGGCCCGGGTCGGCGACGACGCGGTCGTCCATCTCCTCCGGGCCGTGATTGCGGCCGACGCGGGAGAGATCGTCGACCCCGACGGGCTTGCCGCACAGCTCGAGGGCGGCTTCGTGCAGGCCGCGAGCTGGACCCTCCTCGAAGCGGTGACATGGGACCGGGACGGCATCACGAGCCGCGACTGGGAGAGCTACCCGATCCTCCGCTTCGACGCGATCCCGGAAGTGAAGACGGTGCTCGTGGACCGGCCCGGCGAG